>JAZNBQ010000109.1:0-7438 GCA_045587065.1 Acutalibacteraceae bacterium | reverse complement strand
TCCCCAGATATCCTACTTTCAAATCCTGAATCGGTTCGATGGCCTGCGGAGAAATCAAGTGAGTATCATGGTCCACACCTGCCAGATACTTTAAGGCATTGAGCAATAACGCCGCAGAAGCACCCAGCAAATCCGTAGTCTTGGACGTAATAATCGTACCGTCCGCCAGTTCAATGGCCGCCGTTCCCACACCGAGAAGCTCCGCCCGCTTCTTGGCAGCCACCGTTACCGCACGGTCATCGGTGGTCACCTTTGCCTGCTTCATCAAAAGCTCGATCTTATATACTTCATTCTCCGTATCCTCGCCCTTGGCCAGCTTATTCATGGCACGATAATACCGACGAATGACTTCCATCCGGGAAGCCTGACAGCATACCTCATCGTCAATGATACAGTTGCCTGCCATATTAACTCCCATATCTGTAGGAGAGTTATATGGACATTTGCCCATTATTTTTTCAAACATAGCAGTAACAACCGGGAAAATTTCTACGTCTCGGTTATAATTTACTGTTGTTTTTCCATAAGCCTCTAAATGGAATGGGTCAATCATATTAACGTCATTAAGGTCTGCGGTTGCCGCTTCATAAGCCAAATTTGTAGGATGGTTTAAGGGCAAATTCCAGATTGGGAAGGTTTCAAATTTTGCATAGCCTGCCTTAATACCACGCTTATTATCGTGATATAGTTGAGAAAGACAGGTTGCCATTTTACCGCTTCCCGGCCCCGGTGCAGTAATAACCACAAGTTCTCTTGTGGTTTCTATATATTCATTTTTGCCATAGCCCTCGTCGCTTACAATTTTTGCAATGTTGGATGGGTAACCTTCAATGGCATAATGTTTATACACCTTAATTCCTAAATGCTCCAGACGTTTTATGAAAGCAGTTGCAGTAGGTTGTCCTCCAAAACAGGTAAGAACCACGCTTCCTACATACAAACCGATTTTACGGAAAATATCTATAAGTCTGATAACGTCAATATCATAGGTAATACCTAAGTCTCCGCGAACCTTATTCTTTTCTATATCTGCAGAGTTTATTACAATAACTATTTCTACCTTTTCTTTCATCTGAAGAAGCATTCTAAGCTTACTGTCAGGCTGAAATCCCGGTAGCACTCTTACAGCGTGATAGTCATCATAAAGCTTACCGCCAAATTCAAGATAGAGTTTTCCTCCGAACTGGGCAATACGCTCCTTAATATGTTGTGACTGAAGCTGCAGGTATTTGTCGTTATCAAAGCCGATATTTTTCATAAACAATCCTCTTTAAATTAAAGTTCTATATAAATTTAAGCGTTTTGAGTTTCTGGTTCTTCTATGGTTAACTGATTCATCATTTTTCTGTATTTGATATTTGATACAAATAAAAATGTTACTGCTACAACTACGAGCATTGCCCACATAAATATTGATATGGGCCAACCAAATTTTTCTATAAGTAACGGAATAATATAAGATGCAATAACAAAGCTTATAGACATTGCACTGTTGAGAACACCTGACGCCAGTCCTGATTTGCCAAATTTAGAAAAAGTCATTGTATAACGTGTTCTAATTAACGCAGCAAAGGCTTCGCAAACAGCAACAACGCAAAAGCAGGAAACCATTCCGAAAATAGGCACACCGCCTACGAAAGAGCAAACAACTAACATAGGTATCGCAGGGGCAAAAGAAAATGCCATACCCATAACCTCGTTCTTTATTGATTTGCAGAATTTTCCTGCAAGAACAGTACCTACAAGACCTGCTATCAAAAAGACTATGGTAAGAGTATTACCCAGGGAAGACGAAACGTTATCATAATTTTCTACAAACATTATTGAAGCAAAGGTTTTTTGACTTTGTGTTGTAACTGTAGAAAATAGTACAGAAGCAACTACAAAGAAAAAGCCGCTTTTTATAAATACTTCTTTAGTAGTAAGACTATAATCTACTTTGTTAAACTCGTTTTTAACCTCATATTTCTCTCTTCTGTCCCATTTCATATATGGGCTTAAACGTTTTTCAAAAATATGCAGTCCCACTGTAAATAAAATGAGTAGTACTATTGCAATAATGAAACTATATTTCCAATGTGGCACTATTGCGCCTAACATATAGGTTACTATCAGTCCTGCCGTTGATGCAAAGGATATGAAGTAGGACATCATTTTTCTGTCACTTCTCAGAAGCTGGGAAGAAATGATTTTAAAAATACCCGGCCAAATACCAAACTGAATTATTCCGTTAAAGGTCCAAGCAGCAAGCATAACATAATAATTTTCACTAAAAAAGAAAATAAACACGTTAGAAATGATTGCACCGATTAATCCGATTTTTATCATTAACTCAGGGCTTCGCTTATCTACAATCATTCCGCCAACTACCTGGAACGGAGCATACACGATATAGAACATGGCAATTATAAATCCGGTCTGGGATTTTGTCATAATTCCATCCGAAACAATACTTGCCAAAGCACCGCTGAAATTGCTTTTACTTATATAAACAACTACGTAAAGTACCCACAAAAACCAAAAAAAGCTCCTGCTTACCTTTTTGTTTTCCAAATGTATATTAACGTCTTTTTCCAGATTGATACCCATGTCACTTGTTGCCATAGCGTGACCTCCCTGCTGTATTTACAACATTCGCCATTTCATTATATCGCACCTAAAACTATTTTTCAACAAATAATTGTTATTTTTTTGTTGACTTGGGCAAATATTTATGTATAATTGTTAAGGTGTTAATTATTAATATGTTAACGAAGGTGAATTATGGGTAATATAACAGACGTAAGAGAACTGCGAAGCAAGTTTATGCATATTAACCGTATGCATCACAAGCAGGCCGAAAAAATGCTTGTCAAAACAGGCGTACACCGAAATCAGCATATGCTTTTAATGCACCTTTATCGCACAAAAGAGGCTCCCTCGCAGAAGGAGATTGCCAATAGTTTCAGAATTAGTCCTGCGGCGGTAGCAGTCTCTCTTAAAAAGCTTGAAAATGAAGGTTACATTTTAAGAAACACAAGTGAGAATGATAACCGATACAACGAAATTACCATTACCGAAAAAGGCAAAAGCGTTGTAGATATGTCAAAAGAAATTTTAGACAGTCTTGATGAACGCTCCTTTGGTAATTTAAGCAGCGAGGAAAAGGAGATTTTAGGCAAACTCCTTGACAAAGTTATCGATAATTTGAAAGAAGGCTCTATATGAAAAAATATTTGAAATACGTTAAGCCCCATGCCCTCTCATTTGTTTTAGGGCCTTTATGTATGATTATTGAGGTTATAGGCGACGTTGTTATGCCTTATTTCCTATCGGTGCTTATAAATTCCGGTATGAACGGAACACTCACTGTGGGCAAAAGCATTGGTCTTGCAGCTCTTATGATTTTAACCGCTGTTATTATGATGGCAAGCGGCGTGGGCGGAAGTTATTTTGGTTCTAAGGCTTCGGTTAATTTTGCGGCCGATTTGCGCAGCGATATTTTTAGCAAGGTGCAAAAATTCTCCTTTGCTAATATTGACAAATTTTCTACAGGTTCTTTAGTTACACGTCTTACCAACGACGTAACACAAATTCAAAATATGGTTAATATGCTCCTTAGAATGTTCCTTCGTTCTCCGGGTATGCTTATTGGAGCTCTTATTATGGCAATTACCATAAGGCCTTCCCTTTCGGTTGTTTTTGCCGTGGTAATTCCTTTAATGGCTATTTCTGTTTTCTTTATTATTCGTACAGGTTTCAGCCGTTTTGCCAAGGTACAGGAAAGAATCGACCAACTTAATTCCACTGTTCAGGAAAATATTACCAACGTTAGAGTTGTTAAATCCTTTGTCAGAGAAGACTTTGAAAAAGAAAAGTTTAAAACTGCCAATAAAAGCCTTAAAAACACTGCCATGTCGGCAATGCGAGTTATGATATTTATGTCACCTGTTATGACAATATTTATGAACCTTGCTACCGTTGCGGTATTATGGTTTGGTGGGCAGATTGTTTTAGGGGAAGCCAATATGATTGGCGGTATGCAAATTGGAGACCTTTCTGCTTTCTTAACCTACGTTTCCCAAATTTTAATGTCTCTTATGATGATTACCCACATGCTTATGATGTCTTCCAGAGCTTTAGCTTCTGCTAAAAGAATTTCAGAGGTTTTAGATGAAAAAAGCGACATAAACGACGATTCTGCCGCTTTTAAGGACAAGGTTATTGAAAAGGGAGAAATCCAGTTTAAAAACGTAGGGTTCAGATACTACAAAAACAGTGAAGATGAAGTTCTTGAAAATATCAACTTGAAAATTGAAGCAGGTTCTACCGTTGGTATTATCGGCTCTACAGGTAGCGGAAAGACCTCTCTTGTCTCCCTTATACCCCGTTTGTATGATGCCGATCAGGGTCAAGTTTTAATTGACGGTATAGACGTTAAAGACTATTCTATTTTCAACCTTCGTGAAGGAGTTGGAATGGTGCTTCAAAAGAACGTTTTGTTTTCAGGAAGCATTGAAGAAAATCTGCGTTGGGGTCTGGAAGATGCTACTAAAGCGGAAATTGAAAAAGCCGCTTCTTACGCTCAGGCTCACAGCTTTGTTTCCGGCTTTACCGAAGGGTATGATACCGAACTTGGTCAAGGCGGTGTAAATATCTCCGGTGGACAAAAGCAACGACTTTGTATTGCAAGAGCCCTGCTTAAAAAACCTAAAATTCTTATTCTCGATGACTCTACAAGTGCGGTAGACACTGCTACCGAAAAGGAAATTCGTTCTGCCTTTAAAAACGAACTTAAAGGCTCTACCAAAATTATTATTGCTCAACGTATTTCCTCGGTTATTGAGTCCGACACAATCGTTGTGATGAACGACGGCAAAATAACCGGTGTTGGCAAACACGAGGATTTACTTGAATCTTGCGAGGAATATAAAGAAATTTATTATTCCCAGACTGATAAGAAGGAGGAATAGCACAATGGCAAAAAGAACACTTGAAATACTCCAAAAACGTTATTCCTCACATTCCTCTGCTAAAGGTAATATGCGAGGAATGGGCGGCCCCAGAGGCGGCGGTCCCGGTGCAAGAGCAAGAGCTATGGGTGGAGGAAAACCAAAGAACACTGCCCATACCATAAAACGTCTCTTTTCTTACGTAGGCAAGTATCCTATAAGACTTTTGCTTGTTCTTGTTTGTATGCTTACAAGCGCCGTAACCTCCCTTATTGGTTCCTTCATTCTCTTCCCTATCATAAATCGTATTGCAGGGGTTGCCACCACAAACAGCGCAGGGGTTTTAGCAGTTAAGATTGATAAGGTTATTGAATCTGCCTCCAAAATCCCATTTGTTACAAGCATTATGAATCAGAATCGCTTTGCCGAAATTATGACCTATCTTCTTGCCGCTTGTACAATTATGCTTTTAGTATATTTGGTTGGTATCGGTTCTAACTATTTACAGGCGCGTCTAATGCTTTCCGTATCACAAAACAGTATTGTAAAAATTCGTGAGGATTTATTTAATAAACTACAAGATTTGCCCGTAAAATACTTTGACACAAACCCTACCGGAGAGATTATGAGCCGTTTTACCAACGACGTTGACAACATCGACGTTATGCTTAACAATTCCCTTACAGGTCTTGTTTCGGGTGTTATTTCTCTTGTTGGTACTTTTGTGTTTATGATTACTACCAACTGGGTATTAACCCTTGTTACCATTGTATTTATACCTATATTCTCCTTTGCCTGTGGTACTATTGCTAAATTTTCTCACAAATATTACTCCGGTCAACAGGCAGCTTTAGGTTCGGTTAACGGCTATATTGAAGAAACTGTTACAGGTCAAAAGGTTGTTAAGGTATTTAACCACGAGGAAATATGTGTAGAAGAATTTAATTTGCTTAACAACGACCTTAGAGATAAACAGTTTAAGGCTCAATTCTATGGCGGTATAATGGGACCTATCATGCACAATACCAGTCAAATCAGTTATGCCATTACTCTGGGCATCGGCGGTATAATGATGTGTGTTGGAAACTTTACTCCGGGAGCGCTTACTGTTTTTGCCAACTATTCAAAGCAGTTTAGTATGCCTATTAATATGCTTTCTCAACAGACCTCCACAATTTTTGCCGCTCTTGCAGGTGCAGAGCGTGTTTTCTCGGTTATGGACGCCACACCTGAAAGCAGTGAAGATAAGCCTTGTCTATTCCCCTGTGAAATTAAGGGCGAGGTAGTTTTAGATAACGTGACCTTTGGCTATAATCCAGATAAAACAATTCTTAAAAACATTTCTCTTTATGCTAAAAAGGGTCAAAAAATTGCCTTTGTTGGCTCTACAGGAGCAGGTAAAACCACTATTACAAATCTTCTTAATAGGTTTTATGATATTAAAGACGGCACTATTACCATTGACGGTATTAACATTAAGGATTTAGACCGAGACTTTTTAAGACAGAATATTGCCATGGTATTACAGGACACTCATTTGTTCTCAGGAACTATTATGGAAAATATTCGTTACGGTCGACTTGATGCCACCGACGAGGAAGTTATTGCCGCCGCTAAAACTGCAAGTGCTCATTCCTTTATAACCAGGCTTGAAAATGGTTATAACACCCAGATAAGCGGAGACGGAGCAAATCTTTCCCAAGGACAAAGACAACTTCTCAACATTGCGAGAGCCGCTCTTTCTAAAGCACCAATTTTAGTTCTTGACGAGGCTACCAGCTCGGTAGATACCCGTACCGAAAAGCACATTGAAAAAGGTATGGACCGACTTATGAGCGACCGCACCACCTTTGTAATTGCCCACAGACTTTCTACTGTCAGAAATGCAAACGCCATTATGGTGCTTGAAAAGGGAGAAATTATTGAGCGCGGCGACCACAAAGACCTTCTTGATTTGAAGGGCAGATATTACGAACTGTATACAGGTAAAAAAGAACTTGAATAAAATAAAAAACTGCAATCTTTCGATTGCAGTTTTTTTATTAACCAAGTAATTTTACCAGCACCGCTTTCTGAGCGTGAAGTCGATTTTCTGCTTCGGTAAAGATTTCCTTTGCGTGAGCTTCAAACACCTTCGCGGTAATCTCCTCTTCCCTATGAGCCGGAAGACAGTGTTGCACCATCGCATCAGGCTTTGCAACACTCATTACCTCATCATTGATTTGGTAACCTGCAAAAATCTTCTTGCGCTCGTTTGCTTCGCCTTCTTGTCCCATAGACGCCCATACGTCTGTATAGATAACGTCACTGTCCTTGGCAGCCTCTAAGATATTATCAGTGCAAAGGAATTCTCCGTTTTCTTTAGCCCAATTCATAATTTCGGCATCAGGCTCATAGCCTTCAGGACAAGCAATGCTAACCTTCATACCCATCTTAATTCCACCAACAATAAGGCTGTTTGCCATATTGTTGCCGTCTCCGATGTAGCACATCTTTTTGCCTTCAAA
>JAZNBQ010000108.1:0-13686 GCA_045587065.1 Acutalibacteraceae bacterium | reverse complement strand
CCGATAGATGGGTTACAGGGCATATTGCCTACCGAGTCAAGATTAATGCAAAACATCACAGTTTTAGCGCCAAGTCTTGCGGCAGCAAGTGCGGCTTCTATTCCTGCATGTCCTGCACCGATAACGGCAACATCAAAATTTCCTGCTTTATAATTCATAAAGACTTTTACCTACTTTCCAACACAAAAACGACGGAAAACCTCGTCGGCAACCTCGTTTGTAACACGCTTTCCATCTATAGAATAAAGCTGAGTTAATGCTTCGTCTATTAACACCCCTACGGCGTCCAGGGTCATACCTGAATTTAAAATATCTACCGCTTCGTTTACCGACTTTAGCGCCTTTAAGGCAAGGTCGTGTTGTCTGCGGCTTATAAACACTGCGGCAGAGGGGTCTATGTTTTCTACCTTTGTTACCTTTAATACGGCAGACTCTAAAAGGTCTGCGCCAATTCCCTCTTTTGCGGAAATTTCCACAGTTTCAAAATCCTTTAAAAGAGTTTTATCTGCAAGGCTGCCCTTATCTGTTTTGTTTAAAACAACTATACAATTTTTGTCTTTTATAAGACTTAATATTTTAAGGTCGTCTGAATCAAAGGGTGCAGAGGTATCGAAAACCGCCAAAACAAGCTGGGCGTTTTCCAATTTTTCTTTTGCCAAATCTACTCCTGCGTTTTCAACTATGTCTTTGGTTTCTCTTATTCCTGCAGTGTCGGCAAGCAAAAGGGTTATTTTTCCAAGTCTTACAGTGTCCTCTATAACGTCTCTTGTTGTTCCTGCAATTTCGGTAACAATAGAGCGGTTCTTACCTGCAAGCAAATTCATAAGGGTAGATTTTCCTACGTTGGGCTTTCCAATTATTGCCGTTCTCACACCCTCTAAAAGAAGGCTTCCGCTATCGTAATTTTTAAGAAGTTTCTCTAAGGCATCTTTTGCTTTATAAAGAATTTTATTAAAGTTTTCAGGGTCCAGCTCGGACAAATCCTCGTCAGGATAATCGTTATATGCTGCAAGGTCTGAGGAAAACTCTAAAAGAAGTCCCTCAATTTTTTCTATTTCTCTGGAAATTCTTCCGTCCTTTGCGCTAAGCTGAAGCTTTAATTCTTCTTTGCCCCTTGCAGAAATAAGACCTGCTACGCTTTCTGCCTGAGCCAAATCCATCTTTCCGTTTAAAAAGGCTCTTTTGGTAAATTCTCCCGGAGCCGCCGCAGAAGCACCTGCCTCTAAGACAGCTCTTAAAACCATTTCGGTAACGTATCTGCCACCGTGACAAGAAATCTCGCAGATGTCCTCTCCTGTATAACTTTTAGGCGCTCTGAACACGGTAGCTATAGCTTCGTCCACCACCTCGTCCCCTTGCTTTACCTTGCCGAAGAGGGCGGTATAGCCTGCAATTGACGAAAGTTTTTTCCCCGTAAAGCTACAAAAAACCTTATCGCCGATAGCAATTGCCTCGCTACCCGATATTCTAACAACACCTATTCCCCCTTCTCCTGTGGGGGTGGAAACTGCAGCTATTGTTTTTTCCCTCATAAAAACTCCTTTTATTCTTCTGTTCGGCTAAGTAAAACTACCGAGCCAATAATAAGCACCATACCTATAATGTGAACCAGACCCATTCTTTCGCCTAAGAAAAGCACACTGTACAGCGTTGCAGCAAGAGGCTCTACAACCCCAAGGCAAGACGCGGTTCCTGCAGGCAGGTTCTTGAGACTTAAAGTGTATAGGAAATATGGCAGACCTGAAGTGCATACACCGAAAACGGCAAAGACACCAAGCAACCACCAAGAATTGTCGTTTATAATAGGTATGCTTTTTGTAGGCGGTGCAACAATAAAGGCAAGAATTGTCATTACTATGTAGCAATAAAGGGTAACAGTTGAAGGGTTGTAGCCCTTTCTCATTTCGATTTTTACTATTACGTTGTAAGCGCAGAAGGTTACGCCTGACGCCAGACCTACAAGAAGTCCGATAAAATCGTATTTCATTCCGCCGATTATTCCCGCAACAAGCCCACAACCAAAGAAAACCCCTGCCAGGCAGACAAGTTTTATAGGTGTTAGCTTTTCGCCTAAAAACATTGCAGAGAACATCATTACAAAAACCGGAGAGGTATACATTAAAACTACTGCGGTAGGTACAGAGGTGCGTTGCATTGCTATATAGTAACAAGCGGCGCAAAGATACATAGAAACACCTGAGCCTATTAAAAGAGGTAATTGTTTCAGTTTGATTTTAAAAACCTCTTTTTCCTTAATCAGAAAAAACACCGAAAGGAAAATAAGTGAAAAAAGCGCTCTGAAAGAAGTCATCTGAAAAGAATCAAAACCAAACTCTTTTAAAAGCGCCACAAAAAGTCCTGAGGTTCCCCAGAACATTCCTGCCAAAATTATGTATATATAAGCTCTTGCTTTCATATTAAAGTCTCCTAAAATGCGCATATATAATAATTATATCTTAAAGTTTTCTCAGTTGCAATATAAATATTGAAAGGTTTTGGCTAATGTTGTATAATTAATTTGTCAGGAGGGGTTTTTATGAATCTGTCTTTTAATGAGCTGAAGAAGGCGGCAAAAGATGCCGCAGACACCTGCTACCCAAAAAGCATTGCAAAAACAGGCGCCGCGCTTTTGTGCCGAGATGGCAGTATTGAGACAGGCTGCGATATTTCCTTTAGTGACTCACATAAAATTTCGGCGGTTGATATGGCTCTTTCCGGTGCCTTAAGGCAAGAAAAAACCAAGTTTCTTGCCCTTGCCGTTTTTTCTAAGGGAGACCTTCCTAAAGCGGCACTTAAAAGATTATCGGTCTTTGGAGATATGATGGTTTATCTTACCGACGGAGAAAAAGAAATTCAGACTACTCTTAAAAAACTAATTTAAGGAAAATTATATGGAACTTGCAGATATTTCTACCTTACAAAAAATCTTAAAAAGCGAAGGCTTTAACCTTAAAAAATCTTTAGGTCAGAACTTTCTCATTGACCCTGAAGTTTGTCCTGCCATGGCAGAAAACGCCTGTGACAAGGAAACCGGTGTTTTGGAAATCGGTCCCGGAGCAGGAGTTCTTACTCGCAGCCTTGCAGACAAGGCAAAAAAGGTTGTTGCCATCGAGCTTGACACAAAGCTAAAGCCGGTGCTTAACAGGACCCTTTCCGATAAAGACAACGTGGAGGTTATTTTCGGAGACGCTATGAAGCTTGACCTTAAAAAGATAATTGAGGAAAAGTTTTCTGACTGCGCAAAAGTCTCGGTTTGTGCAAATCTTCCCTACTATATAACCTCCCCTATTATAATGTATCTTTTAGAAAGCCGACTACCCATTGACAACATTACTGTTATGGTTCAAAAGGAAGCGGCCGAAAGACTTTGCGCCAAAGTGGGAAGCCGAGAGGCCGGTGCAGTTACCGTGGCAGTTGATTATTACTCTATGGGAGAAATCCTTTTTCTTGTAAACAGAGAATCTTTTCTTCCTCCTCCCAACGTGGACAGTGCGGTAATAACACTTAAAATAAGAAAAGAGCCTCCTGTAAAACTCTTAAATGAAGAAAAATTCTTTAGGTTTGTAAAGGCTTGTTTTGCTCAAAGAAGAAAGACACTTATTAACACCGTCTCCTCTTCTATGGGGATAAGCAAAGAGGTTTTAAAGGCCGCGCTAAACACAGAGGGATTAAAAGAGACTGCTCGTGCAGAAGAACTGACCTTGGAGCAATTAGCCCGGATTTCAAATAACATATAAATTAAAGCGGTTTTTTAAAAACCGCTTATTTTTTTGCAAATTTACCACTTAAAGTACGTATATTTGGACACCCAACCTAATATAATTTAAACAGAAGGTTAAAAAAGTTTAAAAAAGCCTTGACAAAATTAAAAAACAACGCTATAATAAAAGCGTACCGAACATTTGTTCGATAGGAGGAAAACAAGATGGAAACAAGATTTATTATACAAACAGTAATTGAAATAATCATTGCGGCTGTGCTTTTATATGGATTTTTCATTGAAGATAAATGGGTAGCTTTTGAGGAGAAACTTTTTAAAGGTATTAAAAGACTTCTAAAGGGCAAAAAAAGACATCCCCGTCGCGCAGAAATAATCCCCTTTGAAACATATGAATTAAAAAGAACTTGTCGATAATGCATCAACACTCCTTTCATTTTTACATCCTTTTTTCTTATGCCATAAGGCAGAACAAAACCCTGAGATTTCTCTCAGGGCTTTGTTTGTTTATAATATAAAAATTATTCAGGTTTGTTGGGCATTACCAGGGCGGCAACAATGTATGCCAAAAGGCCGCAGCCTACACAAAATATTGCCAAAAGAGTAATTAAACGAACTATAGTGGAGTCTATGTTTAAATATTCAGCAATTCCGCCGCAAACGCCACAAAGCTTTTTATCAGTATTTGATTTATATAATTTCTTTTCCATTGTTTTTCCCCCTTACTTATTTCCAACTTTAATATACCATAAATTTAATCGTGTTACAAGTTTTTTTACTAGTTTTCTTGGCTTTCTATGTTGTCAAGTGCATATTTGCAACACTGCAACACGAGCAAATTAAATGAGATATTGTTGTCTGCCGCGGTTTTGTTTAGCCTCTCAAAAAGAGCTTCGGTAAATCGCACGGTACGAGGAGTGTTTGCATTTTTTAATTCATTATCAATTTTAAACATAATCATCACCCAAATCAATATTATGTCCGTTTTCGGTTTTATTTATATAACCATTTATGGTTGCGTTTTGTTTTTTAGTATGATATATTTTAAAGGGCGATAATATGATTTGTGAAAATATTTTCTGTATCTACCAAAGGAATGACCAATGTGTTTTAAAGGAAATCTCTTTAGATATAACAGGTGCCTGTGCCCACTGTATTTATGTAGATATCGGTCAAAAATGTTAGAAGAAATGAAAGAAAATCAGTTGCAAAATATAGAAAACCTTTCTATTTAAGAAAAACCCTTGAGAAAAATCCCAAGGGTTTTTGTTAATTATTTACTAAACCTATGTCTGTCTTTTCTTTGTTTAGGTTTTCTGTCCTCGTCCTTGCCGTCATCTTCGATAACTGCACCTTCGATTTCCACAAGAGCGTCTCTTCTTGAAAGGTTGATTCTGCCCTGGTCGTCGATTTCGGTAACCTTTACGATAACCTCGTCGCCTACAGAAACGCAGTCCTCTACCTTTTCGGTACGCTTAACGTCAAGCTTGCTGATGTGAACAAGTCCCTCTTTGCCCGGAGCAATTTCAACGAATGCGCCAAAGGTCATAAGGCGGGTAACCTTACCTCTGTAGATTGCGCCGATTTCAGGGTCGTTAGCGATGGTTTCAACAATCATAAGAGCGCGTTTAGCATTCTCGCCGTTGATAGCGGTAATAAATACCTTTCCATCGTCCTCAATATCAATCTTACATTCACAGTCGGCCTGAATCTTCTGAATAACCTTTCCGCCTGAACCGATAACCTCACGGATTTTCTCCGGGTCGATTTTGGTAGAAAGCATTTTTGGAGCATACTCGCTAACCTCTGCGCGTGGCTCAGGAATAGCTTTGAGCATAACTTCGTCAAGTATATAATCACGTGCCTTATGTGTCTTTGCAAGAGCTTCTTTAATAATTTCAGGTGTAAGTCCGTGAACCTTAAGGTCCATCTGAATAGCTGTGATACCAGCCTTGGTACCTGCTACCTTAAAGTCCATATCGCCGAAGAAGTCCTCAAGACCCTGAATGTCAACCATTGTCATAAAGCGGTCGCCTTCAGAGATAAGTCCGCAAGAGATACCTGCAACAGGAGCCTTGATTGGAACACCTGCATCCATAAGAGCAAGGGTAGAACCACAGATAGAGCCCTGTGAGGTAGAACCGTTGGAAGAAAGAATCTCAGAAACAAGTCTGATTGTATACGGGAATTCCTCTGCGCTTGGAATTACAGGAACTAAAGCGCGTTCTGCAAGTGCGCCGTGACCAATTTCACGACGTCCCGGTCCTCTTGAAGGCTTGGTTTCGCCAACAGAGTAGGAAGGCATATTATAGTGATGAATATATCTCTTGGTAACTTCGCTATCGATACCGTCTAGAAGCTGACTGTCGCCGATTGAGCCTAAGGTTGCAATAGTTAAAACCTGAGTTTGTCCGCGTGCGAAAAGACCTGAGCCGTGAACACGTGGAATAACGCCAACCTCACTGTAAAGAGGTCTGATATCGTCGATACCTCTGCCGTCAACACGCTTGCCTTCGTCAAGAAGCCAACGACGTACAACAAATTTCTGTAGTTTGTAGAGGCAATCGTCAATAACTAATTCCTGTTCAGGATAGATTTCATCGAACTTCTCATGAACTTTATCATAAATTGGGCGGAGTCTTTCGTCACGAACCAATTTATCGTCGGTATCAAGAGCAAACTTAACGTCATCAATAGCAAATTCCTTAATAGCCTCGAACATAGCCTCATCAGGATTGCTTGACTCAAAGGTGAACTTTGGTTTGCCGATTTCTGCTACGATTTCGTTAATGAACTTAACGATTTTCTGGTTTTCCTCATGACCTGTCATAATAGCGTCAAACATTACGTCATCAGGAATCTCGTAAGCGCCTGCTTCAATCATAGCAACAAGGTCGCTTGTAGAAGCAACTGTAAGTTGAAGCTTGTTGTTTGTCTGCTGAGCAGCAGTTGGGTTAAGAACAATTTCGCCGTCAACGTAGCCAACACTGATTCCGCTGATTGGACCTTCCCAAGGAATGTCAGAAATAGAAAGGGCAATAGATGCACCAATCATAGCGGTAATTTCAGGTGAGCAGTCAGGGTCAACTGCCATAACTGTACAAACAAGAGAAACGTCGTTTCTCATATCCTTTGGGAACAAAGGACGTACAGGTCTGTCGATAACACGTGAAGCTAGAATTGCCTTATCGGTAGGTTTGCCCTCTCTTCTTGTGAAAGAGCCAGGGATTCTGCCTACTGAATAAAGTTTTTCTTCAAAGTCAACCGAAAGAGGAAGGAAATCAATTCCGTCTCTTGGCTTTGCAGAAGCGGTTGCTGCGCAGAAAACTGCGGTTTCGCCATAACGAACAAGGCAAGAGCCGTTAGCAAGAAGGCCCATTTTGCCGATTTCTACCGAAAGGGGTCTTCCCGCAAACACGGTAGTGAAAATTTTAAAATTCTCGTACATTTTTATCCTCCTTAATATATTGGGGGCATCTGGGTTAAGCAATAAATCCAATGTCAACACTCTTGGCACTCGATTTACCGCTAAACCCTCAAACACCCTTTTTTAACCTTTTGTTTTCTGCAAGTTCCATAAACTTGCAACAAGGCAGACCGAAAAATTTGCGGTCTGCCTTATTTAAAGTTGGCAAGAGCCAAACCCAATACGGTTTCGCTCATCGCTTTTAACCATCGGTCTTCGCGTTCTTTTTTGCAAGGCGCAAGCCTTGCGGCAAAATCACGCTTTGTCCGCTTGCAAATTCGTTGGCAGAAACTCTCCGACCTTTCAAAGACAAAATTTTTGTGTTAGAGGAAGCCGACTAAACGCAGAAATACTGTCGTATTTCAAGTTTTGAGGCAAACTATTACCGAAAATTTTGCTTTGAAGGCGTATTGTGTTTGGCTCTTGCCAACTTTTTTAGATTACTTACGGATTCCGAGACGCTTGATAATAGAACGATATCTTTCGATATCTTTCTTAGCAAGGTATACTAAAAGGTTTCTTCTGTGACCAACCATTTTAAGAAGACCTCTTCTTGAGTGGTGGTCCTTTTTGTGAACCTTTAAGTGCTCGGTAAGCTCGTTGATTCTTGTTGTAAGAACAGCAATCTGTACCTCAGGCGAACCGGTATCTCCCTCGTGGGTAGCATACTCAGCAATAATTGCCTGTTTTTGCTCGTTTGTCATGTCTTTCACCTCTTTTAATATTTCTCCGTAAACAAAGCAGAAGGTCAGGTGAATCCGATTTTTTCGGCAGTCGCCTAAAGCCTTGTAGACGGTCGTTTAAGAATTGTACCACAAAAACTTTGTTTTGTAAAGTGTTTTTTTATTTTAAGCCGTTTTTAAGGTTCTCAAGCTGTTTTCTGAGAGCACAAGGTAGCTTGTCGCCAAACTTCTTGTAATGCTCTTCGATTTCTGCAGCCTCTTTTGTCCAAACTTCTTTATCAACCTCTAAGATACCCTTTAATGTCTCAAGGTCAAAGTCAAGGTCGGTAAGGTCAATATCCTCGGCATAAGGTACGTAACCAATAGCGGTTTCCTTAGCCTCAACCTTATCTTCGCAACGGTCGATAATCCAGTTAAGAACACGCATATTGTCGCCGAATCCAGGCCAAATGAAGTTGCCTTCATCGTCGGTACGGAACCAGTTAACGTTAAAGATTTTTGGAGCCTTGTCGCCAAGTTTTTCGCCCATTTCAAGCCAATGCTTGAAGTAGTCACCCATATTGTAGCCGCAGAAAGGAAGCATAGCCATTGGGTCGCGACGAACAACACCAACTGCGCCTGCTGCAGCTGCGGTTGTCTCAGAAGCCATTGCAGAGCCTACGAACACGCCGTTAACCCAATCCTTTGATTGATATACAAGTGGAGCGCACTTAGCGCGACGGCCGCCAAATACGATAGCAGAAATTGGAACGCCTGCGCCCTTGTTGAACTCGTCAGAAATGCAAGGACAATTTTCTGCAGGAGCAGTAAATCTTGAGTTTGGATGAGCCGCATAGGTAGATTTGTCTGCCTTTACGAACATAGATGGGTTCCAAGGATTACCCTTCCACTCAAGAGCGTTCTGTGGAGGATTCTTGTCAAGTCCTTCCCACCAAACTGTATTATCGTCAAGGTTTAGAGCAACGTTTGTGAAGATGGTGTTCTTCTTGGTTGACTCTAAAGCGTTGAAGTTAGAATGTTCGTTGGTTCCCGGTGCTACACCAAAGAAACCGTTTTCAGGGTTGATAGCGTAAAGTCTGCCGTCAGGACCTATCTTCATCCAAGCAATGTCGTCACCAACAGTCCAGATTTTGTAGCCTTTTTTACGTAGATACTCAGGTGGAATAAGCATTGCAAGGTTGGTCTTTCCGCAAGCAGATGGGAAAGCAGCTGCAATGTACTTAATTTCTCCCTTAGGATTCTGAAGACCTAAGATAAGCATATGCTCTGCCATCCCGCCTTCTTTCCAACCCTGGTAAGAAGCAATACGGAGAGCGAAACACTTTTTACCTAAAAGTACGTTTCCGCCGTAGCCTGAGTTAACAGAGATAATGGTGTTGTCCTGTGGGAAGTGGCAGATATATCTGTTGTCAGGGTCGATGTCACATCTTGAATGTAAACCTCTTACCCAGTCATTGCTATCGCCTAAAACTTCTAAAACCTTAGGACTAACACGGGTCATAATAACCATATTTAAAACAACGTAGATAGAATCGGTAACCTCGATACCTACCTTAGCAATAGGAGAGCCGATAGGACCCATAGAATATGGAATGATATACATTGTTTTGCCCTTGTAGCTTCCTCTTGCAATTTTGTAAAGCTTTTCATACATTTCGTCAGGGTCGCACCAGTTATTGGTTGGACCTGCTTCTTCTTTTGTTTTAGTACAAATAAAGGTTTTATCTTCAACACGAGCTACGTCGTTAGGATTTGTTCTGTGAAGATAACAACCAGGTAATTTTTCCTGATTTAATTTGAACATTTCTCCTGTAGAACAAGCCTCGGCTCTTAAAGCCTCAATCTGCTCTTGGCTTCCGTCAATCCAGACTACATTGTCGGGTTGAAGAAGTGTTTTTACTTCGTCTAACCATTTTAATACGGTAGGGTTCTTTGTCATTGTTAATTCTCCTTTTGAAAATTCAAATTTCTCCGTTTACATTATAAATGAGAGCCAGGTTAAAATCAAGAAAAAATTTGGCATTTATATATATTTTATAGTATTTTCTTTATTATATACAATAAAAAGGCCGAACCTTTTGGGTTCGGTCTTTTAGAATTATTTAATCAGGCTTTCTCCGGTCATTTCAACCGGTTTCTCAAGTCCCAGAACGGTCAGCATAGAAGGAACGATGTCAGCAAGGCGACCGCCTTCTTTCAGCTCGCAGGGATACCCCACAACACAGAAGGGAACGGGATTGGTGGTGTGAGGAGTGAAGGGATTGCCGTCCTCGCCAACCATACAGTCGGCATTACCATGGTCAGCAGTGATGAACACTACGCCGTCCATCTGACGTGTGGCCTCAACAACACGGCCGACACACTCGTCAACAGCCTCAACAGCCTTTACAGCGGCATCAAACACGCCGGTGTGACCTACCATATCGCAGTTAGCAAAGTTGAGTATTACAGCATCATATTTGCCGGAAAGAATCTGTTCGCAAACAGCATCACAAACTTCATACGCACTCATTTCGGGCTTAAGGTCAAAGGTGGGAACATCGGGGGACTGAATGAGGATTCTGTCCTCGCCCTCAAAGGTCTTTTCCTCGCCGCCGTTGAAGAAGAAAGTAACGTGTGCATATTTTTGAGTTTCAGCAATTCGAAGCTGGGTCATCTTTTTGGAAGCCATATACTCACCGAAGGTCATTCTAAGCTCCTCGGGAGGAAAAGCAACGGTTACGTTAGGCATGGTCTCGTCATACTGAGTCATGCAGACATAGGTGAGTGGGAAAAATCCGTTCTTGCGCTCAAATCCGTCAAAATCGGGGTCGACAAAGGTACGAGTATACTGTCTTGCGCGGTCGGGGCGGAAGTTGAAGGAAACAACACTGTCGTTAGCCTTGATGGTTGCACCACCCTCAACAACGGTGGGAAGGATGAACTCATCGGTAACCTCTTTAGCGTAAGATTCCTCCATAGCCTTCACGGGGTCAGAGGTTAAAACGCCTTCACCGTAAACCATAGCGGCATACGCCTTCTCAACACGGTCCCAGGCAAAGTCACGGTCCATGGCATAGTAACGACCCATAACCGTAGCAATCTTGCCTACGCCAATCTCGGCCATCTTATCCTGAAGCTCCTTGATAAAGCCAACACCCGAGGTGGTGGAAACGTCACGTCCGTCCATAAGACAGTGTACGTAAACCTTGGTAAGACCATAGTTTTTAGCCATCTGTAAAAGTCCATAAAGATGCTCAATATGGCTGTGAACCCCGCCGTCAGACAAAAGACCTATAAGATGTAGCGCCGAATCGTTCTTCTTGCAGTTTTCCATAGCGCCGATAAGCGGCTTAATGTCAAAGAACTTGCCGTCCTTTATATCTTTGGAAATCTTGACAAGCATCTGATAAACAACACGACCTGCACCGATATTGGTGTGGCCAACCTCGCTGTTGCCCATCTGACCGTCAGGAAGACCAACGTCAAGTCCTGAAGCACCAATAGTGGTGAATGGGTTTTCAGAGAAGAGTTTGCAAAGGTTGGGAGTTTTTGCGGAATCAATAGCGTTGCCGCATTTGCAGTTGCGGATTCCGAATCCGTCCATTATACATAAAACAACAGGTTTCTTCATTTTTTGCTCCTATTTGCTTGCGGCTTTAACAATTATGCTAAAGTCCTCTTCCTTAAGGGAGGCGCCGCCGATAAGTCCGCCGTCAACGTTTGCCTTTGCAAGAAGCTCGTCTGCGTTTTTAGCATTCATAGAGCCGCCGTATTGAATTGTAACAGACTCTGCAGCTCTTTTGCCGTAAACCTCGGCAATAGCTTCACGAACGTAGCCGTTTCCTTCGTCTGCCTGGTCTGCAGTAGCAGTAACGCCTGTTCCGATAGCCCAAACCGGCTCGTAAGCAATAATGATTTTATCTAAATCCTCTTTAGCAACGTTGGTAAGTGCCATTTTGGTCTGATATTTAAGTAAGGTTTCGGTGTAGCCAAGTTCTCTCTGCTCTAAGGTTTCGCCAACGCAAACGATAGCGGTAAGGCCCTCTTTAATAGCGGCAAGAGTACGAAGGTTTACTGTCTGGTCAGTCTCACCAAAGTACTGTCTTCTTTCGCTATGGCCTACAACAACATATTCTACTCCTGCTTCCTTTAACATTTTAGCAGAAATTTCTCCTGTGTATGCGCCGGACTCTTTAAAGTGAACGTTTTCTGCGCCAACCTTAATGTTGGAATCCTTTGTAGCCTCAACTGCTGCGGCAATGTCGATGAAAGGAACGCAAAGTACCACGTCACATTTTGCATCTGCAACAAGAGGTTTCATTTTGTTTATAAGCTCGGTTGTCTCCGATGGGGTTTTGTTCATTTTCCAGTTACCTGCGATAACTGTATAACTGCACTTATTCATAACTATCTCTCCTAAAACAAAATTAAAGGACGGCAACTCTGCCGTGCATTTGATTTTTTATTTATCGTTCATTGCTGCAATACCGGGAAGCTCTTTACCCTCTAAAAACTCAAGGGACGCGCCGCCACCGGTAGAAATGTGGCTCATCTTATCGCCGAAGCCAAGGTTGTTAACAGCAGCTGCAGAGTCGCCGCCGCCGATGATTGTAACTGCGTCGGTTTCTGCAAGAGCCTTTGCAACGCTAACAGTACCGTTTGCAAGACTTGGGTTTTCAGAAACGCCCATAGGTCCGTTCCAAACAACAGTCTTTGCGCTCTTTACTGCATCTGCGAAGATTTTTGCAGATTCTGTGCCAATGTCAAGACCCATCATATCGTCAGGAATCTCACTGGTTTTAACGTTCTTTGTATCAAGAGGAGCGTCAATTGGGTCTGGGAAGTTCTTTGCTACAACAGAGTCAACAGGAAGAACAATCTTAACTCCCTTTTCCTCTGCTTTTTTAAGCATTTCTTTACAGTAGTCAACCTTTTCCATGTCAACTAAAGAATTACCAACGCTCATACCCTGTGCTACTGCGAAGGTATAAGACATACCGCCACCGATAATAATGGTGTCTGCTTTATTAATAAGGTTTTCAATAACAGAAAGCTTGTCTGCTACCTTTGCGCCACCTAAAATACAAACGAAAGGACGAACAGGATTTTCAACTGCGTTTCCTAAATATTTAAGCTCTTTTTGAATGAGGTAACCAACAACTGCCTCTTCAACGTAGTCTACAACGCCAACAGTTGAGCAGTGTGCTCTGTGAGCGGCACCAAATGCATCGTTTACGAAAACGTCTGCAAGAGAACCAAGTTCTTTAGATAATGCTTCGCCGTTTTTGGTTTCTTCTGCTCTGTAACGAGTGTTCTGTAAAAGAACAACGTCTCCGTCCTTCATTGCTGCTACTGCTGCCTTTGCATTTTCACCAACAACGTTATCGTCTGCTGCAAAAACAACCTCTTTTCCTAAATGCTCAGAAAGTCTTTTTGCTACAGGTGCTAAAGAAAGCTCCGGTTTTGGCTCGCCCTTTGGTTTGCCCATATGTGAGCAAAGAATTACCTTGCCTCCGTCTGCAATAAGCTTCTTAATGGTAGGTAAAGCTGCTACGATTCTGTTTTCATCAGTAATTACACCGTTCTTTAGAGGAACGTTGAAATCGCAACGAACAAGAACGCGCTTTCCTTTTACGTTAATGTCATCAACTGTCTTTTTGTTAAGTGCTGTCATCTTATTCTTCCTTCCTTGATAATTATTTAACAAATCATTACAAATAGATTATATACAAATCTTATCTGTTTTGCAATATATATTTATAATGAAATATGTGTTTTTTACCATTTATAATTGTGCAACTGACCGAAATTTTGTAAAGCAGGGTAGTCCCACTGCC
>JAZNBQ010000107.1:0-3391 GCA_045587065.1 Acutalibacteraceae bacterium | reverse complement strand
AAATTTAGAAAATGTTAACGATAGACTTGATTTACTGTATAAATTAATGTTAAAATATGGAAATAGTGAAGAAAGTCTCTTAGAATATTTAAATAATGCCAAAACAGAACTTCAAAAAATCGAGTTCAGTGATGAAAGATTAAATTATTTAGAAGAAGAGTTACTTAAGGCAGAGGACGACCTTGTAAGAGCAGGAGAAAAATTAACTGAATCTCGCAAAACGGCCGCAGAATTATTTACTCAAGGTGTTTGTAACGCTCTTAGTTTTATGGATATGTCCGGTGTGGAATTTCTTGTAAATATTAATAAAGGCAGATATTCTAAAACAGGTTGCGATGAAATAGAGTTTTTCATTTCGACAAACGCTGGAGAAAGCATTAAACCTCTTCATAAGGTTGCATCTGGCGGAGAGCTTTCCAGAATTATGCTTGCGATTAAAAGTGTAATTGCAAACAAAGATAGTGTTGAAACCTTGATTTTTGATGAAATTGATTCAGGAATCAGTGGACGAGCCGCGTTAAAGGTCGCTCGACAATTAAAGGGCGTTTCTGCCGAACGACAGGTAATTTGTGTTACACATCTTGCCCAAATTGCTTCATATGCAGATTCTCACTTTAAAATTGAAAAACAGGTTCATAACAACAGAACATTTACAAATGTTGAACTTCTTGACTATGATTCAAGGGTTGCAGAAATAGCTCGTATTATGTCTGGTACAGAGTTAACAGAAAACACAATAAAATCCGCAAAGGAACTATTAGATAGGAGCAGAATATAAAATGACACTCTACGAAGAACTTATTGAACGAGGCCTCATAGCACAGGTTACTAATGAGGAAGAAATCAAAAATATGATTAATAACGGTAAAGCCACCTTCTATATTGGCTTTGACTGTACTGCAGATAGCCTTACTGCAGGTCACTTCATGGCACTTTCACTTATGAAACGTCTCCAGATGGGCGGAAATAAACCAATTGCTTTAATAGGCGGCGGTACCACTATGATTGGCGACCCATCAGGTAGAACAGATATGCGTAAAATGCTTACCAAGGAAGATATTGACCATAACGCAGAGTGCTTTAAAAGACAGATGGAAAACTTTATTGATTTTTCTGACGGCAAAGCTCAAATGATTAATAATGCTGACTGGTTATTAAAGCTTAACTACGTTGATATGCTTCGTGAGGTTGGCGCATGTTTCTCAGTAAACAATATGCTTAGAGCCGAATGCTACAAACAAAGAATGGAAAAAGGTCTTTCCTTCTTAGAGTTTAACTATATGATTATGCAGTCATATGATTTCTATTATTTGTTTAAAGAGTATGGTTGCAATATGCAGTTTGGCGGAGACGACCAGTGGTCTAACATGCTTGGTGGTACTGAGCTTATTCGCCGTAAGCTTGGAAAAGATGCACACGCCATGACAATTACTCTTCTTACCGACTCTCAGGGTAAAAAGATGGGTAAAACTGCAGGAAATGCAGTATGGCTCGATGCTAATAAAACTTCTCCCTATGATTTCTATCAATATTGGAGAAATGTTGATGACGCCGACGTTATCAAATGCCTCAAAATGCTTACTTTTGTTCCTCTTGAGGAAATCAGAGAATATGAAAAATATGAAGGCAGTCAGTTGAATCAGGTTAAGGAGCTTTTAGGCTTTGAGCTTACAAAGATGATTCACGGCGAGGAAGAGGCAGTCAAAGCTCAAAATGCTGCAAGAGCTATCTTTGGCGCTGGTGCTGATAATGAAAATATGCCAACAACCGAGCTAAATGATGACGACCTTATAGATGACCAAATCGGACTCTTAGACCTTATGTCTAAAGGAGGACTGATTTCTTCAAACGGAGAGGGAAGAAGACTCATTCAGCAAGGAGGAGTATCGGTAGACGGCGAAAAGGTAACCAACCCTGCCTTAAAGATAACAAAAGACGCCCTTACAAACGGTGTAGTTGTTAAAAAGGGTAAAAAAGTCTTCCATAAGTTTACAGTATAACAAAAACGCTCACCTCAAACGAGGTGAGCGTTTTTACATATTCAGTTAAGATGGTTGATTTTTTAATCTATTTATTAGTCTTTCAAATTCTTTATTATCCTTTAAAAACTCAAAACAATTATTATCCAAGTTTAATAATAAATTTTCACATAAGGTTTTATCAGAGTTTGTTGATATGTTTTGAGGATTCCAAGTTAGTTTACTAAAATAAATAGAATTGTAATTTTGCTCTCCTAAATTAGAAGAATTATCGTAGTTTACTGCGCATTTTTCCGACAACAACAAATTTTTAATAACCATATCAGTTTCGTTTTTTTGACAATAAAGCTTTGCTATCATTAAATAATATAATGATAGTTGGCTGTTGTATAAATTTTCATTTTCATCATCATAAAGCATTGTTTTGTTGAGGTTGATTGCAGTATCAAGCATTTCAATTCGTTGGTCAACGCTTAATCCTTGTCGTAAGTCCTTATCACAAGCCATTAAATAAAGGATGCTTGAACAGTAATGAATCATAAATCTTAAATTGTTTTGTTCCTGTTTTAAGCGTTCCTTTCCCGAATATATGTGGCTTAGCAGCATTTCTTTGCAAATAAACATATCTGGCATATTTTCGGCAAGTTTAATTGCTTGTTCTTTTTTATTAAAATTGGGATATTCATAGCAAAGTATTTGTATAGCACTATGTCTGATACTATCTACTGTGCAATCTTCTAAAATTCTTTCACATAAGGATATGGCTTCCTCAACAAATTTGTGCTCTTTTCTATATTTTTGTTGTTCGCTTGTAGCACCATAAGATACTAAACCATAGGCAAGATTTAACATCCATTGATAGTTTCTTGGATATAAATCAAGCACTTTACGTGACAACTCAATTTTCTCTAAGATTTTTCCTTTGCGTCCAAGTTCGTGATACTCTTTTTCGTATCTTCTTAATTCATTTTCATTTTCACTTGATTTTAAATCAAGTAACTCATCTGTACTTACACCAAAAAAGTTTGCCAATTTAGGCAATAGTGTTATGTCCGGCAGAGCCAATCCGTTCTCCCATTTGCTGACTGCTTGATAAGAAATATTAAGATAATCCGCTAATTTTTCTTGGGTTATATCCTGTGCTTTTCGCAACTCTTTTATTTTTTCACCGATTTTCAATGTCATACTTTTTCACTCCTTATAATTCACTCGAAAGCTTCCGTATGTTTATTATAAATGATATTTCTTACAATTAGTATAACATATCAGTTTATCTCAACGCAACCAAGGGTTGAGTTTAGGCGAAAGCAAAAGCGGAGTGGCATCCCACTCCGCTGCTATTTTTATTCCCCAATGCGGGGATTACCTGAGCATACTTAAATATGATATAGTTTTCTTCGAGGAATATAATT
>JAZNBQ010000106.1:0-15206 GCA_045587065.1 Acutalibacteraceae bacterium | reverse complement strand
TTTCAACTCCTTGGCTCACAGAACGACATGGCTACGATCCGACTTCCCACAAAGATGGCAGTTTCAAACACACCTTTCAAGGACTGTTTAAATTAAATTTATTGCACAAAAAACGATTTGAAGCCCAGATTTACAAAGAAATCAAAGGGCAGGTTACATACTGGAAGAGCATTTTACCAAACGACCTTCCTTTTTGTATAGACAGTCATCAGCATACACATATGATTCCTTCGGTATTTAAAGCTTTAGTTAAGGTTTTAAAGGAAGAAAACATAAGGGTTGATTATTTGAGAATTCCTGCGGAACCTTTAATGCCCTTTATAAAAACTCCTTCACTTTACTTTACCTACAGCTTAGTAAATATCATCAAGCAATGGCTTTTAAATCTTTTATGGCTTATAGACAAGAAAGAATTAAAGGATTTTAACATTCCTACGGCTTTATTTTTCGGAATTCTTTTTTCAGGGGAAATGGACCAAAAAAGAGTTGCGAAAATTTTACCCCAATATATAAAACTGGCAAATAAAACCAGTCGCGATATTGAAGTTTTGTTTCATCCCGGTTATCTAGAGGAAAATGAAACTGATTTTAAAAACAAAAATATAGTTTTTAAAGACTTTTATTTATCAAAAAACAGAAAAACAGAATTTGATTCTGTTATGGAATTAGTAGAAAGAAGTGTAATTTAATGCCTTACATTGAGCAAGACAAAGTTGATGCAAAAACCAAAGAAAAACTGGAAGCGATTATTGAAAAATCATATTCTTCTTATTGGAAAAGCAAAAGACTTTTTGACATCTTTTTTGCTACCCTTATTTTGTTGTTCTTCCTGCCGCTTATGTTCATAATTGCCATTGTAATTGTAATTGACGACCCAAGCGCAGGGCCTTTTTACAAGCAAGTACGCGTTGGACGCCACGGCAAAGAATTTTATATGTACAAATTCAGAACCATGCGAGCTAATGCCGACCAAATGATTGATGAGCTTGTAAAGAAAAACGAAATGGACGGTCCTGTCTTTAAAATGAAAGAAGACCCAAGAATAACAAGGGTTGGAAAGTTTTTAAGAAAGGTATCTCTCGACGAGCTTATGCAGTTTTTCAACGTACTTAAAGGTGATATGACACTTGTAGGCCCAAGACCTCCCCTACCTCGTGAAGTTCGTTACTATACCGATTATCAAAAACTACGTCTTTTAGTTACCCCCGGTATTACTTGCACCTGGCAAATTCACGAAAACAGAAATGATGTTCCTTTTGAAGAATGGGTTGAAATGGACATTGAATACATACAAACAAGAACCTACCTTAACGACTTGAAGATTATGCTTAAAACCCCTATTGTTATGCTAACTGCTACTGGACGATAATAATATTATTTGGAGTGAAAAAAATGAAGGTTGCTATGATTGGGCACAAGGTTGTTCCCTCAAGACGAGGCGGAATAGAAAACGTTCTTACAACACTTTGTCCCATATTAGTAGAGATGGGTCTGGACGTTACCTGCTACAACCGATGGTGCGACAAGGTTGAAAACGAGTACGTTGGCACTGTAGAAAACAACACCTATAAAGGCGTAAAGTTAAAAAGAGCGTGGACTCTTAACCTTCGTGGCTTCGCCGCAATGATAGCTTCCTTTACTGCGGCCATATCTGCCTCTTTTAAAGATTTCGACGTTATTCATTTCCACGCAGAAGGTCCTTGTGCAGCTTTATGGATTCCAAAGCTTTTTGGCAAAAAATGTGTTGCCACTGTTCATGGCCTTGACTGGCAGAGAGAAAAATGGGGCAAAGGCTTTGCCTCTAAGTATATAAAATTCGGCGAAAAAATTCTTGCAAAGTATGCCGATGAGGTTATTGTGCTAAGCAAGGCGGCCTACGACTACTTCTTGGAAACCTACAACCGTGAAACTGTAATTATAAACAACGGAATAAGCCGTCCTGTTAGAAAAGATGCCGCTCTTATTACCCAAAAATACGGTCTTACCAAAGACAGTTACATATCTGTTGTCTCACGACTTACGGCAGAAAAAGGAATTCATTATCTCATTGATGCTTATAAAAACGTAACAACCGATAAAAAGCTGGTTATTGCAGGAGACACCAGTGATACCGACGATTACGTGAAAATGCTAAAAGACAAAGCCGCAGGTAATCCAAACATTATTTTCACAGGCTTTGTTTCAGGAGATATTTTAAAAGAGATATACTCAAACTCTTATATAAACGTTTTGCCTTCCGACCTTGAAGGAATGTCTCTTTGTCTATTGGAATCACTTGCATATAAAAACACCCTTCTTTGTTCAGATATTCCTGAAAACACCGGGGTAGCAGAAGAAAAGGCAATATACTTTAAGAAAAGCGACATTAAAGATTTAACCGAGAAACTTCAGCTTTTATGCAACGACCCGGATTTTGTTCAAAGCTTCAAAGAAGGCACAGATGAATTTATTTTAAACAAATATAGCTGGCAGGACGTAGCCAAAGCCACCTATGAACTATATAAAAAATAAAAGTAAAGGTTTTTTATTATGGATTACAAAAACACTGAAAAAGTAGAATATTTTGAGAAACAAATAAAAGAGCTTTTTAAAGAACTTGCAACTATAAGGCTCTACAACAACTGGGCTGATACCTTTTATATTAACATTACCGATGATTATACGGTACTTGTTACCTATCACGGAGAAGAAAGCTTTAAAACCTTTAAGAAAGAATGTGAGGGTACTCTTTCTTCCTGTGTTTACTCCGTTATAGGCATAAAAGCAAAAATCAAGTTCTCTGATAAAGCCTCAGGCAAGAACAACAGCACCCACAAGGTTGCGTCCAAGAAGACCTTTAAGGCAATAAGACTTTTTGCCTTTGGTATGGTTTTCGTCTGCCTTGCAGCATCGGTTATTCTTGTTTTAGGTAACTTCATTGACAATAGAAATTTCAGGGAAACTTTTTACAACGTCAGCAGTATAAAGGTTGACAGTAATCTTCGTGTAATCCAGTTGTCAGATTTGCACTCTGCATCTTTTGGCAAGGACAATAAAAAACTAATAGAACGCGTAGAGGCCTTAAAGCCTGACGTAATTATTTGCACAGGAGATATGATAAACTCTTCCAAAGAAGATTTAAGTTTTGCTAAAGATTTAGGCAGCAAACTTTCAAAGATTGCTCCTTCTTATTACGTTTACGGCAATAACGAGGTAGAAACTATTTATGACGTTGCTCTCAACGAAAAAGAACTAGATGAAAAATTCGGGTTTAATAAAGATAATCGTGATGAAACCGCTCTTCTTAAAATAAAAGACACCTTTGAAGAAGAACTGGAAAAGACAGGAATAAAGGTGCTTAAAAATGAAAAAGACACCATAAAGGTAAAGACTATGACCGTTGACGTTTATGGAGTTTTAAATTCAAATCCATCATCCTTTTGGTCATATTCTGAAAAAGCTTTTTTAGGTTATCTGAACGAAAACACAGAAAATCTTAAAATTACTGCTGTACATGAACCTTTTATTTTCCAGACCTTTACTCCTGAATTTTGGGGAGATTTATTGGTTTGCGGACACACCCACGGCGGTATGACTCGCGTTCCTGTTTTAGGTCCTTTATACACTCAGGAAGACGGACTGTTTCCTGAAAGAAGCGGCAGTTTCGTTTATGGCAGATACGATGCCTCCGGCAGTCCTCTTATTGTAAGCTCAGGGCTTGATAATTCCAGCGTACTTCGTATAAACAATCAACCGGAATTGGTTGTTATCGATATTAACAAATTTTAATTTCAGGAGATAAGTAAAGTATGTTAGTTTCATTACTTGAAAAATTAATTCTTTTAATTGTTGCTCTTATATTTGCTATATCTGCCATAAGACTTTTACTCCGTCTTAAGAACGTTAATGCAACCGAGCGCAAACAAATTTTTAAAAATGCAAAATATTTTAACGCCTGGATTATACTCCTGTGTTTTATTACTACAATGATATACGGCGTTTTTAATCATTTTGACCTTAAAAAATCTGTTCACGCAGTTGTGTCTCTCAATTATTCCGAGGCATCAAGCGCACTTAACTCCAACGGCACCAGATATAATATGGCAGAGATTATCTGTGATGAGGTTGTAGAAAAAGCCATTGAAAAAGGCGCTCTTAAAAACGTTACTGTAAAGCAACTGAAAAACTGTCTTACCGTTTACCCTTGTGTGCAAGGCGGAGTTGGTGATAAGACCGACTATCACATTTCTACAGAATTTACAGTAGAATATCACGCTTCAAAACATACTGACCATCTTGATTCCGAAAACGTTATTAAGCTTATCACAGGAGCGTACAAGGAGTATTACATAGAAAAATACACCGACAACTTCAGTCTTGGTTCTCAAAAACCTGATTTTGAGAAAATGGAGTATATGGACATAGCTTCGTATCTTGACAAGGAGGCCCAGGCAATACTTAACTATTTGTATGGTATGGCTCAGAAAAATCCAAGTTTTACAACCGAAAACAAGGCTACCTTTAATTCCATTGCAGGAAAGGTTCATCAATTTAAGGAAACCCAGATAAATCAAAACCTGAGAGCAGTCATTTTACAAAACGGTGTTGTAAGAGATAAGGAAAAATACGTTGACAGATTATCATATCATAATAAAAACGTAGATTTTGACCGTCAGAAAAACGACGTTTCTTACGAGCTTTGCAACGATGCAATTGATATGTATAGTGAAGAAATGACACGAGTTGTTCTTGTTCCAACCTGGGATGAGACAGGCAAGTATTATATGGGCAGAACAAAGGTTGGTATTGACGAGCTTTCTGTTATGGCTACAACCTTCAGCGATTACGTAGCATCCAACGAAAAAGAAATTATGGACAACAATTTAATTATTGATAAAATTGTTGCCAACAGCAAAGAGTTAAAGCTATACGCTTCTGTAGACTCTTTAATAGATTCCGTATACGCAAGTATTAAAAGCTTTGAAAAAGAAGCTATAAACGCAGGCAGAGAGTTTTCCAGACACAAAATGAATCAATGTATTGCGGTAACCGTTTACGGAACTTCTCTAATGAGCGAACTTAAATCTCTCGTAGTCTTTGCAGCCTTTACCTACCTGGCATTTATACTAAACAGCATTTCCAAGAAATTTCCTAAGAAGGCATAAATCATTCAAGGAGGATTAAAATGAAAGATTTTCAGATTTTTAGATATTTAAAAAAGATTCTGCCTCTGATTTTGGTTTTCTGCCTTTTTGCAACCTATGCGGTTTATTATAAACTCTCTTCATCAAACACATACATTGCATCAGAGGTTATTCACTATAACGATGAACAGGCAGAAAAAGGCCTTACCCCTACCGGAGATAAACTTGACGTTAATGAAATTAAATCTTCTATTATAATGTCCAAGGTTGTTGATAAAATGGGACTTACCGGTATATATTCGGTTGACAGTCTCATCTCAAGAATAAACATAACTCCTATTGAGGATGCCGACAAGGTGGCTCAAAAGGAAGCAAAGCTTGAGGAGGGCGAGGAATATATCTACGAGCCCAGCACTTTTATAGTTTCTTTTGCTGCCACAAGCGGCGAAGGTGCTGCTTTTGCCAGAACTATACTTGATGAAATTTTAGACGCTTATTTTGAGCATTATAGTCAGGAATATGTTAATATGGCTCCCGCCAACAACACCATCGAAAATCTCGATAAAAACGATTACGATTATATTGAGATGATGGAACTTATTGATACAAGTATTGATAACACTTTAACCACCTTATACCAAAGAATTGAGCAAAACAGTTATTTCAGGTCAACCGAGACCGGCGTTTCTTTCTCTGAACTTGCCGATGATTTTAACTATTTAAGACAGGTTAAGGTTTCTTCCCTTTTCTCTGACATTTACAAGTATCAGATTACAAAGAATAAATCCACGCTTATTTCCGATTACACAACAAGAATTGACAACAATAAGATTGCCAACGCTAAGGACGAAAGTATTGTTGCAGACGTTTTAACCGTAATCAATGCTTACGTTGATAAAATGAGGGAATCCGGCAACACAAACATTACTTATGAGTATATTCTAGATACTCTTCACGAGAAAAATCTTCAAGAATTTGTTGGAGACCAGACTGTTACCTACGACGAACTCATTTACAGTTGGAGAGACCACGAAGAAAGCAAAGAACACGCTATTATCGACTCGGCTTACTGCACATACATAATAGACACATTTACAAAATGCACAGGCAACTGTAACGGTCAATGCGCTTCTTCAGGTTCTACCTGCGTTGAACTTTACAACAAAGATTATACTGCTATAAAGGAAAACGTAGACAAAGAGATTACTCTTCTTCTGGAGGAACTTAACTCTCTTTACGATACCACGATGAAAACCAACAACGAATATAACAAGTATCTTGGCGCAAGTTATATTTCGGTGCTTTCTTCCGCATCTGTAAGAGAAAGCGTTAACGTAACTCTATATACGACTATTGCGTTTTTCTTCCTGATGATTATTTGCTGCGGCGGCGCAACTGTATTGGGCAGAATTGGAGATATTATAAATTACGTATTCTACACTGACCATCTCACAGGTCTTAGCAACAGAGCGTATTTTGATAAATTCCTGAAGTCAAAAGATAAAAAGCTTCTTGATGACGGCGTAGTTTACTGCACGGTCGACATTATAAATCTTGCACAAATCAACGACGTTCACACAAGATTTGTAGGCGATGAAATTATCAAAATGTTTACCAACTTCATAAAAGAGAACTTTGGTAAATCTAAAACTGAATTCATTTACAACGGCAACGGAAGTTTTGTTATGCTGACAGAAGAATCCGACTATATAACTATTGAAGATATTATGGCGTTATTCAGACTTCGTCTTGACGAAAGAGATGAATATCGCGACGTTGTTATTGAATATAAAATCGGCATTGCCGAAACCTTTAAAGAAAACAAAACCGCCAGAAGACTGCTTTCAGAAGCAATTAAGAACAAAAAAAGCTATACCTCAGATTTAAGAGTATAGAGCTTTAAACATTAATTTAAGGAGGGTGGAGTATGGAAAATAAAGTTCTTACAAAAATCAAAGAATTTTATTTTATGGTAGTTGCGGTATTAATGTATTATTTCGTAAACGAATATATCGACTTTGGTCTGCAAATTACCTTCCGTCATGCTTTCGCCCTTGTGCTTGCTCTTTCGGCAATTGTTTTGTTTCTTTATAAACCTAATATTTCAAGAGGAGTTACCGCCTTTAAAGATGCTTTGGTTTACAGCACCCCCCTCCTTGTTATCACTGCGGTTTCACTCTTTGTTTGGTTTATGGAAACGGTAAGCGTAGACGTTATTTCCAGAGGCCTTTCAAGCACCTTTATATATACAAATATGCTCTCCAGCGCCCTTGGGGCAGCAGCTATGATATATATTTTCGGAGACAAAGGTATATGGTATAACCTTGTGGCTATTTTAACTGCAAATATTTTAATGATAGCCACCATTATTGCTCAAAACGGCCTTGGAAGTTATATGAAAGAATTTATAACTCTTATAACAACCTTTGCAGGAGTAACCGGAGACATTATTGTCAAGGCCGAAGTTCACGAGCTTGCTTTCTGCCTTGGCGCGTATCTTATTTTTATGCTTTTAAAGCCTAAAAAAAGCGTTCCTTATTTTATACTTTTAGGCCTTAGTCTCTTTTGCTTTTTATCGGCCTTTAAGAGAATTGCAATGATTGCTATTGCAATAGCGCTGTTTTTCGGTTATCTTCTAAAGTTTGTTGCCAAATATCATCCTAAAACGGCAAAGGCCCTTGTAACCATATTTGCTGTTATTGCAATTGCTATACTTGTGGCATATATCGCTTTAATAAAGATGGACATTTTCCAACTTCTTGAAAAAGCAGGAATCGAAACCAGCGGTCGTGTTGAAATTTATAGCGCGGTAGATAAGTTCTATGAATTCAGCCCTGATTTTCTTGGACACGGAATAGGTTTCCTTACCTATCAGTTAAACACCTTTATGCACGTGGGTGTTGCAGGTGTTCACAATGATTTCCTTCAGTATTTTATAGATTTAGGCTTTTGGGGTTATATTATCTGGCTTAGTTCAATGACCTTGGTCAGAATAAAATACTTTGGACGAAAAGAAAATATTGAAAATGCCATTATTTCCTTTGTTCTTATTCTTTATCTTATAATCGTATCCTCAACAGACAACACCATGAACTATCCTCTGCTTACCTGCTCGCTTGCTGTTATGATGATGGGTAACGGTTTTGAAAAAAGAGCCAAGGAAATAGAAATTAAAATTTTCGGTTATGCTAAAGAATCGAAAGAAAGTGAACTGTCTTTATGAAAATCTTGCTTGTAAATAAATTTTTATACCCTCGCGGCGGAAGCGAAAGCTATATGCTATATCTGGGAGAATATTTTAAAAAGATGGGGCATGAGGTAGAGTATTTTGGCATGTACGACCCCAAAAACACTGTTGGAAATACCGCAGAGAAATACACACAGAATATGGATTTCCACAGCACAGGTATCGGCAGGTTTTTATACCCTTTTAAAATAATTTTTTCTCTGGAAGCTAAAAAGAAAATTTTGCAGGTTATCGACGATTTTAAGCCTGACGTTGTTCATATGAACAACATTAACTTTCAGCTTACTCCGTCCATAATTTACTCAGTTAAAAAAAGAGGCATTCCTTTGGTGCAAACGGTTCACGATTATCAAATGATTTGCCCTAACCATCTCTTATATAACTTTCATAAAAATGAGCCTTGTGAAAAGTGTGTTAGCGGTTCCCACGCTCATTGTATTAAAAACAAATGCATTCATGGTTCAACCGTAAAGAGTCTTTTAGGTGTTGTAGAAGCAAAACTCTACTCTTGTTTAAAGACCTATAAAAAGGTAGATTTGTTTGTTTGCCCCAGTTATTTTTTAGAGAACAAGCTTCTTTATTCCAAGAATTATTACAAAGGCAAAACCAAAACTATACATAATTTTATTAACAAAGAAAAATTCACTGAAGCCAAAGAAGACCCGAAGCCTTATATTGTTTACGTAGGCCGACTTTCCAAAGAAAAGGGTGTTGAAAACATTGCAGGTACTGCAAAACTTTTACCCCAATATAATTTTGTAATTGTAGGAAGCGGTCCTGACCAGGACGTTTTAAAAGACATTCCTAATATAAAACTTGCAGGTTTCCTTTCAGGAGATGCTCTAACAAAAATCATGGGCGAAGCAAAACTCCTTCTTTTACCTTCGGTTTGCTACGAAAACTGCCCTTTATCTATTCTTGAGGCTCACTGTATGGGAGTTCCTGTTGTTACTATGAATAGCGGCGGTATGGCGGAGCTTGTAAAAGACGGTGTTACAGGAAGTTTGGTCCTTGACCCAACACCCCAGGGTATTGCCCTGAAACTAAAAGAAACACTGGAAAACGAAAATTATTACAACACATTAAAAGAAAACTGCAAAAAGGAAAAAGACAATATTTTAAGTGTTGAAACATACTGCGATATTTTACTTGAAGAATATGAAAAATTAACTGCGAGGTGAGAAAATTGTCACAACCAAAAGTAAGTATTATCGTTCCTGTTTATAATGTGGAAAAATATCTTGAAAGATGCGTAGACTCTCTTAAAAATCAGACTTTAAATGATATTGAGATAATACTTGTTGACGATTCTTCTACTGACTCTTCTTTAAAGATTTGTGAGAATCTGGCAAAGGAGGATTCTCGCATAAAGGTTATAAGCAAAGAAAACGAGGGGGCAGGAATAGCCAGAAATGCCGCTTTAAAAATTGCAAAGGGCAAGTATATCGGTTTTGTTGATTCTGATGATTTCGTCAGTGAAGATATGTATAAAACCCTTTATCAAAAAGCTGAAGAATATAATAGTGACCTTGTAATGTCAGGCGTTATCTTTGTAGACGGTAATATGTTCAGTCAAGATGGCGACTGCACCGAGAAAAACTACTTTGAGACCGACACCCACTTTGAATCTTCCAAAGAATTAAAAGAACTTCGAATGGGAATTATAGGTGCTCTGCCTCACGATGCCGAAGACAGCAAATACTCTATGAGCATTTGGAAAAATCTTTTCAGACACGAAATTATAAAGGAAAACAATTTGAAATTTGAATCGGAAAGAGAAATGCTTTCTGAAGATGCTTTATTTATGGTTGATTTTATATCTCACATAAAAAAAGCCACCGGTATAAATGGAGCATTTTATAATTACTTCAGAAATCCACAGTCTATTTCAAAATCTTATAAAAAAGACCGCTTTGAAAAAAGTCTTGTTTTTGTAAAAGAAGTGGAAAAAAGATTTAGTATAGATATTGAGAAAGAAGCCTACCAGATTTATATTTACAGATTTTGGCAAGCTATGTGCAGAGTGATTTGCTCACAGGAAATTATGTATTCAAAGGAAAATAACGTTAATTTTTCTCTTTTAAAGCAGAGACTTAAAATGGTTTGTTCCCACAGTTTGACAAAGGAAGCACTTAAATCATACCCTATTGCAACCTTGCCTTTGAAACAAAGACTTTTTGCTTATTGCATAAGGTATAAACTTTACTTTTTATTAAAATTTCTTGTGACTTTAAGGAGTAAATAATTAAAATGTTTTTCTCAATAATTGTTCCTGTATATAAGGTAGAAGAATATCTTCCCTCTTGCATAGAAAGTGTATTAAATCAGAATTTTACAGATTTTGAACTCATTTTGGTAGACGATGGTTCTCCTGACGTTTGCCCTGAAATTTGCGAAGAATATGCTGCAAAAGACAGTCGTATAAAAGTAATACATAAACCTAACGGCGGTCTTGCAAGTGCAAGAAGAGCCGGAATAAAAATTGCCAAAGGCGATTACGTTTTCAATCTGGATTCCGACGACCTTATTGAACCGGACACTTTAGAATGTGCCTACAAGATAATAACAGACACTGACTGTGAGATAGTATCTTTTGCATACAACTGGGTAAAAAACGGAAAAACAGTTAATATAACCAACGATACTCTTGATGAAGGCCTTTATACTCAAAAAGAAATTCAAGAGTTTATTTACCCAAAGCTTCTTATGGACAAAAACATGGAACACGTTTCATATTATCTCTCAGGCAAGGCGGTAAAAAGAGAGTTTTTAACGCCTCATCAGTTAGGGGTTAGTGAAAAAATATCTTTAGGAGAAGATTTTTGTTGCGTTGTCCCCTGCTACCTTAATGCAAAAAGTGTTTATATAAGCAAAAAGGCGGCTTATTTATACACAATGAGAGAAACTTCCCTGTCCAAAGAGTTTAACACAAAACAAATTTTTCTAATAGAAGACGTTATAAACGAAATCTGCAAAAACGAAACTGAAAAAATTTCGGATTTTAAAGAGCAGCTTTCAAGATATTCCTGTTTTATGTGCTTTACAATATTAGCGTCAGCTGCAGAGGGAAACCACTTTAAAAAGATTACCGAAATTAAAAACAACATTGAAAACTCTATTCATAAGAAGAAAATTGAAGAAGCCTTTTTTGAAAATATTTCTATTAAAAGCCGAAGTACTATATTCCTTATGAAAAAGAACTGCTACAAAGCCGCCTTCTGTTTTCTTGGACTTTGCAAAATTATTAAAAACATACTACCATAGGAGATTACGTTATGAAACCTGATATATCTATAATTATGAGTGTATATAACGGCGAAATGTATCTTGAAGAAGCAATAGAAAGTGTGGTAAACCAGACCTTTGAAAACTGGGAACTTGTTGTTATAAACGACTGCTCTACCGACTCTACAAGAGAAATACTTGAAAATTTTGCCCTTAAAGATAAAAGAATCAAGGTCCATCATAATGAAGTTAATTTAAAACTCCCCTCTTCCCTTAATAAAGCCATTTCTCTATGTAAAGGTAAATACATAGCTCGAATGGATGCGGACGATATATGTCTGCCTCAAAGACTGGAAAAACAGTTTTTGTTTATGGAAGAAAATCCGGACATTTCACTCTCCTCCTGCAGATTTATGACCGTTAAAAACGGCGTCTACGCTTCAGGCGGTGCAGGCGGCAGATGTGACAACCAGGCGTTACGCGCAATGCTTCTTATATCTAATCCTATTTTACATCCGGGTGTTATTGCCAAAGCCCAAGTTATGAAGGATTTAGGCTATGACACCACTCTTACCTGTACCGAAGACCTTGAACTTTGGACAAGAATGGCTATTAAAAACCTTAAAATGCAAATTCTTCCGGAGTGCCTTTTAATCTACAGACTTCATGATAAACAGATTACCAGTACTACACTTGAAAGACAACATACAGAGGTTTTAAAGGTTCAAGATATTTACTACTCCTCTCTTCTTAAAGAAATGGATGAGGAGATGAAGGCTTTTTATATTAGCGGAATATATTTTACAGAAAATCCTGATATTAAAAAGCTCCTGATTTTTAGAAAATGGCTAAAAAAAGAAGCTTCTAAAACTTTTAAATTGCGTGACATTAACTATATTCTTTTTGAGGCTTTAGCCGAATATAAAAGGCATGATATTTCAAAAGCAATGATTATAAAAGCAATGCTGACCTTTAATCCATTCTTTTTAGTCTCGGAAATTTTAAGACGAAAACAAGTGGCCAAAAAAGACATTGAAAAATGTATGCTGGTGGCTAAAAAACTTGGACTTTCCCAAAATGGCGGAACAAAAGAATTCCCAATTTTCAAATAACAACAGGAGTTAAAAAATGCACATTTTTGAACACCCACAGATGATTATAGCTATACTTGCAGTTGCGTTTCTTGGTCTATGCCTTATAGGTGTTTTCTTTACTGTTAAATCTGTTAAAGCCACCAAAGGCACCGAAGAAAAAGGCTTTTCTTCTTTGGGAAAAATTGAAAGAAAATTTGAAAGAAACAAGGCCTTTGGAAAGAATCGCTGTGTAGTATATATTTCCCTTTCCTTAGACAATATGAAGCGTTTGTACTCAGAGTCTATGTCTCAAAGAATGTATGAACAGATTAAAGAAGTCTTATTCAATCATATGTGTTTAGATATTGACGGAGATATTTACGCTTCCTCAAAAAATAATTTTGTGGCACTGAATTATTTGGATTCCAGTGAAATTATAAACTGTATTGAAAAATGCTATGATGAAATCAGCAAAATTTTATCAAGCTATAATGCGGTAAACATTGTTAACGTTAATTTCGGCTATCATCTCACTTCCTCCACCGACATTCCCTTTAAAATTCCGTTAGAAAGGGCAAAACAGGCGTGTAGTATCGCCGAGGACAAAGATGCCCTTTATTGCAGATGGGACACCTCTAACGGAAAAGAATTTGAAAGAAAAATAAAAATTGAAAACATTATACAAAGTGAAATTGAAAACAACAGATTTTTCCTTGAATATCAACCTATTTTAGAAGCTAAATCAAATAGAATTATAGGCGCCGAGGTTCTTTCAAGACTCAACTCCCCTACCCAGGGCATCTTAACGCCTAAATACTTTTTGTCGGCGGTAAATAACGTTGGTATTAACGAAGAGTTTGATTATTACATATTTGAAAAAAACTGTAAATGGATTTCCAATGATATGGAAAACCGAGTTAAATACGTTTATACCGTTAACTTCTCGCGCCAGACCCTTTGTGATAAAAACTTAGCCGATAATATTATAAATATACTGAAGAAATACAAGATTGATTTTTCTTGTATAGCAGTAGAAATTCTTGAAGATAAAAGCTTAGATGATGAAGACAAGGCTTCGTTAATCAAGAATTTAAAGGAATTAAAAAATCAGGGCATTTTAATTTTATTAGACGATTTTGGCAAAGGCTATACAAGTTTTGGGAACCTGTCAGAATTTGACATAGACATTGTAAAAATCGATAAAACAATAACTCAAAATGCAGTTACAAAATCAGGATTTTTAATTCTCAAAAACATTATAAAAACCGCTCACGATTTAGGCTTTAAAACCTTATGCGAAGGTGTAGAAACCGAAGAACATAAAAAACTGGTTATACAGGCCGACTGTGATATGCTTCAGGGATTTTATTTCTACAGACCAATGCCTGTTTCTCAGTTCGAAAATATATTTAAAAAATAGCAAGGTGATTTTATGTTATCTATAATTATTCCTTCCTATAATGAAGAAGAGTGTATAAGAAGGGCATACGATACCATTAATTCTTTACTGGAAGAAAATAACATCGAAGGCGAATTTATCTTTGTTAACGACGGCTCAAAAGATGCAACTTATGAAAAAATCGTAGAGCTTTCTTGTGAGAAAGATAATGTTATTGGCCTTAATTTTTCAAGAAATTTTGGTAAAGAATCTGCCATTTCTGCAGGTCTTGCGGCAGTAAACGGTGACTGCGCGGTAATTATTGACTGTGACCTTCAGCATCCTCCCGAAAAAATAATTGAAATGTATCATTTATGGGAGGAGGGCTTTGAAATTGTAGAAGGCATAAAAAAAGACCGCGGCGACGAAAAGGGCGCACACCGCCTTGGTGCAAAGATATTTTACGCTGTTATAAGCCGTGTGGCAGGCTTTGATATGTCCAACTCCTCTGACTTTAAACTTCTAGACAGAAAAGTTGTTGACGTTTTAAATAAAATGCCTGAGCGTGGATTCTTCAGAGCAATATCTTTTTGGGTAGGCTACAAAAAAGCTTCTGTAGAATATCTTGTAAATGAACGCGTTGCCGGAGAGTCAAAATGGTCCACAACAGGTCTTTTTAAATATGCGATTTCTAATATTTCCTCATACTCTACCGCACCTATGCAAACTGTAACGGTTCTTGGTTTTGTAATGCTTACTATATCAGTAATTTTCGGCGTATGGGCACTCATTGATAAAATCGTAGGACGAGCCCTTGAAGGTATGACAACCGTCATAATTATAACAATTTTTATAGGTAGCATCATTATGATAAGCCTTGGCATTATGGGTTATTACATTGCCAGAATTTATGATGAAATAAAAGGCAGACCTAAATACATAATTGCTTCAACTACCAAAAGCCGAAAAAAAGAAGTAATCAAAAAATAAAAAAAGATGTGTAGATTTTCTACACGTCTTTTTTTGTGCTAAAGCTTTTCTCGCAATCTAAACCAAAAAGTATTATTTCATTGACAAAGTTTGTCGAAATATGTTAAAATAACAAAAAATCCGTCTTTTTTAAAGACGGAAAATGGAGCTAGAGATGGGACTCGAACCCA
>JAZNBQ010000105.1:0-3150 GCA_045587065.1 Acutalibacteraceae bacterium | reverse complement strand
TAAATCTCCTCTTTTTTCAATTTTAATGTGATATTAGTATCACACTATTTGTAGAAATTATGAGCAGAATTTCCAATTGTTTTTAAATTTTCAAATCGATATATGAAAAGGGCGATGACTTAATTTGTCATCGCCCTTTAGGGTCTAATGTCTATTTTTCTCTTTACAAAGCTTTAATTATCTAGCCTTTTTCTTCTTTAATACAATAAATACAACTGCTCCGGCTGCGGCAAGTACGATTACTATAGCAAGAACTATCCAAATCCACGTGCTACTATTACCATTGTTTTCTTTCAACTCAGAATTGTTATCTTGAGGCGTTGAATTGTCGGTTTCCGTATCGGTTGCGATGGAACTTTGGGTTTCATTTGTATCAGGCTCGGAAGTGGTGGGCTTGCTTTGCGTTGAATCATTTGTGCTGGGTTTACTTGAGGTGGTCTGATCGGGTGTTGATATATCTGCTTTGGGAATAGCATAAGCGCAAACGTCACACTTATTATCCTTGTTTTGATCCTTATGTGCCTCTTTGGCTACTGTGATAGTGCCGCAAGCAGTATCAGTACATACCTTCCAGTGATTATCATTGTCGGTTTTCCAATCCGAATCAGTATGCTTATGTTCTTTATTGAGAGCGGTAAGCTTAACCGAAATATTGATGCTACCATCGTCAAAGGTTTCTACTGTTGCAGTTTTGCCGTTAAGCTTTGCGGATACGTTTTTAGCAAATTTATATTCATCCTTGGGAATAAGAGAAAGCTTTACGGTGTATTCACTGCCGCCCTTAAAGGTTTCGGTGGTTCCGGGGCTTATGTAAGATGATGCGGACTTATACCAAGCAATTCCGTTTTTATAAATTTTTGTAGAAGTTCCGTTAATTCCGTTATCAGTGTAATACTCGGTTCCATCAATTTTTGTATAATTAGGCTTTTCGCCTTCCTTAGGTGCGGTTACGTAAATAGAAACAGAAGAAACTTCCTTTTTTCCATCGCCGGGGACAATGTTTTTAAGAGATACTTTAGCATGGTATTTGTCGATTAACTCTAACGTAGCTGCGGCACCGTTAATGATGCACTGCGTAGCAGTGGTAAATTTATAGCCATCCTTGGCGGTAAGATAATAGGTCACCGTGTATTTAGCGCCTTCTTTGAAAGGATTATTTACAGTGATGTTTATGTTATTGCTCTGGTTTGTCCAGGTAACGCCGTTTGAACAGTTTGAAACTGTGCCATACTTTTCACTAAAATACTGCGTTGTATCAACCTTTGCAAAGGTGGGCGTTTTGCCTACAACGGGTTTTACAACATTAAGGTCAACCTTGCTTATAGCGGTTGGTGCTTTGGTGGCCTGATACGCCTTATAAATAGAAACTTTAGTTCTGTTTGCTTGAACAGCGGGGCCCGATACTTTAGCCGTTTCATTATTTATGTGAGGATTAATTGTTTCGGAAAAATTGTTTCCGGATGTTGTTTCAAAATGAACATATACAACATACCAATATCCTTCTTTGAAGGTGTCATTAGCGGACATATCCTTTTCCCATTCCCAGCCTTCATCATATTCAACCCACTCGACACCAGTGATCTTGTGTGCGTCTGACCAGTTGGGGAGATCAGCCGAGAAATCAGGCTTCTCTTCAGCTACAGGAAGCTCGATATTCACCGCATCAACCATAGTAACGGATGCCGCAAAAACCGAGGTGGTTGGCATTAGGCATAAAAGCATAATTACTGTTAAAGCCAAAGATAAAAATTTTTTCATAAATTCGTTCTCCTTTCAACATATCAACAAACTGTATTGATTAGTTTCCAAAGCGCATTCGTTCGCTATTGAAAAATTCACCATTTTGTGATATGATATAAAAAATAATTTCATCAGTATAAGAGATATAATTATACTAATCACATTATAATTATACTGATTCCTATACCGCTTGTCCCCATACTAAAAGTATGGGAAAGGGTATTTTTTCAAAAAAAGTATAGGAATTTTTCGAGTTAGACCGCCTTTTTTTGAAAAAATTCGGTCGGAGGAGAGCGAAATGAAGAAGTTATTTGCAAGTACACCTCTCTTGCTGTTTTTAATACTGAGTTTATCGGGTTGCAATGCTGTCGGAGCAAAAAGTGCAAGCCTGACGATCATTTACTCGACAGTTGCAGTACTTTCCTTATTGCTACTAATTGGCTGTTGCCTATTAGTCCGTAAGAATAAAGTATGGTTTGTATTATTGTTTTCATCTGTGCTTGTGGTAAATATCGGATATTCCTTCTTGGCAATGTCCACCTGCTTAAATATGGCTCTATGGGCAAACCGTTTAGCATATCTTGGCTCGGTATTTTTACCACTCGCTATGCTGATGATTATCTTAGATGTTTCCGGCACTAAATATCCAAAATGGTTGCACGGTGCTTTAGGTGTTTTGTCTATACTTGTATTTTTAATTGCCGCAAGTCCCGGAATACTGCCAATTTATTATAAAGAGGTTTCATTTGCGATAGTCAACGGAGTATCTACGCTTGTGAAGGTTTACGGGCCGTTGCATCCGCTATATCTTGTTTATCTGCTCGGCTACTTCGCCGCTATGGTTACGGTTATTATCCGTGCGAAAATCAAAAAAACTATCGATACCACAGCACGCGCTGTTATCCTTGCGATTGCGGTATTTGTAAATATCGGTGTTTGGTTCATCGAGCAGATGACGAGCATTGAATTTGAAATGCTGTCCGTTTCTTATATTATCAGCGAGCTCTTCTTGCTCGGCATCCACCTTATTATGAACGAATACCAGCGGATGAAGAAGATCGTCAAGCAGGTCGAGTCGGTACAGGGCTATTCCGATGCTGATGCATCCATACCTGATGCGATGCTCGAAAAGCCGGTAGAGGATGAGGTTGCCTCCCCTGAGCGCATCGAAGTCTTTATGATGGGACTGAAGACGCTGACCCCGACAGAACGGGAAATCTATGATGCGTATATTGCCAGAGTTACCACCAAGGAGATTATGGCGAATATGAACATCAAGGAAACTACCTTGAAATATCACAACCGAAATCTTTACGGGAAGCTGGGTGTAGCATCCCGTAAGGAACTGCTTGAAATACATAAGCATATTAAATCCGTACAAGCTGCGTTTGAGGAAGCAAACAATGTCAC
>JAZNBQ010000104.1:0-2265 GCA_045587065.1 Acutalibacteraceae bacterium | reverse complement strand
CGATAGCGATGAGGGTCCACCCGTTCCCATTCCGAACACGGAAGTTAAGCTCATATAGCGTCGAAGATACTTGGCGGGCAGCTGCCTGGGAAAATAGAAAGATGCCGACACAAAAAACATCGTACTTTAAGTACGATGTTTTTATTTATACGATATTTGATATTAATAGCAAAATCATAACAACAGGGCATATATATTTAAATGAAACACAAAAAAGCTTGAGAGGGAATCTGAACTTTTTTGTGTTTTTATTTATTTCCGCAACTATTTCCTCTAAATCCTTATACTTTGAAATAAAAAATGTCTCGCAAATTCCGGTTATAAGCAGTGAAAAACACGCGACAAAATCATCTACAAAAGAAATTCTAAGAAGTCCACCCTTGCCTAAAAATATAAAACCGATAAACAAACCTGATATGCAAAGCAGCACAGAAGAAAATTCTTCATTTATTCCAAACTTGTCATATAGATTTGCCGTTATACTTTTAACGTAAGAAAACAAGGAATTTAACGATATAAGAATTAAACTCAGATAAAAAAGCAAAAATATTATGCCGTTTATATGAGGGTTGTTAGTAAGTTTTGCAATAGCAGTAGGGTAGGTGGAGAATCCGGAGGTTATTCCATCAAACTCTGTTGGTACCGACCTTATAACAGATAAATAGATAATGCCACCCAGCAAGCTTACAAATAGGTCGGAAAACCCAATTATCAGGCAGTTTTTAAAAATATTTTCACTGTTTTTCAGATAAGAACCAAATGCGAACATAATGCCAACCATGAGAGAAAGACTGTAAAAAACCTGACCTAGAGTGTCCGCCCAAAACTCTGGTAGTAAAAGGGTGTGCGCTTCTATTTTTAATAATAATTTCAAACCATAAGGATTATTGCAGAGGCTGCTTATTGCTAAAATCAAGAGGAAAACCACAGGAATTATAACTGATACTGCAGAAAATTTTCCAAGCCTGTTGGTGTCTCCGCAACAAAAGCAGACAAGTGCCCAACCCAAAATTAAAAAAATCACAGAAACAGGGGAAACGATTCCTTCTCGATAGCCGGATATTTGATAAAAAAATCCGCCTATTTCATCAGAGGAGAGAAAAGGAATTTTGAAAGAATAAAAAGACATTAGCAAAAGAAAGGCAAAAAGAACACCGTAATAGCACATTATTATCAATGAATTTGCCGACATAATAAAACCTAAAAAGCCTAATTTCTTATTAATTTTTTTCATGCAGCCAACACTGCTTTGTCGGTACATTCTTCCCAGTGCAGTTTCACCCATCATAATGGGAAGCCCCAACAGGCACAAAAACACAGTATATAAAATCACGAAAATAAATCCGTATTTATTCAGTAAAAAGGGAAATCTCAATACATTCCCAAAGCCTACCGCCGAGCCAATAGAGGTCATAATAAAAGCACCGGACGTTTTCCATGTATCACGCATAAACTAAAACACCTGCCTCATAAATTATATGAGGCAGGCAGTGGGGTTAGCACAGAACAATGTCACAAACGGCAGAATCTAAAAGGCGCTGAATATGTCTTTCCGAAAAGCAAAGCCTGTCAGCGATTTCGCTTAAAGTATCTCCGTAAATGTATTTTCTGATTAAAATCTCTTTTTTTCGTATGTCTTCTTGACTGTTTATGGCATTTTCAATTCTCTTTGCCGAGTCAAGACAATCTTTAAGCTTTTTGGAGAGTTCGTTTTTAGAGCCTTCATAAATATTTATTTCAATCTCGAGTTGCCCTGCTTTTGCCATAAGTTTTCTATAGCTGGACAAAATATTCTTTATTTCCCTCTTATCCATTTAAATTCTCCTTTTTAAGCGTTATGTATTGTCCGTAAGAAAGTCTGGTTTTGTGTGACTTGTTGTAAGAATCTATTTCCTGTAAAGTCAGCTGAAGCAAAGACTTTTTTCTTTCAAATTTCTCGTTTGTTTCTTTCTCCCAAAGTTTTTCTCCTATTTTTCTGCAGTATATAGAGCAGTAATCCCCCTTAACAGATAGTTTAGAACCGCAATATCTACAGTGGGTACCGGTAAGCTCTTTAAAATTGTCCGAGTGACAAAAAGGGCAGAGCTTCAGTCTTTCAAAAGGCGGATTGTCAAGTCCGTGACGCTGAAAAACCACCTCTACAAATTCAAATTCTTTTTTACAGTCCTGACAATAGTACATTGAAAAAATCTCCTTAAAGTTTTTCTTGACATTTACTAAATTATGTAATATAATGTCGATAACAGACAAATAATTACGAAAATC
>JAZNBQ010000103.1:0-4460 GCA_045587065.1 Acutalibacteraceae bacterium | reverse complement strand
ATATTTTCTAAAATATTTTTAAATTTTTCTATATTCAAAAGTTCCATAGCAGCTCCGGCTTGTGAAATGCAAATATTAAGTTGTGCTATAATCATTTGCTTTTTCTCTTCATACGACTCGTCGCCAAACTTAAGAGGATTGTAAGAACCTTTTTTTATGTCCTCGGCAAGATCGCAAAAGGCGTCTAAAAGATAGATATATCTACCCATACAATAACCCATTCGGCTTAAAACTCTTTTATCGTTTTCCTTATCACTGCATAGTGAAAAAATCTCAGATAGGGCTTTTGCCGTTGGGTCTGCCGCTTTATCAATGCTTTGACAAAGTTCTTTTTCCAAACCTTGCTGCTGAGCAATATACTCCCCTACTATTTTCTCAATATTAGGATACTTTTTCTTTGCTTTTTTAAAAGCACCTCTAAAGAAGGGTTTAATCAGAATAAAACCGATTTTTTTAAATCCTTTTTCATCCGCAATGTTATCAAGAAGCTTATAATACAGCATTATCATTGCCGCCGCTCCGGGCATTTCAAGGTCTTTTGATTCTTTTACATAGGTGCATTTTTTAAGAGGATTGCATTTGCACAATTTCCTCTCTGTACCGCAAAAGTCTTTTTTAAGAGACATATTAAGAAGGGCTAAAAACGTAAAATCATAACTCAGGGTCAGTCGTGCAAAAGGTCCGTAGTTTTTCCCTAGTTCCTTACAAAGAGAACAATAAACTGCTTTATACATTTCAAATTCTTTTATTCTCATTTCAGGCTTGCACGCCCTTACATAGCCAAACACCTTAACCCCTCCTTATTCTTATTTTACTGGAAAAACAATCTTAAATTGTTAACAGTTTATAAAACTGTCTTTAAAAATCTGCCGGTGTAGGACTCCTTGCACTGAGCAATCTCTTCAGGTGTGCCTGTGCATACTATGGTGCCACCCTTATCTCCGCCCTCAGGTCCTAAATCTATAACGTGGTCTGCTACCTTGATAACGTCAAGATTATGCTCTATAACAAGAATTGTATTTCCTGCCTCTACCAAACGGTCTAAAACCTCAAGCAGTTTATGAACGTCGGCAGTATGAAGACCTGTTGTGGGTTCGTCTAATATATAGATGGTTTTGCCTGTGCTTCGTTTTGCAAGTTCGGTGGCTAGTTTAACCCTTTGGGCTTCTCCGCCTGAAAGAGTTGTTGCAGACTGGCCAAGTTTTATATAACCCAGTCCTACGTCGTAAAGAGTCTGAAGTTTTCTGCTGATTCTTGGAATCGAGGAAAAGAAATCAAGTGCTTCTTCCACAGTCATTTCCAAAACGTCGTGAATGCTTTTTCCTTTATATTTAACGTTTAAGGTTTCTCTGTTGTATCTTGTGCCGCCACAAACCTCGCAAGGCACGTAAATATCAGGTAGAAAATGCATTTCAATCTTTAAAATGCCGTCGCCCTCACAGGCCTCGCATCTTCCGCCCTTAACGTTAAAGGAAAATCTACCAGCTGAATAGCCGTGGCTTTTTGCATCCTTGGTTGATGCAAAAAGTTCTCTTATGTCTCCAAACACTCCCGTATAGGTTGCAGGGTTTGAACGCGGCGTTCTGCCAATGGGAGACTGACTAATATCTATAACCTTATCTAAAGCTTCTACTCCCTCTATTGTTTTGTGCTTTCCTGCAAGGGTTTTTGCACCGTTTAGTTTTGCAGCAAGACTATTATAAACAATATCGTTTACAAGGGATGATTTTCCTGATCCGGAAACGCCTGTAACACAGACAAACTCCCCAAGGGGTATTTTAACGTTTATATTCTTAAGGTTGTTTTCCGCAGCACCTCGAACGGTAATATATTTACCATTACCTTTTCGTCTTTCAGCAGGTACTGCAATTTTCTTTCTGCCTGTCAGATAATCGGCAGTGAGAGAGTTCTTGCTTTTTTCAAGACCCTTAAGGTCTCCTGCATAAACAACTTCTCCTCCGTGAATTCCGGCACCGGGACCTACGTCAACAACATAGTCTGCCGCACGAATAGTATCTTCATCATGCTCTACTACAATAAGTGTGTTTCCTAAATCTCTAAGTCGTTTTAATGTTGCAATAAGTCTTTCATTATCACGCTGATGAAGGCCGATACTTGGCTCATCCAAAATATAAAGCACACCCATAAGGGAAGAACCAATTTGTGTTGCAAGTCTTATTCTCTGACTTTCTCCGCCTGAAAGGGTTCCTGCACTTCTTGAAAGGCACAGATAATCGAGTCCTACACTTTTAAGGAAATTAAGACGTTCTCTGATTTCTTTAACTATAGGCTCGGCAATTTGAGCCTCTCTCACACCAAATTTCATATTTTCGGTAAATTCCAAAGCATCGTTTACCGACAAATCGCAAAAATATTTTATATTTTTTCCGTTTACTGTAACTGCCAAAGACTCAGGCTTTAGTCTTGCACCCTTACAATCCGGACAATCACACTCGGTCATATAATTTTCTATTTCGTTACGAGAATATTCACTCTTGGTTTCTTTATAACGGCGCTCCAGGTTATTAACTACACCCTCAAAAGAGGCATAATAGGTGCCGCCACCCCAAGCAGAATGCCTTTTAAGTTTTAATTTAGTATCTCCCGTACCATAAAGAACAGCATTTTGTGCCTCCTTTGGTATATCTTTAAAAGGAGTATTAATATCGAATCCGTATAGGTCGGCAATGCCCTCGTAATACATTGTGGCCACTGTTCCCATATCAGGATTATTCCAGGAATTAACTCCCCAGCCTGATGCTCTGATTGCCGAATCTAACAAAGACTTGTTCTCGTCGTGGATTATAAGTCTCGTATCTATTTTCATAAACTTTCCAAGACCTGTACAGGTTGGACAAGCGCCAAAGGGAGAGTTAAAAGAGAACATTGTAGGGGTAAGTTCAGGCACTCCTACACCGTGCTCCTCACAGGCATAATTCTGAGAAAAACTCAGTTCCTCTCCTCCAATAACATCAACTAAAATCACTCCTCCGGAAAGTGAAGAAACTGTTTCTAAGCTATCGGTAAGACGGCTTTTTATTTCCTCCTTTATAACAAGTCGGTCGACTACTACCTCTATGTTATGCTTTTTGTTTTTGTCCAGTTTTATTTCTTCTGACAAATCATATATATTGCCATCTACTCTGACTCTTGAATAGCCTGACTTTCTGGCACTTGCAAACTCTTTTTGATGCTCACCCTTGCGGTTTTTTACAACAGGCGCTAAAAGCTGAATTTTAGTTCCCTCAGGCAAGGTCATAATTTTATCTACTATCTGGTCGGTTGTTTGTTTTGAAATCTCTTTGCCGCAAATGTGACAATGAGGAGTACCTGTTCTTGCAAAAAGCAGTCTTAGGTAATCGTAAATTTCTGTTACTGTTCCAACTGTGGAACGAGGATTTTTAGATGTTGTCTTCTGGTCAATGGAAATAGCCGGAGAAAGACCCTCTATAGAGTCTACATTAGGCTTTTCCATTTGCCCTAAAAACATTCGCGCATAGGAAGAGAGGGATTCAACGTATCTGCGTTGTCCCTCTGCATATATTGTATCAAAGGCTAAGGAAGATTTTCCTGAGCCTGAAAGTCCTGTGAAAACAATTAGCTTATCACGAGGCATTTCAACTGTTAAATTTTTCAGGTTATTTTCCTTTGCCCCAATGACTTTAAGCTTGTCCTGTGCCACGACTTACCTCCAAAAGATAATATATAATTTAGTATAACACAAAATCTATTAAATTTAAAGAAAAATCTATACAAGTTAAAATATATTTGACTTTATTTTAAGTCTGTTTTATATTTAAATGGAGGTGTTAAAAACAATGTACTCAAAAAACAAATATGAACTAGGTTCTCAACGCTCAGCTATAAGAGAGCTTTTTGAATATGGTAAAAAACAAAAGGAGCTTCTTGGAGAAGATAACGTCTTTGATTTTAGTCTTGGAAATCCAAGCATCCCTGCTCCTAAAAAGGTCAACAAGGCTATTAAGAGAGCAATAAACAGATACTCCTCCAATGATATTCACGGTTATACAAGCGCCCAAGGTTTAGTTGATACAAGAAAGGCTATTTCCCTTGATTTGAATAGTCGTTTTGGTATTTCTTCAGACTGTGAAGATTTTTACATTACCTGCGGTGCCGCGGCAGCTCTGGCTTGTGTTTTTGGTGCCCTAAGAGAAAACAGTAAAACTGAATTTATTGCTTTAGCGCCTTTTTTCCCTGAATACAAGGTATTTGTAGAAGGCGCAAACGCTAAATTTAAGGTTGTACCTTTTGACGAAGATTCACAAATTAATCTGAAAGCACTGGAAGATATTATTAATGAAAATACTGCCGGTGTTATCATTAATTCTCCAAATAATCCTTCAGGAATCGTTTATAAAAAGGAAACTTTAGACAGTTTAGGCGCATTATTAAGAAAGAAAAGCCAGGAACTGGGTCATCCAATTTATATTATTTCAGAC
>JAZNBQ010000102.1:0-49261 GCA_045587065.1 Acutalibacteraceae bacterium | reverse complement strand
ATACGCAAGCCTTTTAGCAACGGAGATATTGCTGAACAAATTATGCTTAAAAATAAAAGCATTGTCACTTCCGGCACTTATGAAAGGTATATAGAAACCGATAGTGGTGAATTATATCATCATATATTAGACCCTAAAACCGGATATGGCGCCCATACCGACCTACATTCAGCCTCTGTTATATGTGACAGTGCATTAGATGCTGATGCTTTGGCTACTATTTGTATTCTAAAAGGAAAAACTGCCGCCTTAAAGCTTATTGAAGGTCTTAAAGATACCGAAGCCATTTTTATCGATAATAATGGAAAAATTAGTTACACATCTGGAATTAAGGATACCGGAAAATATTTAATACTTAAATAATTGTGAGGATTTAAAATGAATATATTTAGAGCTCTTTTCGGTAATTACAGCGAAAAGGAAATTAAAAGAATACTTCCTTTGCAGAAAAAAGTTTTGGAATTAGACGAGGAATATAGCGCTTTGTCTGACGAGGAATTAAAAGCAAAAACTTCCGAGTTTAAAAACAGACTTTCTTGCGGAGAGACCTTAGACGACATTTTGCCCGAAGCCTTTGCCGCTTGCAGAGAAGCAGGCGCCAGAGTTCTTGGCATGAAGCATTTTCCCGTTCAGATAATCGGCGGTATTGTTCTTCATCAGGGCAGAATAAGCGAAATGAAAACAGGTGAAGGTAAAACCTTGGTTGCAACCTTGCCCGCATATCTTAACGCCCTTTCAGGAAAACGCGATCATATTGTAACAGTAAATGATTATCTTGCCAAGCGCGACTCTGAGTGGATGGGCAAGCTTTATCGCTTTATGGGATTAAGCGTAGGTCTTATTGTTCACGGTATGAACAACGAAGAAAAAAAGGAAGCTTACAAAGCAGACATTACCTATTGCACCAATAACGAGTTAGGCTTTGATTATCTTCGTGACAATATGGTAATTTACAAAGAGAACCGAGTTCAAAGAGGACATAACTTTGCTATTGTGGACGAGGTTGACTCTATTTTGGTAGACGAGGCAAGAACACCTCTTATTATATCAGGCCAGGGAGATAAATCTACCGACCTATATATCAGGGCAAATCGTTTTGCCAAGGGACTTAAATGTATAAAGGTGGCCGAAACAGATGACAAGGAAACTGACGAACAGCTAAATTATGACGGAGATTACGTTGTAGATGAAAAGGCAAAAACCTGCGTTTTAACTCCTCAGGGTGTTAAAAAGGCAGAAGATTATTTTGGACTTGAAAACCTTAACGATGCAGAAAATATAACCATTGCCCACCACGTTCAACAGGCAATTCGTGCTTACGGTATTATGAAGCGTGACGTTGACTATGTTGTAAAAGACGGCGAGGTTATCATCGTGGACGAGTTTACAGGCCGTCTTATGTTTGGCAGAAGATATAACGAGGGTCTTCATCAGGCAATAGAGGCAAAAGAAGGGGTAAAGGTTGCCCACGAATCAAAAACTCTTGCTTCTATTACCTTCCAGAATTTCTTCAGACTTTATTCAAAGCTTTCCGGTATGACAGGTACCGCCATGACTGAGGAATCAGAGTTCAGAGAGATTTACAGACTGGACGTTATTGAAATTCCTACCAACAAAGAGGTTATAAGAGAAGATGAGCCTGATGTTGTTTATAAAACCGAAAAGGCCAAGTTCAACGCGGTTATAGACCAGATTGAAGAGTGCAACAAAAAGGGACAACCGGTCCTTGTTGGTACTGTAACTATCGAAAAATCCGAACTTTTAAGCAGTATGTTAAAGCGCAGAGGTATTAGGCATAACGTTCTTAATGCAAAGCACCACGAAAAAGAGGCGGAGATTATTGCTCAGGCAGGTAAACTCGGTGCAGTAACTATTGCTACCAATATGGCAGGTCGTGGTACCGATATTATGCTTGGTGGTAATGCCGAGTATCTTGCAAAAGCAGAACTAAAGCATCAGGGTTATAGTGACGAGGTTATTGCCGAGGCAACAGGCTATGGCGATACAGAAGACGAGACTATATTAAAAGCAAGAGAAGAGTATGCAAAAGTTTATGCCGACTTTAAAGAGCAGATTGCACCTGAAGCTAAAAGCGTAAGAGAAGCGGGCGGACTCTTTATTATAGGTACGGAACGTCACGAGTCACGCCGAATTGACAATCAGCTTAGAGGACGTGCAGGACGACAGGGAGACCCTGGCAGAACAAGATTCTATATTTCTATGGAAGATGACCTTATGCGCCTCTTTGGCGGAGAGCGTATGACTGCCGTAATGAACACCTTAAACGTTGACGAAAATATGCCTTTGCAAAACGGTATGCTTTCTCGTTCTATTGAAAGCGCTCAGAATAAAATTGAGGGCAGAAACTTTGCTATCAGAAAGAACGTTCTTGAGTATGATGACGTTATGAATCGACAGAGAGAACTTATTTATGAGCAGAGAAACAAGGTTCTTGACGGAGAAGACATAAAAGATACAGTTGTTAAGATGATTTATGACTTTATCGATGCAGAGGTTGCAAACTTACTTGCAGATGATATTCAGGACAACTGGAATCTACAAGGCCTCAGAGAGTTCTTTGCAGGTTGGCTTGTAAATGGCGATGACCTTAAATATACAACAGAAGAGTTAAACAATATAGATGCAAAAGACGTTGCAGAAACCTTAAAAGAAAAGGCAATTGCCCTTTATGAAGCCAGAGAAAAGGAATATGGTTCTGAAATAATGAGAGAGCTTGAAAGGGTTATGCTTCTTAAGAGTGTTGACGTTAACTGGATGGACCATATCGATGCTATGGAAGAACTTAAGCAGGGTATAAACCTTAGAGCGTACGGTCAACACGACCCTGTTGTTGAGTACCGAAAAGAAAGCTTTGATATGTTTGAGGCAATGACCGAAGCAATCCGCGAGCAAACCGCCAAACTTGTTTTAACAGTAAGAGTTAAAACAGATGAGGAGGTTAAGAGAGAAAAGGTTGCCGAAGAGTCTTCTACAGGAAAACCTGCAACAGTAAAAGGTAAGGGCGTGGTAAGTAAAAACGCGCTTTGTCCTTGTGGAAGCGGTAAAAAATATAAACGTTGTTGCGGAAAAGATGAAAATTAAAAGCAAAAAATAAAGCCTTCGACAGAAGGCTTTATTTTTTTGTTTTTTATGACCTGCCCTATTAGACAAAAACTTTACACGCCGTCATTTATAATAAAAGATACTAAAATTTTCTCTGGAGATGTTAAAAATGAAGGAAATTGTAAAGAGCAGATTTAATTTAGGAGAAATAGGATATAAGGAGCTTTTTTATGAACTGATATTACAGGTTTTGGCTTTGGCAATGGGATTTTTCACCTCAAGAGCTATGATTTTTGACGGACTGTTACCTTTTGGTCTTGCCTTTGCTGCGGCAGTACCTAAAAATTTTTTGGCAATGTCGGCGCTAGGCTCTTTTATAGGCTATTTTATACCTGCCTCAGGTTTTGGAGCCTTCAGATATTTGGCGGCGCTCTTTGCCGTAGTGTCCATTAAAGCTCTGCTTTTCGCCGTAACAAAATATGCAAAAATACCTATGGTTACGGCAATTATCGCCTTTGCCACAACCCTCTTAACAGGGGCGGTTTCCACCATAGGAGAAACAGATAAGGTAATTAACTGTGTCTTAGAATCGGTATTTGCCTTTGGTGGAGCATACTTTATTACTAAGAGTTTTAAAGTATTGGGAAGTGAACAAAATGGACTTACAGGAGAGGAAATAACCTCTCTTTTAATAACCGTTACCATAGCCCTTACAGGAGCAGTATATTTTATAATAGGTTCGATATCTGTAGGTAAAATTATCTGTGTTACGTTAATTCTTTTGGCGTCAAGATTCGGAGAAATTTATGCAGGAGCAGTTTGTGGAATTATAACAGGTTTTGCCGTAGCGGCAACAGGAGGGAACTTGGCAATTTCTGCAATGCTCGTTTTTGCAGGTCTGATGTCAGGAGTCTTTGCGGCAAAGGGTAAGTATGCGCAGGTGGTAGTTTTTCTCGTAGCGTCAGCTGTTTCCAGCGGCCTCAACAACGATTTTACACAGTCAATAGAGTTTTTAATAGAAGCCCTTTTCGGTTCGGCAATTTTCCTTATGCTTCCTAAAAGTCTGGCAGTAAAAATCGGCAAACTTTTTTCTCCGCCAACAAAAACACCTTTGGAAAATTCTCTTAAAAAATCTGTCACAATGCGACTGGATTATGCCGCCGACGCTCTCAGTGACGTCAGTAAAACAGTGGAAGAGGTAGCAAGTGAACTTTCAAGAATAAATACACCCAGTTTTGAAAGCGTTTTGGCAGGAGTAGAAAACGAGGCCTGTAGCGGTTGCTCATTATGTGTAAATTGTTGGGAATCTAAAAAAAGCGATACGATTACCGCAGTACTTGATATTATAAAAGGTGTAAAAGAAGGAATAGAAAATCCTGAAGAAGCGGCAGAAACAGAGTTTCGCGGCAGATGCCTCAGGCCGTCAAGGGTGGCAAAAGCAGTAGTAAAGTATTATACCGATTACGCTTCTACCATAGCGGCAGAAAGCCGGCTTTCCGACGTTAGAAACGTTGTCTCCGACCAGTTTGACGGCATCTCCAATATGCTTAAAGATATGGCGGAGGAGTTTGAAAATGAGGAGACTTTTAACCCCAAACTTGCAGAGAAAATATCTAACGCCCTTAAAAATATTGATATAAGAGCCGAAGAATGTAGTTGCAGGGTTGACAAGTACGGCAGAATGTCGGTGGAACTGGTAGCAAAATCATTAAATTACGCTAAATTCAACAGAATGAAAATTCTCCGTCAGGCAGAGCTTTGTTGTGAAAGGGATTTTGAGCCTCCTGTAATTAATGAAATGGGAGGTAACGTTTATATAACTCTTACTGAAAAAGCGGTGATTTCCGCAGATATAGGGGTTTGGCAAATTTCAAGCTCTCCTTCGGGCATCTGCGGTGATGCCTACACCCACTTTTTAGACGGTAAGGGAAGATTTTTTATGATACTCAGTGACGGTATGGGTTCAGGGGGCAGAGCGGCGGTAGACGGCGCAATGGCGTCAGGTCTTATGTCGCGGCTTTTAAGAGCAGGATTCGGTTATGATTGCTCACTCAGAATAGTAAATTCTTCCATGCTTTTTAAATCTACAGATGAGTCACTTGCTACGGTTGATGTCTCCTGTATAGACCTTTTCAGCGGAAGATGCGACCTTCTCAAAGCAGGCGCGGCTCCTACAATAGTAAGAAGAAACGGAAAAAGCGGCAAAGCTCAAAGCACTTCACTGCCTGCAGGAATCCTCAGAGACGTGGGATTTGATAAAGCAAGTATAAAGCTCAGACCGGGGGATATTGTTCTTATGATGTCCGACGGAGTAACCAGCGAAGGCACCGATTGGATTTGTGCTGAGGCAGACAGTTGGCAGGGCAGAGCGCAAGATTTAGCCGAGCATATTGCAAGATGCGCCAAAAGGAGGAGAAGCGATAATCACCAGGATGATATTACCGTGATGGCGGCTATTGTGGAGAAAGCAATTTAACCTAATTGACAAAAGAGTAAAATCATAGTATAATGACATGTAATACATTATTATGATTTTGTGGGGGTTTGTTTAAATGCATTTTAGCAAACGTCGTTTTTTACTTTGTTTTATTGACTTGTTAATATATATGACAGTATTTGTGGGAGTAATTTTTGTTATAGGATTTGCAAATCCAGACCCAAATATTGACGTAAGAGATTATTCTATAACTGCAGGAGTTTTTGCTTTTTATTTAATTGCATTGAGAATAGTTTTCTCACTGTATAAATGTGTGTGGAGATATGCAAATTCAAAAAGCTTTTTAGCTTTGGTTTTGTCAGATTTTCTTACAGGTTGCTGTGGAGTTATTACAACTAAGCTTTGCGGCGCGTATATTGGTTTATGGCAGTGTGTTTCTATAATTACAATATGTAATTTAATAACACTTTCTACAAGATTTATTTATCAGCAACAATACAGATATTTTAATTTAAACGTAAATTATTTAAATAAAATCGGTGTTGCAATTGTCGGCGCAGGACAAATAGGCGCTCTTTTGGTTGAGGAGCTTAAATACAATAAAAAGTCTCACTACAGACCTATTTGTTTTATTGATAACAACCCTGTAAAAATAGGAAGCAAATTAGAAGACCTGCCTATTTATTCTGAAAACGATAATATTATAGATAAAATAAAATCATTGCCTATTCAGGAGATTTTCATTGCACTTCCCAGCATTGATAGCGAGTCGGCACAGAAAATGTACGAATTCTATGCTCAGACAGGCTGTAAAGTAAAGCTTTACGATTTCCCTATCAACAAAGAAGAGGGAGATGAAACTCGCGGCCGTGTAATCAGAGAGATTAAAATCGAGGACCTTCTCTTTAGAAATGCCATGAAGTTTGACAACGAAGCAATGAATAACTTCTACAAGGACAAGACTGTTCTCGTAACAGGCGGCGGCGGTTCAATTGGTAGTGAGCTTTGCAGACAAATTGCAAAAAGAAACCCAAAGAGACTTATTATTTTAGATATTTATGAAAACAATGCTTACGATATACAGCAAGAGCTTATAAGAAAATATGGTAAGGATTTAGACCTTTGCGTAGAAATTGCTTCTGTCAGAGACAAAGAACGTCTCAACGCTATTTTCTCAAATTATAAGCCTCAGATTGTTTTCCATGCCGCAGCCCATAAACACGTTCCTCTTATGGAGCAAAGCGGTTGTGAAGCAATCAAGAACAACGTTTTCGGTACCTATAATACCGCAGACGTAGCCGAAAAACATGGAGTAGAAAAGTTTATTCTTATCTCTACTGATAAGGCAGTTAACCCAACAAATATAATGGGCGCATCAAAGCGTCTGTGCGAACTTGTTATTCAGTGTAGAACCGATAGTAAAACATCCTTCTCAGCAGTTCGTTTTGGTAACGTGCTTGGCTCTAACGGTTCTGTAATACCACTATTCAAACGACAGATAGAAAAGGGCGGCCCTGTAACTATTACAGATAAGCGCATTATTAGATACTTTATGACTATTCCTGAGGCATCTCAGCTTGTAATGACTGCAGGCTGCATGGCAAAAAGCGGAGAACTCTTTGTTCTTGATATGGGCAAACCTATCAGAATTATCGACCTTGCAGAAAATATGATTAAGCTTTCAGGCTTTACACCATACAAAGACATTGATATTGTAGAGGTGGGATTAAGACCCGGCGAAAAGCTTTACGAAGAACTTCTTATGAAGTCGGAAAATCTTGATAAGACCGATAACAATATGATATTTATTGAAAAGGACAAACCTCTTACAAGAGAAGAAGTTGACCAAAAACTGGATGTTCTTCTAAAAGCGGTTAAAGCCGCCAAAAACGACGTTGGCTCAGAAATTGTTAAAGCGGCTATGCTTTCAGTAGTTCCAACCTTCCATAATCCTGAGGAGGTTAACGAAAAGGCAGATGCTTCGGAAGAAATGAATAACGTTAAAGAGGTAGAAACTGTAAAAGCTTAATTTTGGTATTGACAAAATTTGTTAAATGCAATATAATCTTTTCATACCGAACAAAAAACTAAATATTTAATCAGGGGTGCCGAAAGGCTGAGATGAGTTTACTCAAACCCTTTAACCTGATATGGATAATGCCGTCGTAGGGAGATTTAAGATTTATAAAAATTTTACCGCACGGTTTTTGTGCGGTAAATTTTTTTATAAAGGAATGTATCAAAATGAAAAACAAACTGACAAAAACACAAAAAACAAGACGACTTGTAATTTCGGCAATGCTTATTGCAATTTCCATTGTGCTTAACGAAATTACCCCAATTAAACTTCCCGTGGGTGGAAGCGTAACACCTTTCAGTATGGTTCCGTTAGCACTTCTCGGTTGGCAATACGGTCTTTCTTGGGGACTTACCTGCGGAGCAACTATGGGCGTGCTTGATATGATAATAGGCGGCCTTGATAACTTCTCTTACGTGGCAGGAATTCCCGCATATTTAACCCTCTTCTTTTTAGATTACTTTGTAGCATACGGAATAATGGGTGTTTCAGGAATGTTTAAAGGAAAACTGAAAAACGATAGTGTAGCTCTTGCCCTTGGCGCAGGAATCGCTTGTGTTTTAAGACTTCTATGTCACTTTATTACAGGAGTTACCATTTGGGCAGATTATGCCGATGGCTTTGCAGAGGTTTGGATTGGTTCTTTGACCTATAATGCAAGTTATATGGTGCCTGAAATTATCATAACCGTAATTGGCGTGTTGGCAATATCTAACATAAAACCAATAATGAAAGGACTTTCTGATTAAAAAACTTGCATAATCCCACAACTGTGCTATAATTTGTATAGCCTTAGTTGTGGGATTGTGATTTTATGCGAAAAAATAATATAGATATGCTAAATGGACCTCTTAGCAAGAACATTTTGCTTTATGCCTTGCCTGTAGTTTTGTCAGGTGCTTTGCAACTGATTTATAATGCTGCAGATATGATTGTTGTTGCAAGATGGGCAGGAGGCACCGCCCTGGCTGCAGTTGGTTCTAATACGGCGCTTATTAATCTTATAATTAACTTTTTTATAGGCCTTTCCATAGGCGCTAATATTATAGTTGGACGTTGCTACGGCGCAAAAGCAAAAAAAGAGCTTTCTGAGGTAGTTCATACCGCTATGGCAGTAAGTGTTATCTGCGGCATATTGGCAATGGTTATAGGTCTATTTGGTGCAAGAAAAGCACTTGAACTAATGTCTACACCCACGGAGGTTTTAGACCTTGCCTCCTTGTACCTTAAAATATACTTTTTAGGTATGCCGGCTACTACAGTTTACAATTTTGGTGCGGCAATCCTTCGTGCCGCAGGAGATTCTAAAAGGCCTCTTTATATTTTAACTGTATCAGGAATTATCAATGTTGTTTTAAATATCATTCTTGTGGTTGGTTTTAACCTTAGTGTTATGGGTGTAGCTATAGCAACGGTTGTTTCAATGATTTATTCTGCCGTAATGGTAGTATATTATCTGACCAAAACCGACGATATTTACAAATACGAAATCAGAAAGACTAAAATACATATAAAATCCTTAAAGGAAATGTTAGCTTTGGGATTCCCTGCAAGTATACAAAGCTGTGTATTTTCAGTTTCAAACATCATAATACAGTCTACTATTAATTCTTTTGGTGCGGCAGTGGTTTCAGGCTCTGCGGCAGCGGCGACTATAGAGAATATGGTATTTGTAGCAATGGACGGTTTTTATCATACCTGCCTTGCCTTTACGTCTCAAAACTTCGGCGCTAAACAACCTAAAAGAATCAGAGGTGTTTATAAAAGATGCGCCCTGTTTGTAATTATAGCAGGACTTTCGGTAGGTATTATAACGGTAATATTTTCAAAAGAATTATTGTCGCTCTTTACCGCTGCGTCATCTGTAGACAAGAACGTTTTACCTGCAGATATAATTAAGCACGGACAAACCAGAATAAACGTTATGGGCTTTAGCTTCTTTATGGGCGGACTTATGAGCGTTACTGTTGGAGCTCTCAGAGGAATAGGGGTTTCCTGGACACCAATGCTTGTAAGCATATCAGGTGTTTGCGGAATAAGGCTGTTGTGGATTTTTACTGCATTCAGATGGCTTGGAGCAAGTCTGGAAGCCTTGTTCGTGTCCTACCCAATCTCTTGGTTTATTACCTTCTTAGCACAGTTTATTTGCTTGATGATAATAAGAAGAAAAAAAGAAATTTTATTAAAAGGAGAGTAATTTTATGAAAAAGTTTTTCGAGGAGTTTAAAGGATTTATTGCCAAGGGCAACGTTGTAGATATGGCTGTTGCTGTTATTATCGGCGGCGCTTTTGGTAAAATCGTTACAAGTTTAGTTAACGACGTTATTATGCCACTTGTTAGTATCGTTGTTGGCGGACTTAGCGTTACAGATTGGAAATGGGTAATTAAAGAAGCAGTAGTTGCTGCAGATGGTAGCGTTGTAACTGCAGAAACAGCCCTTGCTTACGGTAATTTTCTTCAGACAGTAATTGACTTTTTAATTATTGCATTTTGCATATTCATTATGCTTAAAGTTATACTAGGAGTACAGGCCAAGTTTAAAAAAGCAGAAGAAGTAAAAGAAGAAGCTGCAGAAGAACAAGCAGAAACCGAGCTTGATATCTTAAAAGAAATCCGCGATGCTTTAAAAGAAGGTAAAAATGGCTAATATTTTAGTTGTCTTCACAGGGGGCACAATAGGAAGCACCCTTAACAGTAAGGGAAATATAGCGCCTACAGACCAAAAACTTTTGATTAGTAAATATTCTGAAATAGCAGAGGAAAACCACAGTTTTGATATTTTAGAACCCTTTACTGTTTTAAGTGAGAATATGACTGTGGAATATTGGAATTTGCTTTTTGATGCAGTAAACAGTGTAGACGAGAGCAAATATGACGGCATTATAATAACTCACGGAAGCGATACGGTTTCCTACACCGCCGCAATGGGTAGTTATCTGTTAAGACATAAAGCCTGTCCGGTTGTTTTTATTGCCGCTAACTATATTTTAGACGACCCTAAAAGTAACGGTCTTGAAAACTTTAAAAGCGCTATTGACCTTATAACAGACGACAAGATAAAACGCGGTGTTTTCGTTTGCTATAAAGATATAGAAAATTCTGTTTATCTGGCATCAAGGCTTTGTGAAGCCGACCCCTTTGCCGATAATTTTAGCAGTTTTAATAAAGAAACCTTGGGCAAAATAGAAAAAGGTAGATTTGTATTAAATCCAAGTAGCACAAATCCTGCTCTTGAAGAAATAAACGCCCCAAAAGAAAGGCTTTTAGTAAAAAAGCTTGAAAATAATGTTGCAATAATTAAAGCCTACCCCGGCCTTGATTATGACAGGATTAATATAACGGGTCTCAAAGCTGTTTTAAATCTTGGCTATCATAGCGCAACCTTTTGCACACAGGGGGACGGAACCTCATTTTATAAGTTTGCCAAACGCTTAAAGGAACAAAATGTGGACGTCTATATTTCTTCCTTTAAGGCGGAAGAGGGATTGATTTATGAAAGCTTAGACCAAACGGTAAAGCTGGATAATGTTCATAAACTCGTTAACATTTCTCCTGAAGCGGCTTTTGCAAAACTTATTCTTGCGTATAGCACAGAAAACTTGGGATTCATAAGAGAAAATCTATATTACGAAATAATAAAACGCTAAGGCATCGCCTTAGCGTTTTTATTTTATTCATCATCTGGTTTTAGCATTCTGTTGTCATCAAAAACCGTATCAACATCGTCCTCATCAATAAGACCGAGATTTCTTCTCTGCTCAATATCTGCATCAGGATTTTCCTTGTAGTAAGGAATAATCATAGTCTTTTCTACAGCAGGAAAAACACAATACATAATCAACAGTTGTCTAAGTCCTGTAAATAACATAATTGTTATGAGTATTAGAATAATGAGAACTACACTGTATGGTAGCGCCCAGAAGATAAGACCCATTAAAACGTAATAAAGAATAGAGGCAAAACCGATTAATAAATTCTTTTTAAAGTTAACAAAAACCAGTAAAAACGAGTTTTTATAAATCTTTTTAAGAGGGAGCTTAAAGGTTATCAAAATAAGCCATATGTAATATTTCATAATGGCAAAAATAATAAATAAGCCAAGAAGCACACCTGTGCCGACAACCGAGAAAGCACCACTGCCGGTATAGTAAAACCAGATTCCAAAGACTAATAAAGCGGTAAAAATTATGTTGATAATACCTGCAGGAAGAGCCTGTTTCCAGTTCTTCTTAATAGTTTCCCAAAAGTCAGAAACACCAAAGGAGTGTTTGCCTCTTACAATGCTTCTGGTCACGTTTGCCATACCCGCTGAGGCAAGGCCGTTTGGAATAATAAACAAATTTACAAGAAAGAAAGTTATATTAACAGAAATAAGACTCCAGATATTATTAAACCAAAGCTCAAAGAATTCAAAAAAAGCCTTTTTCTTAGGTGCATTTTTGTCAACACCGGGACCTGGCTTAGTGTAATCAAAAAAACCAAATTTTGCCAAAATTATTTCTCCTTTTTATAAACCAAATTTTCTAAAAGTTTAATGCGCTTGTAACCTAAGAAGTAAAGGACAAACGATAAAACAGGTGTAATTAAGATAAGTGGGAAAAGGCATAAGATGCTTGTCCAACTAATTTCGCTAAGTGTTGCAGTGTTTCCCACAATGGACATAATAATAGGATTAAAGTGGAAATTACAAAGTCTGAAGACTAAGAATATACCGTTTTTAATAATACCAAATTTGCCTAATATAAGCAAAACATAGGAAACAAACTGAAAAGCAGTAGTTACAAGACCTATTTTAAGGCCCTTTAATTTGTCAGGCTTTATTTGCCCAAAATTAACCTTGTTGCAGTCGGAATCTCCCATAAAATAAAGAGTGTTGTGAAAGAATAGAAAGACTATAACAAGAATTATGCCCTGACATGCTACCATGAAAAGAGTATGAGTCGCCTTACCGGGTTCAGAGCGGAAGCCCTGCTTAATAAGAGAGTAGCCTTGTTTTTCATACTCTGCGAACTTTGTATCTTCTCCGTCTTCATTATAGTGGGTGTAAAGCTCCACAAGACTGTCAGATTTAGTGTCGTGATAAGAAACCTTGTACCCGAGATTTGTGGTAGCTACAGCAGTTTCAATCATAGTAAAGGAAAGATTTATAAAAAAGGCCATAAACAGACAGAAAATATATTTGCTAAGTAGCTTAAAGCCATGTTTTAAATTTTCGTTTTTCATAAATTTTCCTCCTGAAAGTTTAGATAATTCATTTTAAAACAAATTTTCATTAAAAGCAATAAGATAAATAAATGTTTACAAAATATTTTCAAGAACAAAGCCACAAAGCAAGCCGGCAGCAAGACCAATAACAAAAAGTGAAGCAGTAATAATCAAATTTGCCTTTTTGTTAGAGTTGGATTTATATAAAACCAAAAGCGCAATTCCACCGTTAGTAAAAAGACCGCAAAACAGGGAAGAAAGGCCCAAAGCGCCGCTTACGTAAAGGTTAGAAAGAAGTACAGATACAGAGCAGCTGGGTATCAGACCAATAAGACAAGCAAAAACCTGGCTTAATATAGGCGTGTTTAGAAAGGCTTTTATGCTTTCTTCAGGTAAAAGTTCAAGTAAAAAGTTAAGAGCAAAAAGTACTACAATGATAATTAAAACAATTTTTACAGTATGTTTAAGAGCGGAAAGAAAAATCCCGTCGTCACAGGAGCAATGCTCTTTCTCGCAGAATTCGTGAATATTTTGTGGCTTTTCAGCGTGATTTTTGCGTAAAACGAAATCAATGAGAAAGCCCACTGCTAAAGAAACTAAAAATTTAGCGGCAAGAAAAGTGGCTATAAAAACCGGAGAAACCGAACTTGAAAGAAGAATGGGAAGCAATTCGTCACTTGTAGACAAAATAACTGCAAAAAGAGTTCCTGTCGTAACGGCTCCTGCCGCGTAAAGACTTGCAATGCCCCCGGAAAATCCGCACTGTGGAATAATTCCCAATGCAGAGCCAAGCAGAGGCCCCAGCTTTCTGCTTTTCTTAACAAACAAAACGAATTTTTCTCCCTCAAAATGTTCTAAGGTTTCCATAAAAAGATAAGCCAAAAACAAAATAGGAAGCATTTTCAGTGTGTCGATAATAGAGTGAATAAATGAATGTTTTAGTATCTCTAGCATAATTTCTCCGTTTTTTTAGTTCCTTTGTTTTAATAGTAGGGATTGAATTTCTTCTTTAAAAGCGGCATTTTCATTTTTCTCAAGAGTAAAGTCATCTTCAAGCAATGCCTTTGCTTGTTTTCCTGCGTCTCGTAAAACCTCAATGTCTAAAACAAAGTCTGCAATGTGAAGTTCAGGCAGACCGTGTTGCTTGTTTCCCAGAAAATCTCCGGGGCCCCTGAGTTTCAAATCTTCGTCGGCAATTTTAAAGCCGTCCTGAGAAGCACACATAATGTCAAGTCGCTTTTTTGCAGTGCCTGTACTGTCCGATATGAAAATACAGGTAGATTTATGTTGGCCTCTGCCGATTCGACCCCTTAACTGATGAAGTTGAGAAAGGCCAAAACGCTCGGCATTTTCTATTACCATAATAGCGGCGTTTGGTACGTCAATGCCTACTTCAATAACCGTAGTGGCAATAAGCAGGTCAATGTTTCCAAGTCCGAACTCTCTCATAATTATGTCTTTTTCTGAGGCCTTCATTTTACCATGAATAAGACCTAATCTGTAATTCTTAAACTGATTATTTTTCAGAAGTTCATAATATTCTTCTGCAGGAATCAAGTCGGTGTCGTTTTCTTCAACCAAGGGACAAACAATATAACCTTGTCTGCCTTCGTCAATGTGCTTTTTTATATAATTATATACCCTCTCGTGAAGTTCGCTTGAAACGGCATAACTTTCTATAGGCATTCTGCCTTTTGGGTACTCGTCAATTATAGAAATATCAAGGTCACCGTACATAATAAGGGCAAGAGTACGAGGAATAGGAGTTGCAGACATAACAAGGGTGTGTGGATGTCTGCCCTTTGCAGTAAGAGATGCCCTTTGTTCAACGCCAAAGCGGTGTTGCTCGTCGGTAACAACCAAACCTAAATTGTTAAACTGAACGTTATCACTAAGTAGCGCATGTGTGCCTATTATTATGTTAGTCTCGCCGCTAAGCAGTCTTTCTTTTGCCAGTTCTTTTTGCTTTTTGGTAAGTCTTCCTGTTAATATATCGCAGGAAACATGGGTGTTTTCAAAAAACTTTTTAAAGGTGGCAAAATGTTGCTCGGCTAAAATTTCGGTAGGAACCATAACCGCTACCTGAAAGCCGTTTTTAACCGAGCTGTAAGAAATTGCAGCACAAACGGCGGTTTTGCCGCTACCCACGTCTCCTTGAATCAAACGGTTCATAGGACGGGTTAGTTTCATATCATCTGCACATTCTTTTATGCAACGCAGTTGGGCATTGGTCAAAGAAAAGGGTAGTTTATCTATAAAATCGTTAGTAAAATCCTGCTTTAAAACTAAGGCAGTTCTGCCGCGATTTATGTTTTTAAGTAGCAAAAGTGAGGTTTGCAGTAAAAAGAGTTCTTCAAAAATAAGTCTTTTTCGAGCACGATTTAAAGCTTCTTCACTTTCAGGGAAATGTATGTTAGAAAGAGCAAATTCAAAACTGCAAAGGTTGTTTTTTTCTATTATAGACTGGGGCAAAAATTCTTTTAGCGGTGTAGAAGACAGAGCAATTTTAACCTGATTTTCTATTGCCGTAGAAGAAATACCTGAAACAGTAGGGTAAATAGGTCTTATGCCTGTAGCCTTTACAGGTCTGATTTTAGGAGAACTCATTTCTATACTGAAACTGTCGGTGTTTAGTTTGCCGTAAAATAAAAATTCTTCTCCTACGTGGATTTTTGCCGCATCATACTTGTTGTTGAAAATAGTAACCGACATATTGCCGCTACCATCTCCAACCATAAATTTATAAAGAACCATATTCTTGCGAATAAAGTTTTCTTTAATAGGGGTTAAAACAACAGCTTTAATGCAAACATTTCCCATACCTCTTGCCTGGTTTATGGGAGTAATATCACTCCAATTTTCATAAGACCTAGGGTAAAAACGTAAAAGGGCACCAATTGTTTGGGTGCCCAATTTTTTAAAGAGGAGAGCGCGTTTTTCTCCCACGCCCTTTAAATACTGAATGTTGTCATTAAAGTTTGCCATAATTATTCAACCGAAATAATGAAATAATAGACAGGTTGGCCGCCGTTAACCAAGGTGATTTCAACCTTGTCTGAGAATTTTTCATTTATTTTTTCATAAATAGCATTGGCATCTTCTTCAGAAATGTCCTCACCGTAGAACAGGGTAACAAACTGAGAGTTCTTTCCAATAAGCTGTTTTGTAAGCTTTACCATGCATTTTTCAAGGTCGGTTTCAGTAAAGGTAATCTTGCCGTTATCAAGAGCAAGTAATTCGCCTTGTTTGATAGCCTTGCCGTCAAACTCAGAATCTCTTGCAGCAAAGGTAACCTGACCGGTAGAAACGTTATCAATAGCCCCTTGCATAGCCAAAGCGTTGGCATCGTCATCTGCATCAGGGTCAAAGTTAAGAGCACAGGAAATACCTTGTGGAATGGTACGTGTATGAATAACAATAACCTTTCTGGTAGCAAGAGGAATAGCCTGTTCTGCCGCCATAATAATGTTTTTGTTATTAGGAAGCACAAAAACAGTCTCAGCAGGAGTGGCCTCAATAGCACGAAGAATGTCATCAGTGCTTGGGTTCATGGTCTGACCGCCACTAACAATAGTGTCAATGCCAAGGTCACGGAAAAGCTCTGCAATACCATCGCCTGCACAAACAGAAACGAAGCCGAAATGCTTTTCAGGAGCAACAGCCTTAATAGTTTCGGTGCGCTCTGCATTCTTAGCAGGTTTCTTAGAAGAATTTTCAGAATCGTGCTTAGCGCGTTCGTGTTGGTCACACATATTCTCTATTTTAAGTTTAACAAGAGGACCGAAAGTAAGAGCTTTTTCAATTGCATTGCCCGGATGGTCGGTGTGAACGTGAACTTTAATAATCTCTTCGTCATCAACCACAACAACGCAGTCACCAATGCTTTCAAGATATGCTCTGAGTTCAGAAGGTTCTTTGTCTGAATTTTTGTCTCTGTTAACGATGAACTCGGTGCAGTATGGGAAGTTAATATCTCCTTCAAATTCTCCTGCAGCGTTTCTTGATTCATTTTCTTCCTCTTCTACTGTGTCGGAAGAAACCTTGGATTCTATAATTTTACCGTCTTTCAGTACGGAGTACATACCCTCAAGAATTACAACAAAGCCTTTACCACCTGCATCTACAACACCTGCTTTTTTAAGAACAGGAAGCAGTTCGGGAGTATTGGCAAGAGCGGTGTTAGCACCTTCCATAGCGGCTTCAAAAACCTCAAGTGCGTTTTTGCCTTCGGTTTTTGCAACAACTGCATATTCACTTGTAACTCTTGCAACAGTAAGTATTGTGCCTTCGGTTGGCTTCATAACTGCCTTGTAAGCGGCCTCAACACCAAAAGTGAAAGCAGCAGAAAGATTTTCAGGGGTAATCTCTTCTGCGTCCTTAAAGCCCTTGGCAAAACCTCTGAAAAGAAGAGAGGTGATAACGCCTGAGTTTCCTCTTGCACCACGAAGCAGAGCAGAGGCAGCCGCAGCGGCAACCTTACCAACAGTTTCACCTTCGATTCTTTCAAGTTCTCTAGCGGCATTGCCGATACTCATAGACATATTTGTACCGGTATCTCCGTCAGGAACAGGGAAAACGTTAAGGTCATCCACCTGTTTTCTGTTATTTGCTATATTATTTGCAGCTGAGATGATTGCATCGCGCAACACATTTCCGTTAAACATTAGAACACTCCTTAAAACAGCCCGAGATTTTTGTCAGGCAAATGAAATTAGTCTTTAATATCGTCTACCTTAACAACAACCTTGCTGACTTTAATGCCGGTAGCCTCACTTACGGTATATTGCACCTTATGAACGATACTTTGTGCAATAGCGTTTATATTCATGCCGTAAGAAACCATAATGTGAAGTTCTACTGAAATTTTATCAGCATTGCCATGAATAACAATACCTTTATTTAAGTCTTCCTTTTTAGAGAAAAGACTAAAAATCTTTTGTTTACTTCCGCTTGGAACCATGCCAACAACGCCGTAGCAGGAGGTAACGGCCTGACCGATTAGCTTTTGTAGGTAATCTTCAGAAATATTGATAGTTCCTGTTAAAGTTTCATATTTTATCATAAAAATCCTCCTAATTTTCAAACTTATATTTATCTATTGATAAAAACAGGTCGGTGGTGGAAAGCTCACCAAGGTCCTTTATATCGTTTTTGTGAAAAACAACTCCGCTTCTAAAAACAACCGGAATTACAGGCATTGCAGAAATAAGAGAAGAAGCAAGGTCTGCAACAGAATTTTTACCACTGTAAAAACCATTGATAACCGAAATATACGCTTTGTTGCTGAAATTGTCTAAAGAAGTATCAATGTTTTCTGTTTCCTCTTGGTCGTCCTCTTGACTTTTAGCATAAGGAGAGACAATTCCCTGAGCAGCAGAGCCATCGGGCAAAACGAGAGAACTTACGTCCATATTGGGAAGCATCTTAATTTCACCGATATAAAGCTGGAAATTGCCGGAATTTACAAGGGAAGAAAACTGAGAAGCTGAAACAGAGTTTATCTTAATTTCAATTCCAACCTTTTTAAGTTGAGCCACAAGCAAATTAGCCATACTTAACTTTGAAGGGTTATCACCGTTCACTAAAAGATTAAAGGAAAGTCTGCTTCCATAAGCTGATTTTCTTATTCCCTTGGTATCTGTACTATTATAACCTATTTTTTCTAAATTCTCAACAACTAATTTTTCGTTTGGTAAAGCTTGCAGGGTCTGAACGTTAGATATTTCTTTCCATGCAGAATGGAAAAAACCTTCTGTCGCCAAAGCGTTGCCGTGAAATGCCGTTTTAACAATCTCTTCTTTGTTAAGAGCCGAAGAAATGGCAAGTCTCATTTCATAGGTGGCTAAAAGCGGATTTTTATGATTAACACCGATGTAAACCAGATTGCTCAGATTAACCGTTTGTCTTTTTCCGCTCATTCTGTAAATGCTTGAATCAGAGTAGTCTGTGTAATAAATGTCGGTAGCACCAATTTCAACGTAGTGTTTAACCGCTTCCTTGTCAGGAGCATTTATAAGCTTGATTTTTGAGACAGGGCTTTTGTTTCCATAGTAGTTTTCAAAAGGAGTTAAAGCAGTTTCGTCCTTAGAAATCATAAACCTTCCGCATCCAACAGGAGGAATTTCCATATTGTCCTCGTCCTTTAAATCATCTGTACCGCTTTTTAATATAGGGAAGGTTAATAAATTAGTAAAATAAGGGTCTTTTTTAGTAAGTTCAAAAACAATTTCTTTGTTGCCTTGGGTAAAAAGATTTTTAACCTCGTAAAAAAGATATGAAAACCTCTTGGAGTTCTTTGCAAGTTCTGCAGAAAAAACAATGTCGTCGGCGGTAACCTTGCTGCCGTCAAAAAACAGAGCGTCTTTTAGCGTTACGGTACATACGTTTCCTTTTATTTCTACTGATTCAGCAAGGGCTAAAACAGGCTCAAAGTTATTGTCTAATTTTACAAGGGGCTCGTAAATAAGATGCGCTATTTCCGCATTGGTTTTGTTAATGGTCTTATAGGGGTTTATAGTATCATTTTCGCAGTACAGAAGCTGTAATGTTTCGTTTGTCTGAACACTTTCAGAAGACTCTTCATTATGTTGGTCAGAGGGTGTGCTAACGCTACCGCCCTTGCAGGCAGTAAGGAGAATTAAACTTATTGAAAGAAGTAAAACAAGAAGCTTCTTAAAAGTCATAATTACACAATCCTTAAAGTTTTAATGTCAGTTACCTTTAAACTGTTGTCATCAATAGAAATATAAGCGCCTTCTACACAAGGTTTGCTTTTTGCCAAAGCAAATTTTTCCATTAAACTGTTTTTGAGACGGTCAATTATAATAGATGGTTCAACACCTAAAACACTGTCCTTAGGACCTGTCATACCCAGGTCAGTGATATAAGCGGTGCCTTTTTCCAAAATCTGCAAATCAGAGGTTTGTACGTGAGTGTGAGTACCAAACATAAAAGAAACCTTGCCGTCGAGATAAAAACCCATAGCCCTTTTTTCGCTTGTGGCTTCAGCGTGAAAATCTACAATAATTATATCAGCATTATCTTCCTTTGCTCGTTCTAACAGCTCATCCACCGCATTAAAGGGATTTGCAACCTTTAAGTGTTCAAGATAAATAGAACCCAAAAGATTTATAACCGCAACTCTTTTTTTACCCATATCTACAAGGCAGTAACCACTGCCGTAGTTAGCCTTTTCTAAATTATGTGGGCGCAAAAGTCTTTCATTTTCGTCCAGAAGGCTGTGAAAATCAGGTCTGCGCATAGTATGATTTCCCCCTGTAACCACGTCAGCACATTTTAGTAAAAGTTCTGCACTGGCAGGGGAGATGCCGTTTCCGTCGGCAGAGTTTTCTCCGTTAACTATGGTAAAATCTACCTTTAGTTCTTTTTTAAGGCTTGGTAAAATCTTTAACAGAGCATTTGTTCCAATGCTGCCGCAAACGTCACCTATTGCAAGAATGTTCATACCATCACCACCTAAGAAAACTAATCACAATATTATATCACAAAAAACAAATAAATTCAACCTTGACAAAAGCTAAAATTTGTTGTATGATACAACTGTACTAATACAGATAGTACAGTCAGGAGGCGGCAGATGATTACAATAGATTATAAAAGCCGAGTGCCTATTTACGACCAGATAGTAAACTCAGTGATTCGTCTGAAGGTGGTAGGCGTACTAAAGGATGGAGATAAGCTTCCCAGCGTAAGACAGTTGGCATTAAAGCTGTCTGTAAATCCAAATACAGTTCAAAAGGCTTATGCCATTTTAGAAACCAATGGCGTAATTTATTCTGTTACAGGAAAAGGCTCTTTTATATCAGAAGACGAAACGGCAAAGGACGCTATTTTAGAAGCGGCAAAGGATGATTTTAAAAGGGCAGTAGAAGAAGCCTTTAGAAAAGGTCTTGCTAAAGAAGAACTTGAAAACATATTAAAACAAATATATAAAGGAGGAAGAGAAAATGATTAAAGCGGTAAACTTAACAAAAAAATTTGGAGATTATGCCGCTCTTGATAGCGTTAATTTCGAAATCAAGGATGGTAGCATTTATGGACTTGTTGGTTCTAACGGTTCAGGTAAATCCACCTTGCTTAGAGTAATTGCAGGGGTTTACTTCCCGGATGGTGGAGACATAATAGTAGACTCAATGAGCACCTGGAATAATCCTGAACTTAAAAGTAAAATTTTCTTCCTTGCAGATACACCATATTTCTTTAAACACTCAAATCTTGCCGAAATGGCAGATTTTTATCAAGGAATGTATCCTGATTTCAGTAGGGAAAGATACGACTATTTAACAAGTGTTTTCCCCATAAGCACCAAGGATAAAATTGACAATATGTCTAAAGGTATGCAAAGACAGGCGGCTCTTATGTTGGCACTTTCCACCTGTCCAAAATACCTTCTTTTAGATGAAGCCTTTGACGGACTTGACCCTGTAATGAGAGGAGTTTTAAAATCCCTCCTTCTTGACGGAATAGAAAATACAGGTATGACCGCGATAATTGCTTCACATAACCTTAGAGAACTTGAGGACCTTTGCGACCACGTAGGACTGCTTCACAAAGGAAATATAATTTTCAGCGATAACCTTGAAACACTCAGAGGCGGGATCCACAAGGTACAGGCGGCATTTAAAGTATTACCACCTGAAATTAAATTCCACGGACTTAATATTTTAAAGGTAGAAAAAACAGGTTCACTTCTTCAAATGGTAATAAGGGGAGAAGAAGACGAAATTTTAGAAAAAATAAATTCTTTAAAGCCCATTTTTGCCGAAACGGTAGAACCTACCTTGGAAGAAATCTTTATATATGAATTGGAGGTAGAAGGCTATGACATTAAAAACATCCTCAAATAAATTAAATCCCGCAGTAAACTTTTTTAAAACCTCTCTTAAAAAGCAAAGCGGATTTGTTCTTCTGTCTCTTGTAATATCACTCCTTGTCTGCCCCGGTGTGCTCCTTAAAAACATTTCAGACAATTATTACAATATTGCCAAGGATAATACTTACGAAATTCAGGGACTTATAGATGGCTTTACTACCTTAACCTTTGTAATTTCTCTGGCGGTAATGCTTCTGCTTCTTTTTGTGAATTTTTCCTTTCTTTACAGTAAGAAATCAAGTGACGTTTTCCACAGTTTGCCACTGACCCGAAACGAACTTTTACTAACAAGATTTTCGGCATCTTTTATAGGAGCTGCCATACCCCTTACCGCATCCTTTTTAGGACTTTTAATAATAGTGGCTCTGCCCTTTGTTGCGGGTGCTACAGTATTAACAGTTATAAAGGCATATTTACTTGCTCTTTTGCAGCTTTTAATGTGCGGAAGTTTTATGCTTATATTCATAGTGTCGGCAGGAGCAATTTTTGATATGATTATTTCTCTTGCCGCAGTAAATATCGGTTTTCCTGTAATTGCATTGCTTATAAACAACTGGCTTTCTTCGCTTGCCGAGGGAGTTGAATTGTCAGAGAAATTTATTTTCTATACATCGCCACTTCTTTATTCGGCATACAATATGCCTCTTGTCACTCGCGACGAAAACTATAATGTAATAGGCGGCTCTGCAGATTATTTCACAGAAAAATTAACTGTATTTTCTATAATATCTGTTTTTATTCTCACTATACTATTTAGCTATATTGCTATCGCTTTGTTTAAAAAGCGTAAAAGCGAAACGGCTACAGAAGCCTATTCCTTTAAGTTTATGCCAATTCTCATAACTATCCTTATAAGCATTGGCGGCGGACTTATTTTGTCGGCTATATTTGAGGGTGTGAATCCAGATTCTATAGGCTATTGGACCTTTTTCTGTATAGGCTCTTTACTTGCTTCTGTTGCCGCAGGCGCTATAATGACAAGAGGTTTCAAAAATGTTAAAGCATCCCTTATAAAAGGCGGAATTGCCGTAGGTGTAATGGCGGCCTTGTGTCTGGGCACCTTGTTTATCGGAAACAGTATTGTAGACTTTGTTCCAAAAGAAAATAGAATTAAATATATAAAAGTTCGTGATGCCGATTATAGTGAAGACTTAATTTTAGATAAAAACTTTACAGAGGTATTAAATCTACATCAGTCTGCAGTAAATGTTATAAACAGTACAGGAGACAGAGGAGAGTTTGATGAAAACACAGGTGATTTTGGGTTAGCGCTCCGCCGATTTGAAATAAACTATATTCTGAAATCCGGCAGAAAGGTTCAAAGAGTTTACCATCTTTATCGTGATATTTATAACGAGCCTCTTCTGAAACTGATGCAAAGTGAAAATTATATAAATGCTCAAAAAAATGAGTGCGAAAATGTTAAAGATAACCTTTTAAGCGGAGATTACGTAGACATTTCCGACCAACATTACGGCAACATAACCGTTACAAAGGAAGAACTTTTAAAACTCAACGAACTTTATACTAAAGAACTGAAAAAAGCAAACACTTCGGTTTTCAGCGAAGGTTGCACAAGACTTACTCTTCTGGGTAAAACCACAAGCAGTAACATAAGATTTACAATTCCGGAAAGCTTTGCTGAAACTTTAGATTACGTAAATACCTTAAATATCGTAATAGAAGAGCAAACAAAATAATCAAATAAACCGCCAAGAAAAATCTTGGCGGTTTATTGAATTTAAACGAAAATAGTGATATAATAATCATATAATTATTTAGGAGCGAAGAACTTGAGAACAAGCGGAATTTTAATGCCGATTTTCTCCCTTTCTACCAATTACGGTATTGGAACTTTGGGAAAAGAAGCGTACGAATTTATAGATTTTTTAAAAGAAGCAGGACAAAGCTATTGGCAGATTTTGCCACTTTCTCCCACGAGCTTTGGAGATTCCCCGTATCAGTCCTTTTCTTCCTATGCAGGAAACCCGTATTTTATCGACCTTGATATATTAAGTGAAAAAGGCCTTCTTAAAAAAGCGGATTATGAAAATATAGATTTTGGCAGTAATGAAGAAGAGGTAGATTATGAAAAACTTTATAATAATCGTTATAAGGTTTTAAGAATTGCTTTTAATAATTTTGATTTGCAAAATGAAGAGTATCTGAGATTCTGCAAGGAGCAAAGTTTCTGGCTTTCGGATTACGCTCTTTTTATGGCTATTAAGGATTATAAAAATGGAATCAGTTGGCAAGAGTGGGACAAAGAGCTTAAATTCCGTACCGAAAAAGCAATAGAAAAAATCAAAGACCTTTTAAAAGAAGATATAGAATTTTTCAGATTCTTGCAGTTTGAGTTTTTTGGTCAGTGGTATAAACTAAAAAACTATGCCAACGAAAAGGGTATAAAAATAATAGGAGATATGCCTATTTACGTTGCTGCCGACAGCGCAGACGTCTGGAGTAAACCAGGGCAGTTTTTACTTGATGAAAATCTTACGCCTACCTTAGTGGCAGGTTGTCCGCCTGACGGATTTACAAAAGATGGTCAACTGTGGGGAAATCCTGTTTATAATTGGGAATATATGAAAAATGAAACTACACCATACAGTTGGTGGAGGCAGCGCATAAAATTTGCCCTAAAGGTATATGACGTAGTCAGAATTGACCATTTCAGAGGTTTTGAATCTTTTTATACAGTAAAATTCGGAGAAAAAACCGCAAAAGAAGGCAAATGGCTTAAAGGACCCGATATGGAGCTTTTTGGAGCTATAAAAAAAGATTTTGAGGGCGAAGAAATTCCTATTATAGCCGAGGATTTAGGTTTTCTAACCAAAGAGGTAGAGAATCTTCTTAAAAATTCAGGTTTTCCGGGTATGAAGGTTTTGCAGTTTGCTTTTGACAGTGAAGATAACGAGTATCTTCCCCATAACTATAATAGCAACTGCATAGTTTATACAGGAACCCACGATAACGATACCATAAACGGTTGGGTAAATACTGCAACCGATAGTGAGGTAGAGTTTGCCAGACGTTATATGCATGTTGATGCGCAAGAGGGCTTTAATTGGGCGATGATTAGAACGGCTCTGATGTCGGTGGCAGAAACGGCAATAATAATGATGCCAGACCTTTTAGGAATGGGAAGCGAAGCCAGAATCAATACACCGTCTACGGTAGGTAACAACTGGAAATGGCGTATTAAAAAGGGATGTATAAATTCTTGGCTTGCAGGTATAATAAGAGAAAATACTGCGCTTTACGGAAGGTTACCAAGTGTTCCTAAAAAAGACTTGACAGAAGAAAACTAATATGTTATTATAAAATAGTAATAATTACTGTTTTTAAATTTAGGAGGAAAATTATGAATTTAAAAGGTACAAAAACAGAAGCAAATCTTCGCGCTGCATTTGCAGGAGAATCTCAGGCAAGAAATAAATACACTTATTTTGCATCAGTAGCTAAAAAGGAAGGCTACGAACAAATCTCTGCTCTTTTCCAGAAAACCGCAGATAACGAAAAAGAACATGCAAAAATGTGGTTCAAGGCTCTTGGAGAGCTTTCCAACACCGCAGAAAACTTAAAGGTAGCTGCCGCAGGCGAAAATTACGAGTGGACCGATATGTATGCAACCTTCGCTAAGGAAGCAGACGAGGAAGGCTTTACTGAACTTGCAGAAAAATTCCGTATGGTAGCAGCAATTGAAAAGAGCCACGAAGAGAGATACCTAAGACTTCTTAACAATGTTGAAATGCAAAAGGTATTTGAAAAAGCAGGAGAAACCATGTGGGAGTGCCGCAACTGCGGACATCTTGTTATGGGCAAAAAAGCTCCTGAAGTTTGCCCTGTATGCGCACATCCAAAGAGCTATTTCGAGGTTCATGCAGAAAACTATTAATAGTAAAAAAGATACAAAAAACGAGCATCTTTTGATGCTCGTTTTTTTATTGGTTTTTAGTTTATTTAAACATTTCGTTAATGTCTTGAACAGTTTCTCTAACTAACTGTTCTCCGCCGATATGACCTACGCTACCGCTACCGTAAACGGCACTATAGTGACCGCCTTGTTCTGCTTTCTTAGTAGGCAGATAGCCTTCGGTACCACAAGCAAGTTGGATAATGAAACTTTGTTCTGCCTTGCTTCTAACTCTAATCTGATTTCCGTAATCAAGGAAAAGTTCAAATGGGTTAGTGCAGAAAGCAATGCTTCCTAAACGAACGGTGTGAACCTCGGTCTCAACAACGTCACGGATTTCCTGTAGCTTTGCACGATTGAGAACACCAATAGCTGCGTGAAGATTACCTGCATCGTTGTAGTCTGCATCACCTTTCTTGTGAGCAAAATAATCGGCAATTTCCTTATGAGCGTTTTTAATTTCTTCCATAGTAACTCTGCGTAAAGGAAGTTTCATATTATGTACGTGATGGATTAGAGGAACGTCCACCTGAGGCTCGTCAAGACCGTCATTGAAAACCTCAATAATTTCATTAGCAATACGTCTACCTGTCTTTTTCATACCTGCAAGGTCAAACATAGACGGGTCTGCTTTTCTCTTTAATGGGTTTTTACGTGTAATGTTAGGGTCGTTAACGTCACTTTCAGGCTCAACCCAACGAATAAGGTCAACAGGACACTGGTCTCCTGCTGCAGAGCAAAGACATAGTAGGAATATATCTTCTCCAAAGTGCTTTCTTAAAAGCATCTTAGCCTCGCCCCAGAAATCAGGAGAAATAAAGAGTCTGTGCTGAACACACTGTGCAGGACAAGCAAGGTTGGCAACAATACCTGTAAGCTTTTTGTCAGCGTCAAATATGTACATAAGCTCAATTCCGGAGTCACTGCCTGCCTCAAGTTCTGTAAACATAGCGGTGTTGGTGTCTCCCCACATTTGTGCGGAACCATCGTTATAACAAGCTCTGCGGCAAAGACCTACAACTGCGCGACCAAAGGCGTTGGAGAAGGAGCCTTCACTGCGAGATTCCCAAGCATCTTTAATTGATTTGGTAATCTTTGAAGAGATTTCTTCAAAAAGCTCTTCATTGTTCATAATATTATCATTATTGCTAACTTCAGCGTGTTGAACGTATTTTACGCCTGGAGGAAGGAGATCTTTAAGACCTACTCCGAGTTTTAACTCGTTAAATTCTTTGTTAGATTTTCTGGCACCTTTGCCGGTGTAATCAGGACCTGTGTGAGTATGAATAGCACTAATAACTACTTTCATTGGGTCTAACCCCTCAGTGCACTCACTTAAACGTCTGCGAACCTCATTGGTTAAAATGTAGGAAACGCTAACAAGGTCAACGCTGCATAAAACCATTTGGTCCTCGCCTGAATCAACTGCAAAAGCCGTTGCAGTTAAAGGTTTTTCCTCATACTGCGAGATGCGTTCTGCAAATTGTCCCTGAAGAGAAATAGGTTTTGTAAACACAAATTTTTCTTCTGCCCAACCGTATTTCATAAAAATACCTCCGTTTTTAATAATATTTATAATTTTTTTGATTCTAAATTACTGTTTTATTTAAACAGTTCGTTTATATCTTGAAGGGTTTCCCTAACCAGTTGCTCTCCGCCAACATGACCTACAGAACCACTTGCAATAAATGCGCTGTAATGGCCACCTTGCTCTGCCTTTTTGGTAGGTAGATAACCCTCGGTGCCATTGCTAAGTTGAACAAGGAAACTCTGCTCAGCTTTGCTTCTGGCTTTAATTTGATTTCCATAATCAAGGAAAAGCTCAAAGGGGTTTGTAGCAAAAGCAATGGAACCAAGACGAATAATATGAACCTCAGTCTCAACAACGTCGCGGATTTCCTGAAGCTTTGCACGGTTTAAAATACCGATAGGACCTGTAAGATTACCTGCATCATTATAATCTGCGTCTCCTTCTTTTTGTAAGAAGTAGTCGCGAATCTCTTTTTCTGCGTTTTGAATCTCGGTCATTGTTGCTTTGCGTAAAGGAAGTTTCATATTATGTACGTGATGGATTAGAGGAACGTCCACCTGAGGCTCGTCAAGACCATCACTGAATACCTCAATAATTTCATTAGCAATTCGTCTGCCGGTTTTCTTCATACCTGCAAGGTCGAACATAGATGGGTCTGCCTTGCGAGCAAGTGGGTTTTTACGAGTGATATTAGGGTCATTAACGTCACTTTCAGGTTCAGTCCAACGAACTAAATCAACAGGACACTGGTCGCCTGCGGCAGAGCATAATGGTAGTAAGAATATATCCTCTCCAAAATGCTTTCTCAGTAGCATCTTAGCCTCGCCCCAGAAGTCAGGAGAAATAAAGAGTCTGTGCTGAACACACTGTGCAGGACAAGCAAGGTTTGCAACAATACCCGTAAGTTTTTTGTTATTATCAAAAACATACATAAGTTCAATACCTGAGTCGCTACCTGCCTCAAGCTCGGTAAACATAGCAGAATTGGTGTCTCCCCACATTTGAGCAGAACCATCGTTGTAACAAGCACGGCGGCAAAGACCTACAACTGCGCGGCCAAAGGCGTTAGAGAAAGAGCCGCCCTCTGTGCGTGATTCCCAAGCGTTTTTAATAGCTTTGGTAATCTTGGATGCAACTTCCTCAAAAACTTCATCATCTTGCATAATGTTTTCGTTTTCACTTATATTAGCACTTTCAACATACTTTTTCCCTGGGGGAAGCAAGTCCTTAAGACCAACGCCAAGCTTTAATTTATCAAATTCCTCATCTGACTTTCTGGCATATACGTTGGTATATCCGGGACCTGTATGGGTATGAATAGCGCTAATAACTACTTTCATAGGGTCTAAGCCGGTGGTACAAGTAGCCAAACGTTTACGAACTTCGGCGGTTAAAAAATAGGAAACAAGAACTATGTCAACACTACATAGAACCATCTGGTCTTCTCCAGAATCAACCGCAAGAGCCGTTGTAGTTAAAGGCTTTTCCTCATACTGAGATATGCGTTCTGCAAATTGACCTTTTAAAGATATAGGTTTTGGGAATATAAATTTTTCTTCTGCCCAACCGTATTTCATAAAAAAACCTCGATTAATTTATAAACTTGACAAAAATGTCTTATGATACTACAATTATATAAAACAATTTTGCAGATTTCTACATTAATATTGCTTTTTTATGAAACTATTTTGCAGAGGAACGGGAAATGGAAAAAGAAAATATAAGCTTTAGGTTGCCTCATTTGTTTTTTAATTTTAAAAGAATGATAATTTCTCACAAACCGTATATGAGAGATATACATTTTCATAATGCTATTGAGTTAGTTAAAATCAATGAAGGAGAAATGGAATGTGTAGTAGGGGAGAATGCCTTTTTGTTAAAAAAAGGGGAAATAGCATTAATTCGCAATAATGTTATGCATAAACTTTCCTTTATAAAACCGGCAGACATAACCTATATACAAATAGATATAGAAAACTATTTTAAAGACGGCACAAGTTCTGCCGACGCTTTTATAAATGAATTTATAACAAGTTCACATAATAAGGAATATCTTATTTCATCTAACGAAAAGGAACTAAGCGTTATCTTTGATAGTTTCTTAAAAGAAGTGGAAAACAGGTCAGTAGGCTATGAATCATATATAAAGGGATATATTCAACTTCTTATTGCCTTTATGTATAGAAATGGACTTTTAACCGACGCTTCACAGTATTACGACACAGAAAAACTAAAATCTTTACACCCTGCAATAAGATATATAGAAGAAAACTTTACGAAAGAGATATCACTAGATGAAATCTCCAATGTCACAAATATAGATAAATACCGCCTTTGCCGACAGTTTAAAGAGATAACAGGCTCGACCGTTGTTAATTATATAATCTTTTTAAGGCTGAGAAAAGCATCAAAAGAACTTCTCACTACAGATAAAGCAGTTGGAGAAATAGCCTTCGATTCAGGCTTTTCCACCATTCAGTATTTTAATAAGATTTTTAAAAACGTTTATAACTGTACGCCTAAAATGTATAGAAAACAATTCAGCAAAAAATAAGGAAGAAATATTATGAAACTAAAACTCAGCCCAAGATTAATGCTTATTGTTTCTATGACAGTTTTCGGAACAATAGGACTTTTTGTGCGACAAATTTCAGTGTCGTCAGGAGAACTTGCTTTATACAGGGCAATTCTTGCGTCCCTTCTTTTATTGGGATTTCTTGTTATAACAAAACAAAAAATTCCTTTTAAAGATATAAGAAAAGAAATACCCCTGCTTCTTATATCAGGTATAGCCATGGGCTTCAACTGGATTCTGCTTTTTCAGGCCTATAAATATACAACAGTTTCGGTAGCAACCTTGAGCTATTATTTTGCGCCTGTTATTGTAACTGTTGCTTGTCCCATACTTTTTAAAGAGAAAATGACAATAAAGCAGTGGATTTGCTTTGCTATGTCCACGTTAGGCATAGTTCTTATAACAGGACTTGGAGATTTAAAATCCGGCAGTAATCATCTTATTGGTATAGCCTTTGGTCTTGGCGCCGCGTGTCTTTACGCCACTGTTGTACTAATAAATAAATTTATAAAAAAGGTAGAAGGTATACATCGTACTTTTCTTCAGTTTTTAGCCGCCATATTAGTTCTGGTTCCTTATGTGGCGTTTACAAGCGGAGTAACACTTAATGGCCTTAATAGTATAGGTTGGGTCAGCCTTCTGGTTGTGGGTATTGTTCATACAGGTATTACCTACTGTTTATATTTTTCATCCCTTAAAGAACTACCGGGACAAAAAGCGGCGATTTTAAGTTATATAGACCCACTGGTTGCGGTTTTGGTTTCGGTAACTATCTTAGCCGAAAAACTAACACTTTTACAAGCCCTTGGAGGAGCCTTAATTCTTGGCTTTACCTTGTGGAACGAAATAAGCACCAAGAAAAAATAAAAGGATGTGTAGAAAATTTCTACACATCCTTTTTTTATATGGTAGTTATTGCGTAAACAGACTTACTGTAAAATTCTTCATTTGCTTTTATAATTGTGGATGGAAAATGCTTTGTGTTGGGGGCATTGGGGAAGCCTTGCGTCTCAATAGCAACTCCTGAATGTTTGCCGCATTTCATACCACCTTTACCAATTACGTTAGCGTAATTGGCAGTGTAAATCTGCACACCTGGCAGGTCGGTGGAAACGTTAAGACAAAGACCTGTGCTTTGGCAAATTAAGGATGCGGCTTTTTTCATTTGCCCACGCTCAAATGCCAAAACAAAGTTGTGGTCAAGTCCGCCACCTGCAAGATTAAATATAGGTTCATCATTTAAAATTCTGGTCTTTAAAACTGTAGGCTCCCTGAAATCCATAGAGGTGTCGTCAACCTTGAAAATGCTGCCTGTAGGAAGACTTGTTTCGTCATTTTCGCAGTAAGCATCACTAAAGACCTGCAGAGTATGATTAAGTATATTTTCCTCGCCTAAGTTAAAGAAGGAATGATTAGTAAAGTTGGCAACTGTGTCCTTGTCACTTTTAGCAAAATACTCAATAGAAAGGGTGCTGCCTTCTAAAGTGAACAAAACAGAAAGTTCCATGTTGCCCGGATAACCTTCCTCGCCGTCAGGGGAGAAAATAGTGGCTTTTACAGAGTTTTGGGAAGCTTCAATATTAAACATCCTAAAGGAAAAACCATCTTTTCCACCGTGATTAGAATGAGGTCCATTGTTTATAGGCAGATGATAGGTTTCATCTCCAATGCTAAATGTGCCAAAGCCTATTCGGTTTGCACATCTTCCCACAGTGGCGCCAAAATAGGTGTCGTGGTCATCCTCATAAGGAAGTGCCTCTTCATAACCTAAAACAATATCTCTTGTTTCTCCGTTTTTATCTTTCACAAAAAAGGAAACAACAGTAGCACCAAGGTCCATAATTGATACCGAAGCTGCATCATTGGAAATAGTGTAAAGAGTTACCTTTTGTCCTGCTTTGTTTGTGCCGAATGGGCGGGTTGTTATCATAAATTTACCCCTTTAAATTTTTAATATTAACACCTAAATCTTCTCCCATTTTTGCAAAATAGGAGTGACAGGTGAAGAGAATAACTTGACGTTCAAGGGAAAAGCTTTTGAGGAAATTAATAGCAGTGAGAGCTCGTTTGTCGTCATATTGAGCCAAAACGTCATCAAGGAAAATTGGCAACGGTTCGTTTTCGTTTTCAATTAAAGATGCAAGGCCCAACCTTAAGGATAAATACGCTTGGTCGGTAGTGCCGGAACTTAAATACTGCCATTCCTTAAGGCCAAAACTGTCTTTAGCAGTTACGTTTATATCAAAATTCTTAGAAACGTTTACCGCCTTATAATGACCCTCTGTGAGTTTGGAGAAAAGAGCAGAAGTCTTTTCTTCCAAAGCAGAAGAATAGTTTTGTCTAAGGTCAATAAAGGCTTCCTCAAGAGCGGTTAAAACGATATCTAATTTATCGCAATATTCTTTTTGAGAATCAAGGTTTTCCCTTAAAACCTTTAGTTTTCGTTCTAAAACAGGTAAAGTGTTTTCTCCTGAAGTGAGGGCTTTAAGTTCTGTTTTAGATACGGAGATTTCGCTTCGAAGTTTAGCAACCTCTTCGGTTTTTTGCTTTAATACATCTTTTGCAGAGTCCAGCTGTTCCTGAGAAATGCCGTTAATTGCATGGTCGGCATTAATAGCATCAAGACGGGCAATAGCTTCGTTTAAAGGAAGCTCCCCAAGAGGCTCTGCAGCAATATTTTTGTGGATTTCGGCCTCTTTTAGTTTGTCAAACAAGTCCTTTATACTATTGGTAACCGTATGAACCTGACTAATGTTTTCTATAGCTTTAAAATTGTTGCAAAGGTAAAGAAGTTTTGCTGTTTTTTCTGCTGCTTCTTCTTTAAGTGATAAAAGTTCTTGCTTAGCAGTAAGCAGTTCTTGCTTTTTTTCATCAAGAAGAATCTTTTTACTGCCTTTTTCTATTAATTGATTGTTCAGAAGAGCAGAGATTTCATCTGCTTTTACATTTAGTTCCTCATACTCTTTTTTAGATGCGGCAATAATATTAGATAAAGCAGTCACTTCTTCGAAATCTTTTTTGGTTTTAGGCTTCTTTTTAAGCGCGAAACCTAAAACAATCAATATAAGAGATAAAGCAAAAAGGCCAATTGCCAAAGGCAGAGAAGAAGTAAAAGAAATTGCGCCAACAATGGCAAGGGATACGCCAATAATAACTAAAGGAAGATTACTATTACTCTTGGCCTTGGTGTTTTGCATTTTCAGTTTTAACTGTTCAAGGGCAAGACTGTCATCTGAAATTTTATTTCGAAGTTCAGATAATTTAGAGTCAACATCACTCTTTTGATTAGCTAAAAGATTATCATTGTCTCCCTCTACAACATCTTTTAAAGCGTTAATTTCTTTAAGAAGTAGGGTAAGCTCTTCAGAATGAGAATCTATTTTCTCTTTCAGGTCGTCAAGTTCTTTAGCAAGTGTTTCAATAGAGTTCAGATAATCTTCGGTTACACCCTGTCCGTCTTTTAAGGTAAGCATTTTTTGGATTTTCTGCAGATTACTTGCGGCGTCAACGTACTTTTCCAAAAGAGTACGCTTTTTTATACGCTCGGCATTTTTTAAGGTTTCAAAAAGGGTGTTCGCCTGGTTGCTCAGGTCCTTTAAAAGAGACTCTTTTTCCTTTATTTTAGCCTCTAATTCTTCGGCTTGAGATTCGGTTTTCCTGGCTAAAATCAACTGAGACTCTAAAGCGGATTCTTCCATAAGTCCTAAGTCGTAAACGCCCTTTTTACCACCCTTGGACATAAAGATTTCCTTGGCCTTTAAAATGCGTTTTTTTACCATTTCAAAGGAAATATCTTCATCTCCTGTGGTGATAATATTAGAAAGCTTGGAGTTTATTTCTCCGTCGGCAAGCTCGTCCTTTTCAGGACTGCCAAAGTTACCTACAAAAAGGCTTTTTTCAAAAGCACCAACCGAAAGGCCAAAAAACTCTGCTCCGGGTTCTGTTTTGCCGGAAAGAGGAGTCTTTGTGCCAAGGTCAAGATTAATAAGAGAAATTTTATCGGTGGAGTTGCCTTTAAACTCTCGCTCCAAACGGTATGACGTGCCGTTATGTGTAAAATCAACACTACCGGCCATAAAATTACTGTCCCAAGGTGTGTATCGCTTTCTTGGGTTTTTGGCAAGGTCGGAAGATTTTGTGTGAGAACCATAAAACATCATTTTTATAAAGGCCATGATGGTGGTTTTGCCATCTTCGTTGTCACCGTATATAAGATTAAACCCATCTGTAAAATCAAAAGTAAAATCTTTAAACTTACCAAAAGAGGCAATATAGATAGAATTAATCTTCATTATAAGCCACCTCGCCTTCAAAAGCTTCAAGACCTAAATAAAGGGCGCTAAGTAATGCTTCGTTGTCACTTTCTGCCTCCATTTTAGCCAACATATTCTTAACAAAAAGTCCTTTAAGAGAAATTTCGTTTTTCAGATTGTCAAGGTCAAAATCAGGTTGAAGTTTGTTTTTAATTTTTACGAAATAAAGTTGAGATGAGAGCATAGATAAAAGCTCTTTTGTATTAATCTGGCTATAATATTTGCATCTTCCCTTTAAGACGATTTTATAAAGGTTTTGGTTAAAGTTTTCGCCATAATTGTTCTTTAGAGTTTCTAAAATAATATCAAAGGCCTCTTTTGCAGATGAAGCGGAGGAAATGTCAATTTCTTCCATACAGAAAACTCTTTGACAGAACTTTACAAAGGAAAGCTCTGCAGAACCTTTTGAAATTTCTCCTACGTATGCACCCTTAATTCCAAGCTCGTCAAAGCCGTGACCCTCAGGACAACCGCAGTAGGCGGCAAAGGTGTCCCCAATTTTAGTAATGTTGCTTCTTTTATGAATATGACCAAGCGCCAGATAATCGGCAGAGCAACTTTCTATAAATTCTCGAGAAATAGGGTTGTATGGACTAGAAGAATCTCCCTCTAAATCAGCGTGCAAAACAAATAAATTAATATAATCATCACTTAAAGCCTTGCTAAAATTCTCACTTGCCATAAAGGAATGCTTAAAGGATTTTCCAATAACTCGAACATTAAGTTGGGGGATTTCTTTAATTTCAAAATCTTCTCCGAAAACAGTCAGATTTTGAGGCAGTTTTCTTTCAAAGAAAGGGGACGAAGCGTCCAGGGGGTCGTGGTTTCCTGCAGCATAAAAAAACAGGGTTTTATCGGCCTTTTCAATATACTCTAAAACAGACGGCACAAAAGGAGAGGCGGAACTGTTAGAGTCAAAAAGGTCCCCTGCAATAAGACAAATTTCTATATTATTTTCAGTACAATATTCGGTAATATTTTTAAAAACCAAAAGGTTTTCATATTGGCGGCTTTCTGCCTTGGTATCAAGATAAGACATTTCTGCGCCAATGTGAAGGTCTGCGGTATGTAGTATTTTAACTTTATTCACAAAATCTCCCCCTAAAAGTATAATAACATTTTTTTATTACCTTTACAAGAAGATATTGCGTTGGAAGAAATATTATTGTATAATATTATAAGATATATATAAAGGGGTCATTTGTTTTGGACGTTAGAGTAGGAGATATAATAAAGCTAAAGAAAAAGCATCCTTGCGGTTCAGATACCTTTAGTGTTCTTAGAGTAGGCATGGATTTCAAGATAAAATGCACTCTTTGTGACCGAGAGGTTATGACTCCCCGTGTAAAAATAGAAAAAAGTATAAAAAGTATAACTCGTAGTGATGGTGAATAATTATGTTTGATAAATTAAAAGCGGTTGAAGGAAGATTTGAAGAAATCGGCAGATTACTTGCCGACCCTGACGTTGTGTCAGATAACGAGCAGTTTAAAAAGCTTATGAAGGAGCATAAGGAGCTCACTCCTGTAGTAGAAAAATTCAGAGAATATTCTGTTGCAAAAACTGCCGAGGAAGAGGCCAGAGCTCTTCTTGACGAGGGCGGTCTTGACAAAGATTTTAAAGAACTTGTAGAAGAAGAACTTGTTACTGCAAAGGAAAACCAGGAAAAGATTTCCGAAGAACTTAAAATATTGCTCCTTCCTAAAGACCCTAATGATGAAAAAAACGTAATAGTTGAAATCCGTGGCGGTGCAGGCGGAGAAGAAGCGGCACTTTTTGCCGGTTCGCTTATGAGAATGTACTCTATGTATGCCGAGAGTAAGCGTTGGAAGGTTGATATTATCAATGCTAACGAAACCGGTCTTGGAGGCTACAAAGAAGTTAGTTTTATGATTGAAGGCGAGGGTGCATATTCGCGCTTTAAGTATGAAAGCGGTGTTCATCGTGTCCAGCGTGTTCCTGAGACTGAAACCTCAGGCAGAATCCATACTTCAACCGTAACCGTTGCCGTGCTTCCTGAAGCAGAGGACGTAGAAATTGAAATTAACCCTGCAGATTTGCAGATAGATACCTTCCGTTCCAGTGGTGCAGGCGGTCAGCACATCAACAAGACCGAGTCTGCAATTCGTATTACCCACATTCCTACAGGTGTTGTAGTAGAGTGTCAGGACGAAAGAAGCCAGTTTAAAAACAAAGACAAAGCTATGAAGGTTCTCCGATCACGTCTTTACGAGGCGGAACAGGCCAAACAGACCGAAGCAATTGCATCTGACAGAAAAGCACAGGTAGGTACAGGCGACCGAAGTGAGAGAATCAGAACCTACAATTTCCCACAGGGCAGAATTACCGACCACAGAATAGGGCTCACTCTCTATAAAATAGAGCAAATGCTCAATGGTGACCTTGATGAAATGATAGATGCACTTATTACCTATTACAGAGCAGAAATGCTTAAATCAGAGGAATAATGGAAACGTTAAGATTAAAAGACAATGCTAAAGGCATCAATAAAGCGGCTGAAATCCTTAAAAACGGAGGAGTAGTCGCAATTCCTACCGAAACTGTCTACGGACTTGCCGCTTCGGCTTATGATGAGAGGGCTATAAAGAAAATATTTGAGGCAAAAGGCAGACCTCAGGACAATCCCTTAATTGTGCATGTCTGCAGCTTGAATATGGCAAGAGAAATCACTCAGGATTTTAGTGAAGAAGCAAAGCTTTTGGCCGAAAATTTTTGGCCCGGACCTCTTACAATAATTTTAAATAAAAACGATAAAATACCAAAGGTCGTTTCTGCAGGACTTGATACTGTTGCGGTTAGAATGCCCAACAACAAGATAGCAAAAGAACTTATAGAGATAAGCGGACTGCCTCTTGCGGCACCTTCTGCAAATATTTCGGGTTCGCCAAGTCCAACCTCGGCAGAGCATGTTATTGCAGACCTGGACGGTAAAATTGACGCAGTGATAATGTCTGAGTCTTGTAGTGTAGGGGTGGAATCCACTGTTATAACCCTTGCACAAAAGCCTTTCAGAGTTTTGAGACCCGGTGCAGTAACCCCAGAGGAAATAAAAGAGCTTTTGCCCGGTACAGAAGTAGATAAAGCCATTTTAGAGGAAATAAAAAATGATGAAAAGGTTTTATCTCCGGGAATGAAATATAAGCACTATTCTCCTAAAACCGAAGTCTTTTTAGTAGAGGGAACAAGTGAAGACTTTTGTCAATTTGTAAACCAAAAGGAAAACAGCCTTGCAGTATGCTTTGATGATGAAGTAGACAAAATAATTATAAAAAAACTACCTTACGGAAAAAGCGAAGATGACAGCGAAAAGGCAAAACAACTTTTTGACATTTTGCGTAAAGTAGATGAAATGGAAATAAAAACAGTTTATGTTCACGCGCCCCAAAAGGAAGGAATAGGTCTGGCGGTTTATAACAGGCTTATAAGAGCCGCCGCTTTTAAGGTAATAGTTTTATGAAATTTATTTTAGGACTAACAGGCCCTACAGGTTCAGGTAAAACCACCGCTTGTAAAGCGGCAATAAACTCAGGATTTTTTGTAATTGACTGCGATAAAACAGCGCGAAGAGCCACAGACGACAAAAATTGTCTTGCAAAATTAGCAAAAGAGTTTGGGAAAGACATACTTAATAATGATGGTAGTCTTAACCGAAAAGCATTGGCTTTTAAAGCTTTTTCTTCAAGAAAAAAGACAGAGCTTTTAAACGCAACTATATTTCCTTTTGTTCTGGAGATACTAAAGGAAGAAATAAAGACAGCACAAGCAGATTTTATACTTATTGACGCGCCTACCTTGTTTGAAAGCGGAGCAGATAGTCTCTGTGATGAAACCTGTGCTATTTTAGCTGATAAAGAAAGCCGTCTCAAAAGAATAATTACAAGGGACAATATGGATGAGGAAAGCGCACTGCTTAGAATAAGCGCAGGAAAAAGCGACCAATATTATAAAGAGAAAACAAAGCATATACTCTATAATAACAATAACGAGGAAGAACTTTATAATGAGTTTTCAAAGCTTTTAAAAACCATTATGGGAGGAAAATAGAATGGAAAAGTCTGTTGAAACTTTAAAAAAGCAACTGTTTTTAAGCAAAAAAAACGGTCTTTTAAATTGCGATGATGCAAAATGGGAACAAATAACAGATTATTGCGAAGGTTACAAAACCTTTTTAAAAGAGGGTAAAACCGAAAGGGAAGCGGCTAAAGCAGCAATAGCTATAGCCGAAAAAGCAGGCTTTAAGCCTTACCAAGAGGGAAAAAGCTATAAAGCCGGAGATAAGTATTATGTAAATAACCGCGGCAAGACAGTAGCCTTCGTTGTAATTGGTGCCAAAACGGCAGATGAAGGTGTTAATATCGCCGCCGCGCATATAGATTCTCCTCGTCTTGATTTAAAACCAAACCCGCTTTATGAAGACAGTGACCTCTCACTCTTTAAGACTCACTATTATGGCGGAATCAAAAAATATCAGTGGACAGCAATACCACTTGCCCTTCACGGTGTTTTTGTTAAAAAAGACGGAACTGTTGTTGAAGTTAATATCGGAGAAGAGGAAAATGACCCTTGTTTTGTTGTAACAGACCTTTTACCGCATTTAGCTCAAGAACAAAGCAAACGCACCTTAGCCGATGGAATAAGAGGCGAGGAACTTAACATTTTAATTGGCAGTCGACCATTTAAAAATGATAAGGAAAGTGAACTGGTAAAGCTTAATGTAATGGCTATATTAAATCAGAAATATGGTGTTACAGAGGAGGATTTCTTATCGGCAGAGCTTGAATGTGTTCCAGCTTTTAAGCCTTGCGATTTAGGTCTTGACCGTTCAATGATTGGCGCCTATGGACACGACGACAGAGTTTGCGCTTATCCTGCGCTTACCGCTATTTGTGAGATAGGAGTGCCAGAGAAAACTGCTATAACCATTCTTGCAGACAAGGAAGAAATCGGTTCTGATGGAAATACAGGTCTTAATTCTGCATTTTTAAAATACGTTGTAAGAGATATTGCTCAGATGCAAGGTAAAGACTATACAGTTGCTTTACGTAATTCAAAATGTCTTTCTGCAGACGTTAATGCTGCTTTGGACCCAACCTTTAAGGATGTCTCTGAGCCTAAAAATGCCGCTAGACTGAATTACGGTGCAGTTATCACTAAATATACAGGTGCTCGTGGAAAAAGCGGTACTTCCGACGCTTCTGCAGAATATGTGGCTGAGATTCGCGCAATGCTGGATAATGCCGAGATTACCTGGCAGACAGGGGAACTTGGCAGAGTGGATTTAGGTGGCGGCGGAACAGTTGCTATGTATATTGCAAACTTGGGAGTAGACGTTGTGGATTTGGGCGTGCCCGTTCTTTCAATGCATGCGCCTTTTGAAACAGTTTCAAAGTTTGACGTATTTGAAACTTATCGTACAATGTTGGAATTTTTAAAGTAACAAACGCTTTCACTTCGCATAAAATGTATTGAGTTTGAACTCAAATCTTTTATTGGAAGTGGAAATATGTATAACAGACAGTATACACAAAACGGTTGCGCAAGAAGAGATTGCCGTTTTAGCTGTTGGGGCCTTATTTTTACAATACTTGCATTTCTTGCTGCTCTTGGTATTGGCGTATTAATAGGAGCAAACTTTGCTGAAACTATTATGGCGGCAATGGCAGCTATAATTGCTTTTGTTGCAGTTATTGTAGTGTTAATAGTAATTCTTCTTATTGCAAGATATTGTAGTTGTTCAAGAGATTGTAACAGAGACTGCGAATAAAAAATAAAAGGATGTGTAGATTTCTACACATCCTTTTTATTTACAAATTTTAATTTACGCTTCGTCAGAGTCTACTACGTTTAACGCCTCGTCGTAAGAAATCATAGGCTCAACGTCCTTTTTGCGAATCTTACGGTCAATGTAGTTCTTAACGATTTTCATAACTAATGGAGTAAGTACTAATACACCAATAAGGTTTGGTACCATCATAAGACCGTTGAAGGTGTCGGAGATGTCCCATGCAAGAGATGAGGTGAGTACCGCGCCGAAGATAACGGTAATAACGTGAATAATACGGAAAATAAAGGTTGTCTTTGCGCCGAAGAGATATTCCCAAGCCTTTGAACCATAGTGAGACCAACCAAGAACGGTGGTGAAAGCAAATAGGAACATAGCAATAGCAACAAAACGTTGACCAATATTACCCCAAGAGAAAACTTCGTTAAATGCACCGCCAACTAATGTAGCGTCAGACAAGCCTTCTGCAACGGCACCAGTTTCAACGTTGAAAACGCCGCCCTTAAGACCGCCAGATGTAAGAACCACTAAAGCGGTCATTGTGCAAACTACCATAGTGTCGGCAAACACTTCAAATATACCCCACATACCCTGTTTAACAGGCTCTTTAATGCTTGAGTTGGAGTGTACCATAACAGAAGAACCAAGACCTGCTTCGTTGGAGAAAACACCACGCTTAAAGCCGTTGGTCATAGCAACAATAACACCGCCGATACCACCGCCAACAAAGGCCTGAGGTTTGAATGCGTTTACGAAAATAGCTTTAAAAGCAGGAAGAATAGCATTATAGTTGACACCAATAATGATAAGGCTGCCTGCTACGAAAAGTATTACCATAAAGGGAACAATCTTTTCTGCAACGTTTGCAATTCTCTTAAGACCACCAAGGGTAATAAGAGCAGTTAGCGCCATAATTACAACGCCAATAATAATGTTGTAAAGAGAAATATCACCAAGAACGTTTATGGAAGAAAGGGCTTTAACATCAAAAGCAGCTGCAACGTTGGCAACAATTTTGTTAACCTGACCCATACTACCGATACCGAAGGAAGCAAGCATAGTAAAGATACAGAAAAGAACTGCTAATACTCTACCAATCCATTTGCAACCTTTTTTAGAGCCAAGACCATCACGAAGATAGTACATAGCACCGCCTGACCACTCGTCATTAGAGTTTTTGCGACGATAATAAATACCTAAAGTGTTTTCAGCAAAGTTGGTCATCATACCAAAGAATGCGGCAACCCACATCCAGAAAACCGCGCCGGCACCACCAAGGCAAATAGCTGCGGCAACACCTGCGATGTTACCGGTACCTACTGTAGCGGCAAGAGCGGTACAAAGAGCCTGGAAAGGCGAAATTGTTCCTTTTTCTTTTGTGTGACCGATAACGTCTTTATTAAAAAGACTACCGATTGTGTTTTTCCACCAATGGCCAAGGTGTGAAATCTGAAACACCTTTGTGCAAAGGGTAACGATAATGCCTGTACCAATAAGCAAAGCAAGACCGAAAATGCCCCAAACAACGCCATTAATGCTACCATTAATTTCTGCAATTTTGTCTAACATTTTTCTTCTCCTTTTTAGACTTTTATATTATTGAATACGTTTTGAAAAGTAGAACTTAAAATGAAAAATCCGAGTCAACAAAAAGACTCGGAAAAACAAACATATGCACCTTTGTCCTTTTGCCTGAGAGATTAACGATAACTCGCCTTGCCCCTTCGGCATCTGCTCAAAAGTAAAACTTTCGTCAGAATTCTCCAAAGTCCTATCCATTCACAGTTGCTTTTGCTTCTGCAAACTTCATTTAGTATTCAATTAAGGATATTATAACACAAAATTCTACAATTTCAAGTATTTTTTTAAAATAAAAAAGGTGTAGCCCTTTTTTCAGGGTTACACCTTTTCAGATTTAATTAAACACCTTGTTTTGCGCGGCGTTCAGCCTCTGCCTCAGTGCAGCCGTTTTCTACGGTGTGACCTGGTAGTGGTACAATCTTTTCGTGGATTGCATCAATAATCCAACCTGCCTGTGGGAAGAAGAATTCGTCAAACTCAAAAGGAGGAGTTATCCAGTTTCTAGCGCCTACAACAACTGGTGGAGCATCAAGGTCATCGAAGCAAAGTTCTGTAATGTTTTTAGCAACGTCGTTAAGGAAGGAACCTCTTGCACAAGCGTCAGATACCAAAACAACTCTGCCTGTCTTGCGAACAGATTCAAGAATCTTAGTATAATCAAGAGGAACAAGGGAGTGGATGTTGATTACATCTGCTTCCATGCCGTATTTCTCGCTAAGAGTCTTAGCAGCGTCCATTGCTCTGTATAAAGCAGCACCGATGGTAAGAATAGTAACGTCTTTACCGTCGCGAACCTTGTTTACGTCGCCGAATTCAATTTCATAACGCTCTTCTGGAACACCACCCTCATGGAACTGTTCACCAACGTCGTAAATTCTCTGGCTTTCAAAGAACACAACAGGGTCTGTGCCCTTAAGAGCGGTTTCCATAAGACCTTTAGCCTCCCAAGGAGTAGCAGGGAAGCAAACCTTAAGTCCCGGAATATGTGCACAAAGAGCGGTCCAGTCCTGAGAATGTTGAGCACCATATTTAGAACCTACAGATACACGAAGAACGATAGGCATCTTAAGAATTCCTGCAGACATAGCCTGCCATTTAGACATCTGGTTGAAGATTTCGTCTCCTGCGCAACCGATAAAGTCGGCATACATAAGCTCAACAAGAGCACGACCGCCGGAAACGGCATAACCAACTGCAGTACCAACAATAGCGGCCTCTGCAATAGGAGAGTTAAACAAACGGCAGTGAGGGAAAGCATCCATCATACCGCGGTAAACGGCAAATGCACCGCCCCAGTCACGAACGTCTTCACCATAAGCAATTAGGGTTGGGTCTTCATAGAATCTGTCGTAAATAACCTCAGATAAAGCATCACGAAGATTGTAAAGTTTCATCTTAGAAACAGGTTTACCGTCAACAATAGGCTGACGAACCTTCTCTTTAATCTTCTTGTATGCAGGAACCTCTTCAAGAGGCATATTAACTTCAGGCTCACGGTCGTCAAGCTTTTCAATCTTCATATCAGAGAACATTAGACGCTCAACAACAGCAGGGTCTTTCTTGAAATCAACGTAAGGACTGATAGAAACATCACTTGCAGCTTTGCAAATCATGGTCATACGTTCCTTAGTATCAGCAAGAATTTCTTCAAACTTAGAATCAACAGCAACACCTGCATCAACAAGGCCTTTTCTGTAGGTGATGATTGGGTCGATTTCCTGCCAAGCTGCAATTTCTTCTTTGGTACGATAAGCGTTCTGGTCGGAGGTTGAGTGACCGGAGTAACGATAAGTTAATGTATCAAGAAGAACAGGGCCTTCGCCTGCACGTAAAATCTTGAGTTTTCTTTCCATTGCATCAATAACTGCAAGAGGATTAAATCCGTCAATACGCTCAGCATGGAACTGTGTTGGGCTAACACCGGAACCGATTCTTGCAAGCATATCGTAACCCATTGTTTCGCCTCTGGTCTGGTCGCCCATACCGTAAGAGTTGTTAAATACGTTGTAAAGAATTGGCATACCGCCGTTGTGGCTTTCCCATAATGTGTGGAACTGGTCCATAGCAGCAAAGTTCATAGCTTCCCAAACAGGACCTCTTGCCATAGAACCGTCACCGGAGTTGCAAACAACAATACCTTGCTTGTCGTTTACCTTTTTAAATAGAGCCGCACCTGTAGCAATAGCAGCAGAACCACCAACGATAGCGTTGTTAGGATAAATACCGAAGGGGAGGAAGAATGCATGCATTGAGCCGCCCATACCCTTGTGGAATCCGGTTTCTCTTGCGAAAATTTCTGAAAGGGTACCGTAAAGAATAAAACGAATAGCAAGTTCTTTAGCATCTTTAACAGGACCAAGCTTTTCTGTTGCTCTGAGAGCAGAACCATCAAGGAAGCCTTCCATAATAGTCATTAATTCTTGTTCGCTAAGCTTATCAATGCAAGAAAGAGCTTTAGCAAGAATTTCAGAGTGGCTTCTGTGAGAACCAAAGGTAAAGTCGTTCTGGTCAAGTAAGTAAGCCTGACCTACACAAGCAGCTTCCTGACCAATAGAAAGATGGGCAGGACCCGGATATGTAGTTTCAATACCGTTGTATACACCTTGAGTTTTAATCTGATTAAGCATAGATTCAAACTCACGAAGAACTGTAATATCGCGGTAAATACGAACAAGAGCATCATCACTAAAACGTTTGCGCTCTTCTTTAATTGTTTTTTTGTAAGTGTTAACCGGAATATCTTCAAAAGTGATTTTGCCGGGTGCCCTGGTTTCCACAGGGTCTACATATAAACTTTTTGGCATTTTATTTTCCTCCTAAACTATATATGAAAAATAGCTTCTCTGATTATTTCAGCAACTGTTGGATGTGGGAACACAAGCTTCTTAAGTCTTGTAGGTGTAAGTTCTGTGTCTACCATCATAGTTGCAGTCATAATAATTTCTGATGCATAAGAGCCAACAATGTGACAACCAACAAGTCTGTTTTTATCAGTGTCAACAACAAGCTTGATAAAGCCTTTGCCACCTTCGGTCTCGGCAAGATAACGGCCTGCGTAGGAAAGAGGAAGCTTAACTTCTTTTACGTTCATACCCTTTTCCTTAGCAGCATCTGCGCCATAACCTACACTTGCAACCTCAGGGTCTGTGTATATAACAGATGGAATAACGTCATAACGCATTTCGTCAGTTTTGCCTACCATGTGGTTTACGGCAACCTCTGCTTCGCGGTATGCAGTGTGAGCAAGCATTAGTTTTCCGTTGCAGTCACCAATTGCATAAACACCTGAAACGTTTGTGCACAAATGACGGTCGGTAACGATAGCAGCTCTGTCCATCTGGAGTCCAAGAGTTTCAATACCTATATTAGCGGTTGCAGGCTTTCTTCCTGCAGAGAGAAGAACCTTGTCACAAGAAATTTCAACTTTCTCGCCGTTGTCCTCATAAACAACGCTGTTTTCCTTTATCTCAAGAACTTTGCAGGAGAGCTTAAATTCCATGCCCTTCTTAACAAATACGTCGGTTAACACCTTGCAGATTTCAGGGTCGGTAGCACCTGCGATTTTAGGCATCATTTCAATAACTGTAACGCTTGTGCCAACACTTGCAAAGTAGTAAGCCATCTCAAGACCAATAACACCGCCGCCGATAACAACAAGCTTCTTAGGTAGTGTTTTTTCGTCCAATACCTCGCGGTTGGTAACAACAAAACCACTGTTAAGACCTTCCTTAAGACCTGTTACAGGGGGAACAACAGTCTCAGAACCGGTAGCTATAACAAGTTTTTTGCCCTCATAAAGAGTAGCGTCTGCTTCAACAGAAAATCCGTTATCGCTTTTACCTTTAACAACGGCATTAGCCTTAATAACGGTTACCTTGTTTGCCTTCATGGTAGCGCCAACGCCTGAAACAAGGGTAGAAACAACCTTGTTCTTGCGGTCGATTACTGCTTCGTGATTATATGTAACGTTTTCTGCAGTAACACCGAAAGCTTCACTTTCCTTGGCGTGACGATACATTTTTGAAGAATTGAGTAAAGTTTTGGTAGGAATGCAACCTTCGTTAAGACAGGTGCCGCCTAAAGACCTCTCTTCAAAAAGAGCAACCTTCATACCCTCCTGAGCAGCACGCTCGGCGCAAAGATATCCGCCTGGGCCGCCACCCACAACCAATAAATCATAAATTTCCATATTAATTCACCTTATTTTGCAAGAAGAACAGTAAAGTTCTCTAAATTTTCGCCAAGTTCTTTCTGGAATCTTGAAGCAGGAGAGCCGTCAACAGCACGATGATCGTATGTAAGGCTAAGACCCATAGCAGGATAAATGTCGATTTCTCCATTTGGACCCTTTCTTACGCGGTCAACAGTTTTGCAAACACCTAAAATACCTGTCTGTGGAGCGTTGATAACAGGAGTAAAGGTTTCAACACCAAGACTGCCAAGGTTAGATACGGTAAATGTACCGCCTGTTAACTTATCAGGGCTGATGTTGCCGTCTCTGCATTCCTTAGCAAGAATCTTAACCTCTTTAGAGATTTCAAGCAAGCTCTTCTGGTCTGCATTAAAGATGGTTGGAACCATAAGACCTCTTGGGGTGTCAACTGCAACACCAAGGTTTACGTGCTTAAAGAGTCTGATGTTCTCTCCGTCAAGCATATTAGCATTAAGGTCAGGATGATTAAGAAGAGTTCTTGAAACGGCATATAAAACAATGTCGCCAAGGGTAATTCCTGCTAAATCGCCCTCACTGTTTTTAAGCATCTTTCTGTAATTTAAGATATTTGTAGCGTCAAAGGTTGTGTTGTGTGTAAGCTGTGCGGCAGTAGCAAGAGAGTTGCTCATTGACTTACTGATAGCACGACGGATTCCGCTGAACTTAACGTCGGTATATTCTTGTTCAGGTTCAGCCTTAACGTTAGCCTTAACGTTAGCAGTTTGTGCCACAGGATTATCAATAAGATTTCTGACGTCTCTTTCGATAACTCTTCCGTTAGGACCGGTAGGAGTAGCGTTAGACGCGTCAACGCCGGTTCTTTCTGCAAGCTTTTTAGCTCTTGGAGAAATGGCAGTAGCATCTGACCCGGTAGCTTCTGCTACAGGAGTCTGAGCAACAGGTGCCTGTGCAGCAACCTTTTCCTCAGTCTTTTCTTCTACAGGCGCAGCTGCAGGAGCAGCCTCTGCAGAGTTAGGACGTAAAGCGGAGCAGTCGTCACCAACTTCACCAATTGCACATACGTTTAATAAACACTCTACTTCGTCACCATCGTTAAAGAAGATTTCAAGTAAGGTACCTTCTTCGGTAGACTCGCATTCAAAACTTGCTTTGTCGGTTTCATATGTAAAGAGAATATCTCCTACTTTTACCTGGTCGCCGACCTTTTTCTCCCAAGTGCCAATGATACAACTTTCAACAGTTATACCGGCTTTGGGCATAATCACAGCTTTTGCCATAAAATGACCCCCTATAAAATAAGTATACATATTAATTATACCACTATAATTGTTTTTGTCAATGAGGTTTACATTATAAAAAAGCGTTTTTTTACAAAATTTTCATCGCAAATTAGTTGACTCGCAATATTTAATGGTTTACAATGTTTTCAGGTGATAATATGATTGAAAAGTTGCTTATTTTAAATAAGTATGAAACTGATTGCTACGAGAATTTAGCCACCGAATATCAACTGTTAAGTTCAGTAGATAACAAAACGGTTATTTTGTATTTATGGCAAAACGCAAATACAATAGTAATCGGCAAAAATCAAAACCCCTTGGCAGAATGTGATATGAATAAAATTAAAAAGGACGGCGTCTTTGTTGCACGTCGCTTGTCCGGTGGGGGAGCAGTCTTTCACGACCTGGGAAATCTTAATTTCACTTTTTTAATGTCAAAAGAAAACTACAATCTTCCACTTCAGACTGAGGTAATAAAAAAAGCATGTGAACTTGCAGGCATAAAGGCAGAGGTTTCCGGCAGAAATGATATACTGGTAAATTCTAAAAAGTTTTCCGGAAACGCCTTTTATCACACAAAGCAGTCATCATATCACCACGGAACCTTGCTTGTTGACAGTGACGTTGACAAAATACAAAACTATTTAACCCCCGATATTTCAAAATTACAAACCAAAGGAGTAAAATCTGTAAAATCAAGGGTTATTAATTTAAAAGAAATAAATAGTGAACTTACCTGCGACAAAATGCGTGAATTTTTACAAAAAGCGGCAGAAGAGGTTTACGGAATAAAGGCTGAAAATATAAAGGAACCCAAAAAAGAAGAAATAAAAAAACTAGCTGATCTTTATTCTTCAGATGATTACATATATAAAACTCCTATTCCGTATACTGCAATCTTTAAAAAGCGCTTGAGTCTGGGAAGCTTCGAAATAAGATTTTTAGTAAAAGAGGAAAAGATTATCGACCTTCAGATTTTCACAGATGCTTTAGACGATAATATCAGTGAGAAAATGAAAAATGCCCTCATAGGCGTCACATACAATATATGGAATATTGAAAAGGCGCTGAGCAAAGAGTTTGAAGCGAATTTTATAAAAGAAATTATAAATATGATAGAAAAAAGTGGGAAATAAGGTGTATTTCCCACTTATTTTTTGGGGCAAACTATGATAATAGATAAAACAAAATGGTTTTTTTGTGAACTTTTAACAAATTTTAGAAAAAACACAATATCTTGTATTTGCTATTGACAAAGCGAACAATATGTGCTATATTTAGTCTACACCCCTTTCGGCCAAGGAGATTATTATGCGTATTTCAGGACTACAAAAATTAACGTTGCTAGATTTTCCACAGGTTATGTCCTGTATCGTGTTTACCCACGGCTGTAATTTCAGGTGTCCTTTCTGTCACAATTCGTCACTGGTTACGGGAGAATATGAAGACGGCATATCTACCCTGGAAGTTTTAAATTTTTTAGAAAAACGAAAAAACTTAATAGACGGAGTGGTTATATCAGGGGGAGAGCCTCTGCTTCAGAAAGATATAGAGGAATTTATAAGACAGGTTAAAGATTTAGGCTATCTTGTAAAACTTGACACCAACGGAACAAATCCCCGGTTGCTTAAAAAATTGGTTTCGGAAAAGTTAGTTGATTATGTTGCTATGGATATAAAAAATTCCCCTAGGGAATATTTTAAAGCCGCAGGAACAGATAAGTTTTTAGAAGAGATAACCGAGTCCAAAGACTTTCTGCTAAAGGGAACGGTACCTTACGAATTTCGTACCACTGTGGTAAAAGGAATTCACACAAAGACAAGTCTTATAGAACTGGCCCAATGGATTGAAGGGGCAGAACAATACTTTTTGCAGCAGTATAAGGATTCAGGCAGTGTTTTGAACTCTGAGGGGCTTGATTCCTTTAGTGAAGCGGAAATGAGAGAGTTTCTATCAGAAATTCTTAAATATATAAAAACAGCAAAAATTAAAAATTTATAATAAATAGGAGAGGTGTATATTATGTATCAAATTGTTAAAAGAGACGGAAAAATAGTAGATTTCGACATTAACAAAATTGCTGATGCAATGAAAAAAGCCTTTGAGGCAACTAATACCGATTATACCGATAACGTAATCGACTTTTTAGCACTCAAGGTTTCTGCAGACTTTTTAGGAAAGATTAAAGACGGTCTTGTTGCCGTTGAAGATATACAGGATAGCGTTGAGTCTGTATTAATTCAGGGCGGCTATGACAGCGTTGCCAAGGCGTACATTCTTTACAGAAAACAACGTGAAAAACTCCGTAATCTTAAGAACACATATCTTGACTACAAAGAGACAGTTAATAACTACGTTAATGTTCTTGACTGGCGTGTTAAGGAGAACTCAACCGTAACCTATTCTGTTGGT
>JAZNBQ010000101.1:0-6985 GCA_045587065.1 Acutalibacteraceae bacterium | reverse complement strand
CATTTCAAAATGATGATGAATTGGGCTCATTTTAAATATTCTTTTCTTGGTTTTTTTATACCAAGCAACCTGCAATACTACTGAAAGGGCTTCTAAGATATAAACAAGTCCTGTGAAAATTAAAAGTATTGGTCTACCGGTTCCGTAGCCTAACGCTACTACGATTCCACCAAGGAACATAGAACCTGTATCACCCATAAACACCTTTGCAGGTTTAGCGTTCCATAGAACAAATCCCACACAACCGCCTGCAGAGGCTGCCGCCAGGCTATTCATTCCGTTCATACCAAGTCTGCCTGACATAAGTGTGTACGCACAGGTAACAACCAAGGTTATGCTAGATGCAAGACCATCGATACCATCGGTTAAATTTACGGCATTTACCAAATAGTAAATAAACACTAACGAAACAGGCCAGAAAAGAAGTCCTGCCCCACTTGTTATATCTACATCTCCTACAAAAGGAATCCACGTTGTATCCATACCTGCTAATGCCAAAGAAGAAAGATAGGCAGCAGTTACAAGCAACTGTAAAACTGTTTTCTGTTTTGCAGTAAGTCCCAAATTCCTCTTTTTTACTACCTTTATGTAATCGTCCATAAAACCGATTAATCCACACATAAAAGCAAAGCCGATTCCTGCTACCAGTGAAACTAGTTTTAAATGGTTTTTAAGGTCATTAATTAGATTTTTATCTGTTATAAAGGAATAACCTAATGCCGCAACTAATCCTATGGCTACACCTGCCGCTATCATAATACCGCCCATAGTAGGTGTTCCCTGTTTGGATTTGTGCCATTTTGGGCCTTCTTCCAATATAGTTTGACCATATTTTAGTTTTCTAAGATATGGAATAAAGGGTATACCCATTGCGGCACATACCGCAAAACTAACTATTGCCGCAATAGCGGGAGTAATATTAAGCATTTTTGTCACTCCTTTTAAAGTCCTAAAGCTTCTGCAATTACTTCTCTTTCGTCAAGATGTATTTTTCCTGTTTTTAATATCTGATAGGTTTCATGTCCCTTACCTGCTAAAACGATAATGTCATCTGTTCTGGCATTATTTACAGCATATTTTATTGCTTCTACTCTGTTTTCTATAACAGTATAAGGTGTTTTTGTGTTCTTAAGGCCTTCTAAAATATCGTTTATTATAAGGGTTGGGTCTTCGGTGCGCGGATTATCACTTGTAACTATAACGTAATCCGATAATCTTGCTGCAATAGAGCCCATAAGAGGACGCTTTTTAGCATCACGATCTCCGCCGCATCCAAAGAGACAAACAAGTCTTCCTTTTTTAATTTCTTTAAAGGTTGAAAGAATATTTGCAAGTCCGTCAGGAGTGTGCGCATAGTCTATGATGACGGTAAAATCCTTACCGGTTGGCACAACTTCTGCTCTGCCTTTTACTCCTTCTATTTTTCCAAAAGCTTTTACCACTGTATCGATATCAAAGCCTAGTTCCATTGCACAAACAGCGGCACAAAGCGAATTGTAAACTGAAAATCTTCCGCCTGTTTTAATTTTAATGTGTTTAATAAAGTTATAACCAACCAACTCGTACTCTATTCCGTCAGGTCTTAAGTTGATTCCGTTGGCAGAATAGGTAGAATCGTTTCTTTTTTCTGAATATGTTACTGTTTTGCAGGCTATTCCCTCTGACATTTTCTCGGCATATGCATCGTCTATATTTATTACTGCCGTTTTGCACATATCAAAAAGGCGTTTCTTTGCAACCATATAATTGTCCATAGTAATATGATAATCTAAATGGTCTTGTGTTAGGTTGGTAAATGCGGCAACCTCAAAATCTATGCCGTAAACACGTTTCTGGTCTAATGCGTGAGACGAAACCTCCATAATGGCATACTGGCAACCTGCGTCTCTCATTTGTGCAAAAAGTCGATTAAGTTCGTATGCGTCAGGCGTTGTATTATTTGTTGGCACAACCAAATCTCCCACAAGATTTTGAATTGTACCCACAACACCTGTTTTGTATCCTGCCTCTTCAATAATGGCTTTTAACATATAGGTAACTGATGTTTTTCCGTTAGTTCCTGTTACACCCACAAGCTTTAAAGATTTTGAAGGGTAGCCGAAAAACGCTGCAGACATTAAGGCATACGCTCCGTGAGTGTCCTCAACAACAACCTCGTTCTTTGCACCTGTAGCTTTTTCAGATATAATAACCGCGGCACCCTTTTCTTCTGCCTTTAAAGCAAAATCGTGGCCGTCAAAGGTAGTGCCATTTATGCAAACAAAGGCAAAACCTTCTTCAACCTTTCTTGAATCACAAGTAAGGCCTTTTATTTCTATATTAGACAATTCGTTGTCTAACAAAGGCATTAAATCTTTTAATAACAATTACTTTCACCCTTTGAAGTACGACTTAGTCGGCAACGTTAGCTGCCGAAGTATCTCTGAAATATACAGTAACAATAGTTCCTGATGGCACCTGTGTTCCTGCATCTATGCTTTGTTTGTAAGAAGTAATATAACCTTCTGAATTAATATTACCGGCAAATTCTATGTTAATTCCTGCCGTAGAGGCTGCATTGTTTGCCTGACTTACCGTCATTCCGCTAAAGTTTGGAACCGTAGCATTAATTTGGTCGGTAGCATCTGCTTCGGTATATAAAATTACTGTTCCGCCCTTGGCAAGTGTCTGTCCTCCAAGTGGCAGTTGTTTTATTACCTTCTCCCCTTCACCTACAATTCTCACCTTTAGGTTTGCCGAAGTAATCTTGTTTTTAGCTGTTGCTACTTCGTCATTAATAACCGATGGAACGCTTAAAGCAAACTGAGAAAGTTCTTTATCTGAATATTGAGGCTCGTAACCTAAATACGGAAGAACCTCACTAAATATTTCTGAAACCACAGGGGCTGCTACTGCGCCACCGTAATAATTGTTTCCGTTAGGCTCATCAACAAGGACTAAAATTGCAATTTCAGGGTCATCCATTGGAGCAAATCCTATGGTTGAAGAAATATATTTAACCTGACCGCTTGCCTGGTTTTGAGCAACCTTTTCTGACGTACCGGTTTTTGCGCCTGTTTTAAAGCCGGCCACATACGCATTTTTTGCACCGCCTTCTTCTACAACGGCCTGCATCATGGTTCTGACCTTTTTGCTTGTTTCTTCGCTAATTACCTGTCTTTTAACGGTAGTTTGTGTAGATTTTATTACATTATTATTGGAATCCAGAATCTGACTTACAACGTAAGGTTTTACAAGATTTCCTCCATTAACTGCCGCGGCTGCAGCAGTTATAAGCTGAATAGGTGTAATATTGAAGGTCTGGCCAAAGGAAGATGATGCAAGTTCGGTAGGACCCATATTTTTCTCGCTATGATATACGGGTAGTGACTCGCCAGGTAGGTCTATACCTGTTTTTTTGGTAAGGCCAAAAGCATCAAAATATTTTGAGAATTTATTTACGCCTAATAATTGACCTAAGGTAATAAAGGCAGGGTTACAAGAATGCACCATAGCATCCTTTAATGTTTGAGTGCCATGACCGCCTCTTTTATGGCAATGATACACCTGACCTGCTATTGTTATTGCCCAAGCGCAATTATAAGAGGATTCAAGTGAAGTTAAATCCTCTTCCAAAGCCATTGCGGCAGTCATTATTTTAAATACTGAACCCGGTTCATAGGTGTCAGAAACATTTTTGTTTCTCCACTGTTTGTTTAAAAGCTCATTTTTAGTATAGGTTGAACCTTCAGCATCCAAAAGAGCCTGGTCCGATTCAGACAGAGTGAAAGGCGAATTGGGGTTAAAGTCTCCTTTTGTTGCCATTGCAAGAATCGCACCGGTTTTTACGTTCATAGCAATACAGGCACCTCTGTTCCCTGCAAGGTTAACTTCTACTGCCTGTTCAAGATATTTTTCTGCAATATGCTGAATATATGAATCTATTGTAAGCACCAAGGAATTTCCCTGTTTGGCGTCTTCTACTACCTGATAAGAGAAAGGCATATCGGCTCCTAGTGCATTTTTAGCCGCAACAACTCTTCCTGTGATTCCTGTAAGCTCGGAATCATAATAACTTTCGATTCCTGCTAGGCCCTGGTTATCATCGCCCACAAAGCCTAAAACTACCGAAGCCAAGGAATCATTGGGGTAATATCTTTTTGTAGTTTCATCAATTCCGATATATTTTGCAATACCCAAATCACTGTTATCTGAAATAAAGGTTCTGATTTGGTCAGCAACTGCCTTTTCTACGCGTTTTTTAACAGTAACGTAGGAGGTCTTTTTCTCGGTATAGCCGTAAGCCGTTTCAAAATCAATGGAAAGTATTTCTGAAATGCCCTTAGCGATGGTTGTTTTAACTAAGGTTTTTTTATTTTCATCCTGAAGATTGTTTATGCTATTGGGAATTATGTAAATTGTGTATGCGGTATCGCTTGTGGCAAGAAGATTCATTTTCGAATCCAAAATGTCTCCTCTTGGTGCGGTAACAAGTGTATCATAGAGCTGTTGCTCAGAGGCTAAAGACTGATACTTTTCTCCGTTTATAAGCATAATTGTAACAAGTCGGTAGCCAGTTACAGAAGAAAAAAGAATAACGACAGAAAGCATTATTGTCAGAATTCTTTTAAGCATTTTTCTGTTTGCTTTTACAGCCATCGTTATTCCTCCTTATAAAATTTAAAACTATTATTAATACTCGAAAACGAGAGCCCTAAATTTAGAACTCTCGTATTCCCTACAAATTAAATATATTCACAAGTTTTTTATCTATTCATTATTAGCTGTAAGGATATTACCATTAGAGTCAATTGCCTTATTGCTATCGTTTACTCTGATATAAACTATTTGGTTTCTATCCATCTTTTTCATTCCCAAAGCTTTGGCAGAAGCCTCTAAATTATTATAAGATATAAGTCTTTCAAATTCAACATTCAGTCTGGTTTCTTCTCCGCTAAGTTCTGCTAAAGTTTGCTTCGTTTCTACAATATCTGAGTTAACCTCAGATATTTCTATTCTCAATGCAATTTGTGCACATATAGCTGATAGCATAAAAACACCCACTAAAATAAAGGATATTCTGCTTGAAATTCCTTTTCTGAGTCTTCTTTTTGCCACGGCTTTCTTTTTCTGGTTAACAGGAAGCTTTACTATCTCTGCTTCGGTCTTTTTTTCTCTGGGCATAAACATTTCAAAGTCGTGCGCTAATGAATCATTATAATATTTTGCATTATTCATAATGTATGCCCCCTTTTTTAAATCTTTTCTATTACTCGAAGCTTAGCACTTCGGCTCCTTTTGTTTTGTTCTATTTCCTCACTGCTTGCAACTATTGGCTTTCTTGATACAAGTTTTCCCTCAGGTGTTTTTCCGCACACACAGATAGGAATGTCCGGTGGACAGGTGCAACCTGTACAATATTTTTTAAAACTTGTCTTTACAATTCTGTCTTCTAGTGAATGGAAGGTTATAATTGCAAGTCTTCCGCCACTTTTAAGGCAATCCCAAGCGGCGTCAATTCCGCTGGATAAAGCACCTAGTTCGTCGTTCACCGCAATACGAAGCGCCTGAAAGCACTGTCTTGAGGGGTTGCCTTCCCTTCTTACTGCGGCCGGCACGCTTGATGCTATTATTTCGGCAAGTTCACCCGTTGTTTTTATAGGATTTTCCTGCCTTTGTTTTTCAATTTTTAAAGCTATTTTATAGGCGAACTTCTCTTCGCCGTAATCTCTGAATATTCTTGTAAGTTCTTCTACCGAATAATTGTTTACTATATCGGCTGCCGAGGTTCCCTCTTTGCTCATTCGCATATCTAACGGAGCATCGTTATGAAAAGAAAAACCTCTTTCGGCATTATCAAGCTGATAAGAAGAAACTCCAATATCTAAAAGTATGCCGTCTACCTTTTCTATGGAAAGGTCATTCAGAACCTGTCGCATATCGCGATAATTACTTTTAATAACTGTCGCAGGAAAGCCCTCTAGTCTTTTTGTTGCAGTTTTAATTGCGTCCGGGTCTCTGTCAAGAGAAATTAGTCTTCCCTTTTTAAGCCTTTTGGCAATTTCGCCTGAATGTCCCCCACCCCCTGCGGTACCGTCTACATATATACCGTTTGGGTTGATGTTAAGGGACTCTATCGTCTCGTTTAATAATACAGGTATATGATTAAACTCCATATTATTCACCAAGGGAGAAATCCAGTTCATCAATTATTGGAGCAAAATGTTCCGGACTGAAGTTTTCTTTCTCTTCTGCCCAAAGCGTAGGACTCCAAATTTCAATATTGGTTTTCATTCCTACGATTCTTACTTCACCCTCAATTTTTGCAAAATCGCGAAGCTCGGCAGGAATTAATACTCTGCCTGAAGCATCAAACTCTGCAAAAACAGAACCATCAGATAAAAAACGATACATGTCCTGCATTTTACTGTAGGGCAATTTATTTAATTTAGCGGTAAATTTTTCAAACTCTACTTCGGAAAAGCCCCAAAGGCATCTTTTTCCAAAGACACCTGCGCAAAGCACTATGCTCTCCCCAAAGTCAGGCTTGAATTTTGCGGGTATGAAAATTCGCCCTTTTTTATCTACATTGTGTTGAGAACCACCTATTAGCACGAATTTTCACCTCGATTTCCACCACTTTACTGTTATTTTTATGAAAAATTATGCCATTTCGCGCCACTTTTATAGGCTAATTATATATTACGTCGAAAAAAAATGCAAGTATTTTTTTAAAAAAACTAAAAAAGTATCAAAACTGTAAATTTTATAAAATAACTGTTGACAAGGAAGTTTAGTAATGATATAATAATCGAGCGCGGAAAAACCGCATATATGCGAGTGTGCTGGAATAGGCAGACAGGCACGTTTGAGGGGCGTGTGTCCACGACGTATGGGTTCAAGTGCCATCAGTCGCAGCAAACAAATAAGACTCACCTTTAGGTTGGGTCTTTTTGTTTTTGTTTTTGTATGTATTTTGAGTGGGACTTGAACCCGAGAGGGCATA
>JAZNBQ010000100.1:0-10631 GCA_045587065.1 Acutalibacteraceae bacterium | reverse complement strand
GAACGACATGGCTACGACCGACTTGTTTTTCCGTCAAGAGACTTCTCAAGATTAGAAAGCCATTGGTCACTAAAGTTTGCATCTACAGTGTCCATAACAGCGATTTTTTCATCTAAAATAACGTATGAATTATATGCAATGCCGTTAGGTACAATATATTGACCTTCAAAAAGGTCGATGTTTCTATCGTTAACACCAATATATTTAATGTCGTTAGAAATCTTCATTTTTTTCTTCCTCTTCCTTTAAAATTTCTCCATTTTCTAATAATTGTTGCCATTCATCATCGGTAATATTAGAAAACTGTTCCTTGTTTTTAATATAAATTTTTTCAAGCACTTTTTTGTAGTCTCTGTTTAGTAAAACTTTAGATTTAATTCCAATAGCGCAAATCACAGCTAATGAAACTAAAAGAATAATAGCAGGGAAAAAGTGTCTCCAATAAAAGAAATGTGTTATGCTTCTTTGAAGTTTAATGTCGTCTTCCAACAAAGTATAGAACTGTATTGTTCCGAAAACTGCAGAAAAAAGGTTTAAAACACCGGAGGGAATATATAGTTTTTTTAGTGTAAAGACAAAACCTGAAATTAATAAAACAGTAGCAATTAAAAGTGTTATTGCAGGAATAATATTCACGTCTACTACTGAAAATTTATCTGAAATAAAACTTCCTATGATAAAAAGGGTGTTAAATATCAAAGTCCATAAAAAAGCAAGAATATATATGACCTTAGAAATTTTGTATGCAAGGCATTTTTCGTCAGTAACCACAATTCCCTTGCGGTAACGGTAGTCTTTAACCAACTCTAAAACGTAAGAATTCTTCTTCATATTAATCTCCAAAACAAGTAATTTCAAATATAGTATAAGACATAAACAGACATTTTTCAAGCATATAGTTAATATTCTTCCCTTGACAAAAAAATGATTTAATTTATAATTAAATTGCAGAGGTGATACGATGTATAAAGTTGGATTATTTAACGATTCTTTTCCTCCAACCATAGATGGCGTAGCCAATACAGTTATTAATTATGCAAATGTTATTAACAATAATTTTGGCACACCTGTGGTTTTTACACCTAAGTACCCAAACGTAGTTGATAATTATCCTTTTGAGGTTTATAGATATCCTTCAGCTAAGTTTACTCGTCAGATGCCGTATCGTGTAGGCAATCCGTTTTCTCCGTTGCTTATTCACGATATAAGCAAAATGAATTTGGATATTCTTCACGTACATAGTCCTTTTGCATCTAGTGTACTGGCAAAGCAAGTGGCGGTTTTAAACAAGATTCCAACAGTTTTAACTTATCATACAAAATTTGATATAGACATTGATAGATTTGTTGATAACAAGCGTTTTAATACCATAGCACGTAAATTTGTGTTAAAGAATGTAAACAATGCAGATGAGGTGTGGGCGGTTTCAGAAGGCACCATAAAGAGTCTTAGAGATATTGGGTATAAAGGCGATGTAGTTGTTATGCCCAACGGAACCGATTTCAAAAGAGGAAGAGCTACGGCTCACGAAGTTAACGAAATCGACCGAATGTACAGAACCGAAAAAGAAAAGTTAGTGTTTTTATATTGCGGAAGAATGATGTGGTATAAAAATATTAAAATAACTCTTGATGCATTAAAGATTATCAGGGACGCAGGAATTACCTTTAAAATGTTCTTTGTGGGAGACGGAGTCGACAGACCGGCTATCGAGGCTTACGCTAAAATAATAGGAATTTATGACTGTCTGATTTTCACAGGTGCAATATATGACAGGGAAAAGGTAAGAGCCTTTTTTACAAGAGCAGATTTGTTTTTATTCCCATCTACTTATGACACTTCGGGACTTGTTGTTAAAGAAGCGGCGGCTTGCAGCTGTGCTTCGGCACTGATTAGCGGATGTTGTGCCGCCGAGGATGTTGAAGATGGTGTTTCCGGAATCTTAGCAAAAGAAGAAAAGGAAGAAAGCTTTGCAAAGGCTATTATAGAAGCTGTAAGACAACCCGATGCCTTAAAGATATTGGGCAAAACAGCAGCAGAAAAGGTCTATTTTTCATGGGAGGATTCCATAGCCGTTGCTTGTAAACGATACGAAAAAATCATAGAGAATTATAAAAAATAAAAATAAGCTTTACCGATTTTGGTAAAGCTTATTTTTTTATATCATAAAATCTTCTTTTTTATAATCGTGAGAAAGAGATACAGAATCAGGGATTCTCTTCAGAGGGTCATATTTAAAGCGGATACATTTATCAAATTTATCAACAAAACCTTTTTTAATGCAAAAAACCTCATCTGAAAATTCAAAATATGAACCAAAACGACAATTCTTGCAGTATTTATCGATTTTTTTACTAAATTTCAGTTTTTTCATATAAACCTCCAAAAGTGGTATAGGTTCATTATACCAAAGAAAAGTTGAAAGTTCTACAAGTTTTTTAATTTTCTTTTAAACTGTTTAAAAATACCATACATAAAAGAACCAGTGATGCGGCAAAAGGAATTGAAATACTGCTGATTGCCCCTGTAAAATAAACGTTGCCGTTTATTACAGGTAACGAAACAGGATGAACTTTTAAAGAGATATAAAAAATTAAGGTAGTTGCTAAACCGTGAACAATTCTTAAGATTAAAAATTTTATGTAGTTGGGTTTTAAGGTCTTAAGTAAAGACAGTATCTGAAAATGAACCGAAAATCCTGCAAAGCCAAGTAAAAATGCAATAATATAAACCTTCTTATCATAAATTAAGGTGCCGTTTGTAATTTCCAGTAATGCACATATAACGTTTCTTAAAGCAATTGGAACAGGTAGTTCCTTTACAATTCCAATTAAGGTAGAAAAAAGTATTACAAAGCCGCATACACTCATAATGGATGCGGAGGCATTAGCAGTGGCTTCTACAAAAACGTCACTTAATGCACTTGCATTTTGAGAATAAGAATTTATTTTCGTAATTTCTTTGTTTTTGAATCTAAATAAAAAGGCTATCAAAAAAGATGCTAAAAAATTAGAAATAAAAAGCATAATTCCAAGTTCCTTGCTATGAAGCAGAGCACTGCCAACACCAATAATTATAAAAGCAGGTCCGGAATTGACACAGTAGCCAAGCATATTTTCACCTAGTTTTTTATCAATACTTCCGTTTTTATATTCTTCTTCAATAAGTCGTGCGCCTACAGGAAATCCCCCAATAAAAGAAACAAGAAAAATGCTTAAATTTCTACCGCTTATTTTAAAAAGAAAATTAGCGGTTTTTTCCATAAATGGCTCTAATCTTGAAATGAAACCGCTGTTAAATAAAAAAAGCGCTAATACGGTAAAAGGAAATAGAGAGGGGATTATTACGTCACCGCAAATGAGAAGCCCGTTGACTGCCGCTTTAATTTGTACCGATGGGAAAATAACAAATAAAATCATTAAAATTATTGTAATGATGCCAATTAATATTTTCATAAAAGCCCCCTTTTATCTTGTATTAATAAATATGCAATTTTGCATTATTGTAGAAAGGAAATCATATTTTTAAATGAAAGGAGATAATTTATGGAGGCTAAAGTTAATAGTGACGTTCCTTTTTTAGCAATGGGGAACAATCTTCATATAGAGTTATTGGGTAATAATCGATTAATACTTGACGGAGTTTTCACAATTACCGAGTATACCGAAGAAAATGTAAAACTCAAAATAAAAAAAGGATTTGTTGATATTTTTGGAAGCCAACTTGTGATTAATAACATAAATGATGAAAATCTTTTAATAACAGGAAAGATAATCTCTTTAGAATTTAATGATTAGCAGGTGGAATTTTGTCGTTACTTGATATTATAAGATTTTCAAAGGGCTTTTTGAGAATAAAAGTCAATGGTGACGGAGCAGAACGCTTTTTAAATCTCTGTTCAAAAAATAAAATTGCCCTTTGGAATATAAAAAGGAACAAAGAAGAACTTTTAGTTAATATAAAAATAAACGACTATAAAAGAATCAGAACTTTAAGAAAAACAATTAAATTTCCGCCCGAAATTAAAATCTACAAAAAATACGGAATGCCTTTTATTATAAATTCCTATAACAAACGAAAAGGAATAGCAGTAGGCATAATATTAAGTTTGCTAATTTTGTATTTTTTAACAGGATTTATTTGGGAGGTAAAGGTAGAAGGAAACGAAAACATAAACTCTGATGTAGTAATAAGCGCCTGTGAGGAACTAGGTGTTAGAAAGGGAATCAGAAAAAATAAAATAGACCCATATAACTTAAAATCCTTGCTTGTTTTAAAGGTGGAGGGGATTGCCTGGTGCTCTTTTAACGTTGAAGGTTCGGTGCTGACAGTAGATATTTCAGAGGCAAAGGATTCGTCAAAAGAAACCGATAAATCACCTTCAAGTTTGATTTCTACCTATGACGGCGTCATTAAAAGCACAAAAATTGAAAAAGGCATAAAAATGGTAGATTTAGGTCAGGCGGTAAGAAAAGGAGATTTGTTGGTTTCAGGAGCCGTAAACTATGGCGAAAAAACGGATTTTGTAAAGTCAGAAGGAAGTATAATAGCTGAAACAGAACGAGATTTCACAAAAACTATACCCTTGAATTTTGAAGATAAAGTTTTAAGCGGAAAATCAAAAACTTTTAAAGTTTTAGACTTCTTTGGTCTTAAAATACCGCTATTTATAGGGAGTATTAATTTCGACTACGAGGAAACTATAACTAAAAAAAGCATAAAGATGTTGGGTGCTAATCTGCCTGTCACAATTGTCTCAAAAAAATTTGACGAAATAAGGCGTTTCCAGTCAGTAAGAACAGAGGAAGAAGCAGTTAACGAGGCTTTATGCGATATAGCTAAAGATATAAAGAATCTTCCCATAATCAGTCTTAAAATAACTGATTTAAAATGGGAAATTAAAGATGATGCCGTTAAAGTGTATTTAAAAGCGGCTTGTAATGAAGATATTGCCAAAGAGGAAAAAATAATTATCAGCGGAACGTCTCGCTCAGGAGAATAATATTTGTTGTCATTTTATAAGTTTTGCAGTATAATTATATATATATCTAAATTTTTATTTAAAAGGTTAAGGAGTGTTACAAACGGAAAGGATTATAAATATCGAGCGCATGGAACAAATTGTAAATTTGTTCGGTAGTTTTGATGAAAACATTAAGAGAATAGAAAACAGTTATGGAGTTAGAGTAACTTCTCACGGAAGTAACATAAAGGTTTCCGGAGATGAAGAAAACGTTGATTTTGCCGTTAGAGCCATAAATGGAATTATTGCGTTGATTAACAAAGGAGAAACAGTTACCGACCAGAATATTGATTACGTAATGTCTTTGGTTGCCGATGGTGATGAGGAAAAAGTTGTTCACTTAGCAGATAGTAACTGTATCTGTATTACTTCAAAGGGAAGGCCTGTAAAGCCAAAAACCTTAGGACAGAAAAAATATATAGATGCTATTTCATCAAACACAATAACCCTCGGTGTAGGCCCTGCAGGTACAGGTAAAACTTATCTGGCAGTTGCTATGGCAGTAAAGGCCTTCAGAGCAAAAGAGGTTAATCGTATAATCCTTACCCGTCCTGCCGTTGAAGCAGGAGAAAAACTGGGCTTTCTTCCCGGTGACTTGCAGCAAAAGGTTGACCCATATTTAAGGCCTCTTTACGATGCCCTTTTTGATATGCTTGGCGCCGAGAATTTTCAGAGATGTCAGGAACGCGGTGATATCGAGGTAGCGCCACTTGCCTATATGCGTGGCAGAACCTTGGATGATAGTTTTATTATTCTTGACGAAGCCCAAAACACAACTTGTGAACAAATGAAAATGTTTTTAACACGGCTTGGTTTTAATTCCAAAATGGTGGTTACAGGAGATATAACTCAAATAGATTTGCCTGACGGCAAAAAATCCGGAATTAAAGATGCTATGGACGTGCTTAAAAACGTTGATAACATTGCTATTATGAAACTTACAAGTAAAGACGTTGTAAGACACAGACTGGTACAGGCAATTATTAATGCCTATGAAAAATTTGAGAATTCGAGGAACAAAAAATAATGGTAAAGGTTAATTTTTTAAGTAAGCAAAAATTATTACCTCTTCCCAACGGCACAAAAGCACTTATAAGAAATGCCTGTAAGGCGGTGCTTAAAATTGAAAATTTCACAGAATCTGCAGAGATAAATATAACCTTTGTAGACGATGCCGCAATTAAAGAAATAAACAACGAATTCAGAGGCATTAATAAATCAACCGACGTTTTATCTTTTCCAATGGGAGAGGACGGAGTCTATGATATTAATCCTGAAAATGGTTGCAAGTTAATTGGAGACATTGTAATCTCTGTGGAACACGCTATGGCTCAGGCAGAACTTTACGGACATTCCAATGAAAGAGAAATCGGTTATTTAACAGTTCATTCAGTTCTTCATCTTTTAGGCTACGATCACGTGGACGAGGCTGATGAAAAGAGAATTATGAGAGAAAAGGAAGAACAGGCACTCTCGCTTTTAGGACTGGAAATTAAATAGGTGGTAAAAATATTGAATAATACAAAATCTGCATTTATTGCAATACTTGGACGTCCCAATGTTGGCAAGTCCTCGTTACTAAACAGAATTTTAGGACAGAAAATCGCAATAGTTTCGGACAAGCCTCAAACTACGCGTACACGCATTATGGGCGTGCTTACAAAAGGTGAGGACCAGTTCGTTTTTGTTGACACACCGGGTTTTCATAAGCCTCATAATACCTTAGGCGAAAACATGATGAAGGCCGTGGGAAACGGTATGAGTGATGTAGACCTTGCATTGCTTGTGGTAGAAGCGGCGCCCAAATTCAAATTTGATAAAGATAATCTTCCGCCTGCTGAGGTTGAGCTTATAAACGAGATTAAAAGAAGAAAATTAAAGACCATTCTCGTTTTAAATAAAATCGATTTGCTTGAAAACAAAGACGATATGCTGGAACTTATAATGGCATATAGCAAAGAGTATGATTTTGAGGCCGTTATTCCTGTGTCGGCTAAAAGCGGTGATGGCGTAGATATTATAATCAATGAAGCAAAAGTCTTTTTAAAACCTTCACCCCATTATTTCGGCAGTGATGACGTTACCGACCAGAGCGAAAAGGTAATGGTTGCTGAAATGATAAGAGAAATGCTTCTCAGAACTTTGGACAAAGAAGTGCCCCATGGAATAGCCGTTGATATAGAACGCTTTTTTGAGCGTGATACTAACAATGGCGAACCGATTTTAGAAGTGGAAGCAACAATTTATTGTGAAAAGGATTCTCATAAAGGAATTGTAATTGGCAAACAAGGTGCAATGCTTAAGAAAATCGGAACTTGCGCACGAAAAGATATAGAAAACTTTTATGGTATAAGAGCTTCTTTAAAATTATGGGTTAAGGTTAAAGAGGATTGGCGCAACCGTCAAGGATTAATACATACCTTCGGACTTGACTGATTTTTCCTATTATATAATTTTTCTCCTTTGTAATAATAATTTTAAACACAATAAGGAGAAAAAATATGAATGGTAAAGATTATTGGCAAGAGTTTGTAAATTGTGGTTCGGTCAGTTCATACCTTGAATATACAAAGCAAAAAAATAAGGAAACCGAAAAGGAAAATGATAAAAAATCAGTTTACGACAAACGCGCTTGTAATTCGTGAGCAGCAATTGGGAGAAAGTGACCGACTGATAACAATACTTTCTTCTGATTACGGAATTATTAAAGCCTACGCTACAGGTGCAAAAACAATTAAAAGTAAAAAGGGTGCTGCTACAAGTTTACTTGCATATTCATCGGTAACACTTAGTCAGAAAAACGATACATACAGAGTAGTAGAAGCAGCACCTATCGAAATCTTTTTTAAAGCAGGGGAGGATTTGGAAAATCTTTCCTTGGCGCAGTATTTTTGTGAGCTTTGCGATACCTATGCGCCGAGAGAAGAGAACTGTAACGATATTTTAAGACTTGTTTTGAATTCTCTTTACTTTTTAAGCGAAAAAAAACGAAATATTCACTTGCTTAAAGGGATTTTTGAACTAAGATTAATGTCGTTGGTAGGCTATATGCCCGACCTTGTAGCATGTAAAACCTGCGTGAAATACGAAGATGATATAATGTATTTCGATACTTATGAAGGGCTTTTGTATTGCCCTAATTGTGTAAAATATTCTAAGGATTTTGCCGTAATAAACAAAACCCTTTTAACTGCAATGCGCCATATAGTTTACGTGGATTTGTCAAAACTTTTCGCCTTTTCTATACCTGATGAGGCGGCGATTGCCCTTACAAAAATAACAGAAAGATACTTGCTTAATAAGACAGAGCATACCTTTCAGACACTAAATTTTTTCAATTCTTTATTTTAGGAAATAATTATGTATAAAAGCGAAAAATACTTAAATTTATTAGAACTTGGCAGCGTACTTAATCTTCTCTCTGACGAGGCAAATCTTGCCTCAGCCAAGGAGAGGGCACTTGAGTTGCGCCCATTTCCCTCTTTAGATGAGGTAAACCGTGAACTTAAAAAGACAGAGGAGGCCTTTTTATTAACTGCAAAATTTGCTTCCCCCTCGTTTTACAGCCCTGTTGACCCTACCTCAATTTTAACCAGAGCAGAGGTAGGCGCATCTTTAAATATGGGAGAACTCCTTGACGTTGCCAACTGTCTTAAAAGTATACGCTCGGTAAAAGAGTGGAAAGAAAATTGTTCTGTTAACAATAAAACTATTTTAGACGACCTTTTTGCCTCTCTTTCACCAAATAAATTCTTGGAAGATAAGATTTGTTTTGCAATAAAGAGCCAAGATGAAATGAACGATAACGCCTCTGGTGAACTTGCAAGTATAAGACGTAAAATCAGAGGGATCTCTTCCGGTATAAAAGATAAACTTGACGCAATTGTAAGAAGTCAGAGTAAATCCAAATATTTACAGGACGCCATAGTAACACAAAGAGATGGAAGATTTGTGGTGCCGGTTAAGGCGGAATATAAAAGTGAAATTTCCGGTATAGTTCATGATACCTCTTCTTCAGGCGCAACCCTCTTTATAGAGCCTATGTCGGTGGTAGAAGCAAATAATGAAATCAGAGTTTATAAATCTAAAGAAAAAGAAGAAATAGACAGAATTTTAGCAGAGCTTTCAAGCTTGGTTGCCTCTTTTTCAGAGAGTGTAAAATATTCCTTTGAAAGCCTTGTTGAACTTAATTTAATATTTGCAAAGGCAAGTCTTGCATATAAGATGAAGGCTACAGTACCAACAGTAAATGCAGATGGTATAACAGTTCTAAAAAGAGCTCGTCATCCGCTGATTGCACCATCAAAGGTGGTACCAATAAGCGTAACTTTAGGAAAAGATTATAATACTCTTATTATCACAGGACCTAATACAGGAGGTAAAACAGTAGCCCTTAAAACCGTCGGCTTGTTGACAGTAATGGCTATGTGTGGTCTTATGATTCCTGCCGAAGATGGCAGTAGTACAGGCTTCTTTGACCGAATTCTTGTAGATATCGGCGATGAGCAGAGTATAGAGCAGTCACTGTCAACCTTTTCTTCTCATATGGTTAACATTGTCAGTATTTTAGAAGAATCGGAAAACAATGCGCTTGTTTTACTTGACGAGCTAGGCGGCGGCACAGACCCTGTTGAGGGAGCCGCATTGGCTAAAGCAATATTAGTCAGACTTGCAATAAATGGTGCAAAAATCATTTCAACCACCCATTACGCAGAACTAAAAAGCTATGCCTTGGAAACCAAAGGGGTAGAAAACGCCTGTTGCGAATTTGATGTTGATACCCTAAAACCCACTTATAATTTACTAATTGGTGTACCTGGTAAATCCAACGCCTTTGCAATTTCTTCAAAACTTGGTGTAGAGGAAAGCATTGTTGACCTTGCAAAGTCCTATGTTTCTGACCAGGACAAACGCTTTGAAAACGTTATCGAAGCTTTGGAGAAAGCGCGTAAAGAAGCATCGCTTGAAAGTGAACGAGCAAAAGAATTGGCAAAGGAGTCACTTGCTGCAAAAGCTAAGGCTGACAAAACTCTTGAAGAAGCCTTGGAATCTCAAGAAAAGATAATTGAAAAAGCAAGAAAAGACGCTTCGTATATCGTCGACAGTGCAAGGTTAAAGTCCAACATACTTTTAAATGAATTGGAAGAAATAAAAAAAGAATTCAGTTGGAAAAATGCTGCTGAAATGATGCAAAAAGCAAAAAGGTCTGCAAGTGGCGGAATAAAGGAACTGGAAGAAATATCCGACCCTGTTTCTTCCAGAACTTATGAAAACTACGTTTTGCCAAGAGAATTAGTTGTTGGTGATAACATAATAGTTTCTGATATAAACGAAAAAGGCGTAGTACAGGAAATTTCCAAAGACGGTAAAAAGATATTGGTTGCCATTGGCGGACTTAAAAGTTGGACTCAGGTTTCAAATATTCGTCTCAACGAAGTGAAGCAAAAAGAAAAAAGTATAAAGCCAAGGAACGTTAGCGGTGTAAAATCAAGAGTGGAACGCGAGGCAAGGTATGAATTTGATATGCGCGGAATGACTACTGATGAAGGAATTATGGAACTTGAAAGATATATAGATAACGCTTTTCTGTCAGGGCTACCCAGTATTA
>JAZNBQ010000099.1:0-11022 GCA_045587065.1 Acutalibacteraceae bacterium | reverse complement strand
GCTCAAAGGTCTTAACAAGTTATGGCATGGAGGTTTTTCTGTGCGATAAGGATGGAAAAGTGGTATTAGAAAAAATAAAATCTCTGAAACCCGACGTGGTATTGGCAGACGTATTTATGCCAAATATAGATATACTTGGCGTAATCAGTGGCATTAAAGAATCTAATATTAAAAATGCACCTATGGTTATGGCAATGTCAAGTTATGATAATCCTAATTTGGAAAGAGAAGCCTTGGAGGCAGGAGCGGCATACTATTTTATTAAGCCTTTTGACATAAATACCCTTGCAGAAAGAATAATCAAACTTTCAGGCTGGAAAAGCGATAATAAACCTGTGGTTATAAAGAATAACATAGTAACCGATACTGAACTGGAGTATATGATAACCGAGATTCTTCATCAAATCGGTGTTCCTGCACATATAAAAGGCTATCATTACTTGAGAGAATCTATTATTCTTTCTGTTAAAGACAGAGAAATTATAAATTCGGTAACAAAAATTCTTTACCCATCTGTAGCCAAGAAGTATCAGACTACCTCTTCAAGAGTAGAAAGAGCCATAAGACACGCCATAGAGGTTGCTTGGGACAGAGGTGACATAGACGTTCTTAACTCCTACTTTGGATACACTATTAACACCGACAGAGGTAAGCCTACCAATAGTGAGTTTATTGCAATGATAGCAGATAAATTGAGACTTAGAATGAAAGCAAGTTAAAAGAAAGCGCAGTTTAGCTGTGCTTTCTTTTTATATTAAAAAACACTTTAATTTATTGTAATTTTATAGTATAATTATTATATATGGAGGTGTGTTATGCTCAATTTTATTTTTGGACGAGCCTGTACAGGAAAGACCTATACCGTTATTAAAAATGCGGCAGAAGCCTCACAGGAAAGTCAGGTTGTAATTATCGTTCCTGAACAGTTTACTTTTGAAACCGAGAGAGCATTAATAAAGCAGGAAAAAGCCAACACCGATAATATTTCGGTGCTTAGTTTCACACGCCTCTATGATGAAATTTCAAACAAAATAGGCGCAGGAAGAATGCCTTGTCTTACTGAATTTGAAAAGATAATTTTTACCGATAAAGCACTTAAAAACTCCGCAGAAAACCTTACTGTATTTTCTAAATACGTAGGGTTTTCTGACTTTACAAAGAATTTGGCAACTCTTATGAGAGATTTTAAATTTGCCGCAGCAACGTCAGAATCTCTTTTTGATGCCGCTAATGAAATAGGTGGTAGTTTAGGCGCAAAGCTTAAAGATATATCTATTGTGATGTCAGCCTATGACGCCCTTATTTCCAACAAGTATATCGACCCTTCAGATATGATGACAAGACTCTTTAACGTTTTGGGAGAGTTTGAGTTTTTTAAAGGAAAAACAGTTTTCTTCGATGCCTTTACAGGATTCACAGAGCAACAGTATAAAATTATTGAGAGAGTTTTGGAGCAAGCCCAAAAGGTTACCTTTTCATTTGCTACAGATAATAGCGAAGATACAAATATAAATCTGTTCTATAACCTAAACAATACTATCAGAACTATTAGAAAAAAGGCAGCTCTTAGAGGTGTTAAGGAAACTGCCCCCCAGGTTTTAGAAGATTTTCATTATAATAACCAGAACCTAAATTCACTTGAAGAATTGCTTGTGGGTAAAAATAGCGGTAAGAATGAAGACTCAGAGGGCATAAGAGTAATTTCCTGTAAAAACCCAAGACAAGAGGCAGTTGCTACCGCTACTCTTATAAAAAAAGAGGTAAGAGAAAATAATTACAGATATAAGGACTTCATTGTAGTTTCTAGAAATATTGATACGTATCAGAATTTTATTGAGCTTAAATGCAAAAAGAATAATATTCCTTGTTTTACCGATAAAAGCGTACGACTTGTAGATACTCCGCTTTTCGTGCATATATCGACGCTTTTTGACCTGATTAATTCTTTTACCGGAGAAAATATATTAAAATATTTAAAATCAGGCCTTGTAGATATATCTGAGGATGAGATTTTCTCTTTGGAAGAGTATATTTACATTTGGGGCATCAAAGGCTCCGACTGGGCAAATGAATGGATTATGAGTCCAAGAGGACTTGAATCAGGCGAGGACAGTAAGGAAGATAAAGAACGCCTTGCGAAAATAAATGCCAACAGAGAAAAAATTTATAATAGGATTATTGGCTTTAAGAACAAATTCTCAGGTACACCTCTTAATATGAGTAAGGTTCTGTTCAGTTATCTGGAGCAACCCTTTATTATTAAAACCTTAACACAGTTCTGTGAAAGCCAGGAAGAAACAGGAGATAGGTTCTCGGCTTCCATAACCAGACAAAGTTGGGATGTAATTATTAATATTCTCGATTCTATTGTCCGCGTTTTCGAGGAAAAAGATATTAATGCACAGGAATATATTTCTGCATTTAATTTAGCGGCAGAAAGTTCTAAAATTTCTAACGTTCCTCAAATGCTTGACGAGGTGACCTTTGGTAGCGCAGACAGAATTCGTCCGTCCAAACCTAAAATTGCATTTATTTTAGGTGCAAATGCAGGTGTTTTTCCCAACAATAAAACAACTGCAGGACTTTTAGGGCAAATAGATAAAGAAAAGCTTAAAAATTATGGTATAAACCTTAACGACGATGCAATAAAATCCGCCGTCGAAGAAGATTATTTAGTATATTCGCTCTTGTGTTGTGCTATCGATAAGGTTTACATAATGTTCTCAGAGGGAGATATGTCAGGAGGCAAACTGGAAAAATCTGCCTTTGTCGATCGTATACTTAATCATTTTGAAAGCCTTCATACCGAAAACTTTGAGTTTTCTGCAAAAGGGGATTTTGTTCCACAGACTCAGGGTGCCGCGTTCAGTGATATAGGGCTTATTTCAGTTTACGATAAATCGGTTGTCAAAGCCTCTCTTAACGAAAACGAACAGTATAAATTAGGTATTACTAAGCTTAATAATGCCAACAAAGAACAGGATTTCAATATTAATCCTGGGACTGCAAAAGAGCTTTTTGGCAAAGACATTTATATTTCGGCTTCAAAGCTTGATAATTACTATAGCTGTAAATTGATGTATTTCCTTAAATCCGGTCTTAAGACAGGCAAGGTTAAAAGAGCCGACCTCAACGTAATGCAAAGGGGAACCATAACCCATTATATTTTAGAATCAATTATTAACAAATACCATAAAAATATTGCCAACCTTTCTGTTAACGAACTTTTCAGAGAAGTAGATTTTTTTATGAATAAGTATTTTGAAGACATAAGCGGAACTGAGATTATTCTGACACCTCGGTTTAAGTTCTTATTGTCTCGTATTTCTCAGTCGGTTAAAGATATTGTTCTTCATATGGCAGAAGATTTTAAACAAAGCGATTTTGAACCGGCATTTTGTGAAATGAGCATAGGTTATACTGAGGATGAAACCAAGGTTAATCTACCAATTAACGACGGTAATGTTGTCCTTGTAGGAAAAATTGATAGAGTAGACACATATAAAAACTACATTCGCGTAGTGGACTATAAAACCAATGCTAAAACCTTTGACCTTCCCGATATTTTGGTAGGTCTTAATCTGCAGATGCTGATTTATCTTTACGCAGTAGTTAAAAAGGGGAATTTAACCCAGGATGCAAAGGCAGCAGGTATACTTTATATGCCGGCTAAAAGCAAAATCGTAAAAGAGTCTCTTGCTATGAACGGCCTAATTTCCGATGAAGAAGAAATACGTCTTGCTATGGAAAAGGAAAACGAAGGAAAATACGTTCCCAAATATAAAGATAACAGTACGTCCTATGTGGATGAAGAAATGTTTGAACTAATATTTGATAAAATAGAAAGCCTTATGACCCAGATGGGAGACGGAGTAAAAACAGGCAAGTTTAATCCCGAGCCAACCGATGGAATTAATGTAAATGCATGTAAATACTGTGACTATTCAAGCGTTTGTCATGTTAGCAATAAAAAACATAAAAAAGCACAAAAACTAACAAAAGAAGAGATAAAGGAAATTTTAAAGGGCGGTGAGAATAATGGCATTTAACCCAACACCCCAACAAGAACTTGCAATAAATACAAACGGCAGTCTTCTTGTTAGCGCGGCGGCAGGTTCAGGAAAAACCGCAGTATTGGTAGAAAGGGTTATTCGCCTGTTAACCAGTGATAAAAACCCAATTCCTGCCGATAAAATACTTGTAATAACCTTTACAAATGTAGCAGCCGCAGAACTAAAGTCAAGAATAGAGAAGAAACTTAACCAGCTTATTGAAAGTTCCCCTTATAGTCCGCTTCTACAAAGACAAAAAATTTTGATAAGCAGTGCAAAAATCTGCACAATAGATTCTTTTTGCCTTGATTTTATAAGAGAAAATTACGAAATCTCAGGGCTGAATCCATCCTTTAAAATTGCCGAAGCATCTGTTATTAATAATCTTACAACCCTTGCAATAAATAAGGTTTTTGAAGAGTATTATAATGCGGAAGATAAAGATTTTTTAGAGCTTCTTGAGTTTGTGGGCTCTGATTACGATGATAGCAAACTTACCGAGAGCGTTCTTAATATTTTCGAGTTTAGCCGTCAGATGCCTTTCCCAAAAGAGTGGATTAACGAGATTAAGATTTCCTATGAAAAACACGCCCAAGGCCTTTCATCAAAGTGGCAGAATGACGCTTTGAATATGGCGCTTGATATGGTAAACGAGGGTAGCGTATATATAGAAAAGGCTTGCAATATAATAGAAAACTTTCAAGAAGCCAAGAGTAAATACGGCGAAAATTACTATTATATCAGTAGCTTTTTTGAAAACTTTAAAGAAATACTTGAAGAAAAATCCTGGGACAAAGCATTTAATAAAGCCCTGTCTTATGCCCCTGTAAAATGTAAAGCATTAAAAGCCGAATTTAAGACCCCTGAGGTAGAATATTCTAAAGACCTTAAAGATAAAGCAGATTCTATTGCCAAATCTTTAAAGGCGCTGATTTATTGTGACCAAAATGCCTTAAAAGAAGAGTTTGCGTTTTGCTCAACCTTTGTAAATAAAATTACCGAGATAGTATACCGTTTTGAAGATGAGTTCTATAATCTTTTAAAGGAAAAAAATCTAATAACATTTTATATGGCAGAGCAAACAACCCTTTCAATGATAGCCGATTATAAAGACGGAAAAATTGTTGCAAAGAGTAGTGCAAAGGATTTTATAGACCAGTACGATGCAATTTTCGTCGACGAATATCAAGACACCAACGATATGCAGGACTGTCTGTTCAGTATTTTGTCAGATAATGAAAAGAAACTCTTTTCGGTTGGTGATGCCAAGCAGTCAATTTACAAATTCAGAGGAGCAAATCCTTATAATTTCATCGAAAAAAGAGAAAGATATAAGGAATTTGATGACTGTGTGGCTGTAGAACTTGGATGCAATTTCAGAAGCAGAAAAGAAATCTGTCAGTATGTAAATTCCTTTTTTCAGAAACTAATGACTAAAGAAAATGCCGATATAGAATATAATAGCACCGAGGCTTTGGTGCCAATGGCAGACTTTTTACCATCAGAAGAGCCTAAGGTAGAGGCCTATCTTTTAGATTGTAATAAAATTAGTAATGTGTTTATTGATGAAGAGGATGAAAAAATCTTTAAGATAAAGGCAGAAGCAAACAAAATTGCCGATATTATTGATGAAACTATCAGCAAAGAACCGTTTTTAAAATCCGAGAATGGTCTTAGAAAAGCAGAATATAGAGATATAACTATACTTTTGCGCAGCGTTGCAAATTATGGCGAGATTCTTGTAGAGGTGTTAAAAAACAGAGGAATTCCGGTAAGCGTTTCAGCAGGTGACCTGTTAAATACCGACGAAGCGGTTTTGCTTTTGTCTTTATTAAAAATTATAAACAACCCATATGATGATATAGCTCTTCTTAATGTTCTGACGTCACCTCTATTTGCCTTTTCTATGGAAGAGTTGGCAAGAATGCGAATTCTAAACAAAAAAGGCAAATTCATAAGCGCAGTATCTTCGCCTACGGCCAAAAAAGAGGCTAAAGTAAACGAATTTTTAAAGACTTTATCAGACCTTAGAAGAAAGAGCATAGTTTTAAGTGTTTCCAAACTTGTTGAAGAAATTTTTGAAACAACAGGAATTTTAAGTATAATGTCTGAACTGGAAAACGGAAGTTCCAGAGTAGATAATCTGCTTAGTATACAAAACTATGCATTATGCTTTGAAGAAGATAGAAAAAAGAGTCTGTCGGAATTTTTAAATGCTGTTGAAAATCTTAGAGGAAAAGACTTTAAATCTTCACCTGGCAATCTTTCAAACTGTGTTACTGTAATGAGCATACACGGTTCTAAGGGATTGCAGTTCCCAATATGCATATTGGCGAATATGTCCAAGAACTTCAACTTTACAGACATAAATAATCATATGCTAATTGATGAAAAACACGGTTTTTCTTTCAACTATTTCGATAAAGAAAAACGCGAAAAATCCAAGACCCTCTTACGCCTTGTTATGAGTGATTTTGCCAAAGCTCAGCTAAGAGCCGAGGAACTTCGCCTTCTTTACGTTGCTATGACCAGAGCAGAGGAAAAACTGATTATGACTGCAAGTTATAGCAATTTAGAGCAAAGCATAGTTTCAAAGCTTTCAAGTCTTTATGATATCGATAATACTAAGTGCATAGACTATTCGATTTTCAAGAAAACCATGTCTTATGCCGATTGGTTGTTGTTGTCTTGGTTAATCTCTCCGGACGGCAAGATTTTAAAAGATTATGTAGGACTTACCGATAGATTTTGTGACCAAGAAAAAGCTTTATGTAAAATAAATATAATAGAGGATTTAAAGGAAAGGGAACTTGAAGGGGCTTCTTCCGATATGACTGTAGATATTGCGGCTGTTGATAATTTAAAAGAAATCTACAACTTTAAATACCCCTATGAAACGCTTTTGGACCTTGAAGCAAAAGCTTCTGTTACAGATATTGTGCATAAAGCAGATGAAAAAGTCTATCAGTTTAAAAGCCGACCTGCATTTCTATCTAAAGACGGACTTAGCGGTACCGAAAGAGGAACTGCGCTTCATAAATTTATGCAGTATTGCGATTATGATACGGCAAAGACACACTTAAATGAAGAAAAAGAGCGGCTTTATGAAATGGGCTTTTTAACCGAAGCCGAGTCAGAGGCAATAGACCTGAACAGTTTAAGTGAATTTTTTACTTCTGCTCTTTTCAGTCGCATAAAAGCTTCCCAATTGGTTAAAAGAGAAATGAGGTTTTTAACTGAATTTTCTGCAACTGATTTAAAATCAGACCTTGACAAATCATTTAAAAGTGAGAAAATAGTGGTACAGGGTGCAGTTGACCTTCTCTTTGTAGAAGACGGCAAACTTGTTATTGTGGATTTTAAAACAGACCGCAATAAAAACGAGGAAGAATTAAAAGAAGCTTATAAAGAACAACTTGAAATATATGCAAAGGCTTGTGCCAATCTTCTTTCATACCCTGTGGGAGAAAAAATCATTTATTCCCTTACTTTAAATAAATCTATTACAATTTAAGGACGTATTATATGAGACTAAGTGTTCAATCAAGTAATATCTTAAATAAAAATCTTGATAATGCAAAAGAGGCCTTACAGCTTATTAAAGAATGTGGCTTTACCGCTTTAGACCTGCACTTTCCACAGTATGACCGTGACGATATAAAGGCAGGGAAAACAAGTCCGTTTTTTGATAAGTCGGTAGACATTTTACTGAGAGAGTATGAGGAACTGGGCAAACAGGCTAAAGAAATGGGTATAGAAATCGGTCAAGCTCACGCACCATACCCGTCATACGTTTTTTGTCAGGACAAAACCTTTAATGATTACCTTTCGAGCACCATAAAGAAAACTATAAAAATTGCAAGTTCTCTAGGTGCAAAATATATTGTTGTCCATCCGGTTTTTTCCTCAGACCTTACAAAAAAACTTGATATGAAAACCGAAAACGAAAAAAACATGGAGTTTTATTCTTCCTTTATAAACATTTTAAAGGAATGTAATATGACTATGTGTATCGAAAATATGTATGCGAAATATAAGGGCAAAATCTACGGAGATTTTTGTAGCGACCCTTATGAAGCAGTATGTATGATAGACGCGCTAAACGCAAAGGCAGGAAAAGAACTTTTCGGTTTTTGTTTTGATAGCGGACATACCACTCTTGCCGGCAGAGACCCATACAGATTTATTAAAATCTTAGGCAATCGCATAAAGGTGCTTCATTTGCATGATAATTATGGCATTGTAGACCAACATTTCGGCGCATTTATGGGTGTTACAAATTGGGAAAGAATTTGTACTGGATTAAGAGAAATAGGTTATAGTGGAAATATTAATTTCGAGACCTATAAACTTCTTAATTCCTACCCTGAAGAACTTAAAAAACCTGTTTTAAAATTCTTAGGAGAAACAGGGAAGTACTTAATAAATCAAATAAAATAAATAATAACGGAGCACCTTTTGGTGCTCCGTTAAATTATTGTGGGACTTATTTGTTTGCCCTCTAAGGCTAAAATCAAAGTATCATATAACAAGGAATAATCAGCAACAAGAGATTTTTCCTTTGTTATTGGGTCATCTTGTCTGAAGGGGGTAAAATAAATATTTTTAGTATTAAGAAGCCTTCCGATATTTTGTGCCGAAGCACCCAAAGCATCGTTGGTAGCAATGGCTAAAACTACAGGCTTATTATTTCTTAAATGAGCCTTTACGGCCATGGTTACAGGCGTGTCGGTTATTCCAAGAGAAATTTTTGCTAAAGTATTACCTGTGCAAGGACAAACTACCAAAGCGTCTAAAAGATTTTTAGGACCAATAGGCTCGGCTTCAGGTATAGTGGTAATTATATTTTTTTCACAAATTTCACTAACTTTATCTTTCAGGTCCTGCGCCTTAATAAATCTGGTATCAGTTTTAGAGACAATTTCCGAAAAAATAGGTTGAATGTCAAATCCCTTTGTCTTTAAAAACTTCATTTGTTCAATAGCCTCTGCTATAGTGCAAAAAGAACCGCACATAGCAAAGCCGACTTTACTATTTTGCATAAAGGTTCTCCTTTAGTTATTCATGTCTGTAATAATTCTAATAACACTTTCAAAAAGAATCATTCCTGCCGTAAAAGGAGCAGTCTTTTCAGGTAATCCGCTTGCATTTACAACGTTAATACCAAGTTCTTTTGCCTTTTCCAAATTGGTTCCTGCCGAGGCGGAAGAAAGTTCAACAATAATACAGTCTTTATTTAAAGATTTCAAAACGTTTTCATTTAAAACCAGAGAGGGAACGGTCTGAAAAATCACGTCATAATCCATTAAAACTTTGTCCAAATCTGCCGTTTTAATTTCTTTAAGCCCTAAAGCTTTAATAAGAGCCAAATCTTTAGGCTTCCTTGCGGCAACACTAATGTCTGCTTTAAGCCCGTCAAGACGGTGAGCTAAAATTTTGCCGATTCTGCCAAATCCGACTATTAAGCACTTACTGTTATACATAGTAATACCTTTAGATTTAAGAGCAATGCTAATTGCACCCTCGGCAGTAGGAACAGCGTTTAAATGAGCAAAGTATTCGTCTTTGTTTATATCAACAATTTTTCTTCTAGTGTCTTCATAGTTGCAAGAAATAATTAAAGCATCTTTTCTGGTTCCATTTATTAAGTTCTCCACAGTTATCTTTTTTTCTCCCGGAAGATTTAAAAATCCGTCTTTTGCTTTAGTAGGAATAGGAAGAATGATAACCTGGTGGTTCAAAGTATCGGGAATTTCCTCTGTGCGATTAAATCTCGTTACGTTGTGTCCTGCTTCGCTTAATTTTTTGCATAAAATATCAAATCTTAATGAATTTCCTAAAACTGTTATAGTCATATCTCTCACCTAAAAAGCGTCATAAAATGTTTTACATTACATTCTATGACGCCAATAGGTATTAGTGATTAAATTTTAATAGGTCATCAGTGTTGTTCTTTGAAGGGTTTTCAATAACGTAAAGGCAGAGACTATTTAAAGTTTTACCGATTTCCTTTCCTGTAATACCAATATTCATAAGGTCTTCTCCCTTAATTGCTAAATGAGAAATAAGATAAGGCTCTTGGTTTTCTTCAATTTGTTTAAGGCTTAAATAAAGATTTTTGGTGTCCACACCTAAAACCTTTAGATATTCCAAATACATAATTACGTGTTCTCTGGCGTATTTGAAAAGAAGCAGTTTTATGTCTTTCTTGGTAACAGGAAGGTCCAAAGAAGACATTTCCTGTAAAGCTTTTATTGAGTTTATAAGACTTTTATCAGGCTTTAATACAGAAATAAATTTGCTTAAATCAAGAACTGAAAGTGTTAAAAATATGGGTAAACGAAGTTCCCAGGATTTTTCCAAGTCGGTAAATACCCTTAAGTCTGTGTTTATAGCACCAATTCCGCAAAACTCTAAAAATCCATTATTTACAAAATCTAAAAAGTGTTTAAAATTACTGCCTGTTATTAATTTTTTAAGCTCGGCAAAAATTCTTTCTCCGCTTATGTTTTCTACTGATTTCCCTAATTTCAAGGCCGCCTGTAAGGTGCTGTCTTCAATATCAAACCCAAGGGTGCAGCAGAATCTGTAGCCTCTTAAAATCCTAAGGGCATCTTCAGAAAAACGCTTTTCGGCATTACCTACGCAGCGTATCAGTTTGGCATCTAAATCGTTTTTGCCACCAAAAATATCAATGATTTCATTCCTGGAATTAAGGGCAAAAGCATTTATGGTAAAATCACGCCTGGAAAGGTCATTTTCAATATTTTTTTCAAAAACCACACTGTTTGGGTGCCTGTTGTCATCATATTTTCCGTCACTACGATAGGTTGTAACCTCAATGGTGTTTGAGTCTAAAACAACCGTAACAGTACCGTGGTCAATGCCTGTTGGTATGGAGTGCTCAAATATTTTCATAACGTCCCAAGGCATAGCGTTAGTTGCAATGTCAATGTCAAAGGCTTCTCTG
>JAZNBQ010000098.1:0-8577 GCA_045587065.1 Acutalibacteraceae bacterium | reverse complement strand
ATCAACCTTCATTTCACAGGAGATATGCATGCCATTACTTCTGCAAATAATCTTCTATGCGCTTTGCTTGATAACCATTTACAACAGGGCAACACTTTAGGTATCGACCCCAGAAGAGTTGTAATAAAAAGATGTCTTGATATGAACGACAGAGCTCTTCGTAATATAACCATCGGTCTCGGCGGTAAGGTAAACGGCGTGCCAAGAGAAGACGGATTTATTATAACCGTTGCCAGTGAGGTTATGGCAATTCTTTGCCTTTGCGAAAACGTAGAGGATTTAAAAACACGTCTTGGCAACATTTTAGTTGCGTATACATACACAGGCGCTCCTGTTTTTGCTAAGGATTTAAATGCTCAGGGCGCAATGGCAGCATTGCTTAAGGATGCAATTAAACCTAACTTGGTTCAGACCTTAGAAAATACACCTGCAGTTATGCACGGCGGACCATTTGCTAATATTGCTCACGGATGCAACTCTGTAAGAGCAACTAAGCTAGGTCTTAAACTGGGAGACTACTGTATTACCGAGGCAGGCTTCGGTTCAGATTTGGGTGCAGAAAAATTCCTTGATATTAAGTGTCGTCTTGCAGGGCTTTCTCCATCTGCAATTGTAATCGTTGCTACTGTTCGTGCTTTAAAATATAACGGTGGCGTTGCTAAGGCAGATCTTGCAGCAGAAAATCTTGAGGCTTTAAACAAGGGTATCGTAAACCTTGGAGCTCATATTGAAAATATGAAAAAATACGGTGTTCCTGTTGTGGTTGCAATTAACCGTTTCGGAACAGATAGCGAAGCGGAACTAAACGCTATTGCTAAGTATTGCGAAGAAAAGGGTGCAGACTTTGCCCTTTCAGAAGTTTTCGCAAAGGGCGGCAAGGGCGGTATAGAACTTGCTGAGAAAATTGTGGAAGCTTGTGAAAAGCCTTCTGACTTTAAACCTATTTATGATACTGCCCTTTCTATAAAAGAAAAAATTACCGCTATTGCTACCACTATTTATGGTGCAAAAGGGGTAACCTTTACCGATGGCGCAGAGAAGAATATTAAGGAAATCGAAGAACTAGGCAAGAATATGCCTGTTTGTATTGCAAAAACACAATATTCACTTTCCGACGACGCTGCACTTCTTGGCAGACCAGAGGGCTTTACCGTTACTATTCGTGAGGTTAAGATTTCTGCAGGCGCAGGCTTTGTAGTAGCCCTTGCAGGAAGCATTATGACTATGCCCGGACTACCTAAAGTTCCTGCGGCTAACAATATTGACGTTGAAACCGACGGAAAGATAACAGGTCTCTTCTAATGCTTAGCTTTATAACAAATTCGCCAAAGGAAACTGAAGACATAGCCGAGAGACTGGCCAAAACCTTAACAGGCGGAGAAATTATTGCTTTTGAGGGTCCAATGGGAATGGGAAAAACCTGTTTTACAAGGGGACTGGCCAAAGGGCTGGGTTTCCAAGGTCAGGTAAATTCTCCTACCTTTGCTCTTGTCAACGAATATGTAGGAGGCAGGCTTCCTTTATATCATTTTGATATGTACAGAATTGAAAATTGGGAAGACCTGTACTCTTGCGGTTATTTTGACTATTTGGAAAAATGCGGAGTAATGGCAGTAGAGTGGAGCGAGAATATAAAAAACGCTTTGGACCAAAATGTTATTACAGTTTCTATTAACAACCTTGGTGACAATAAGAGAAAAATAATTATTTCAGGAGAAATAAATGAAAATTTTAGCTGTTGATTGTTCGGCAAGTCCTGCCTCCTGTGCAATAGTAGAGGACGGCAAAATAATAGCATCATCGTATATTAACGTGCAGCTTACACATTCACAAACCATGCTTCCAATGATTAAGGAAATGTTATCATCCTCACTTGTAAATCTGGAAGATATCGATGCTTTTGCTATAAACTCAGGCCCCGGCTCGTTTACAGGAATCAGAATTGGAATAAGTGCAATTAAAGGGCTCGCAGCCCCTAAAGATACACCTTGCTATGAAATTTCTACCTTAGACAGTATTGCTCAGTGCTTTGCAGGCTTTGACTGTACCCTCTGTGCAGTAATGGACGCAAGATGCAATCAGGTTTATAATCGTATTTATAAAATCCAAAAGGGTGAAATTCTTCCGTTAACAGAAAATCGTGCTGTTATGGTAGATGAGGTAGAAAAAGAACTGGAAGAAGTACAAGACAAGGTTATTATAGCAGGGGACGGAGCAAAGCTTTTTAAAGCCTTTGCAGAACAAAAAGATAACGTAGACCTGGCAAAAGAACCTTATAGCTTTCAGAATGCAGTAGGTACTGCTTTGGCTGCAGAAAAGTTATCCCTTGTATCAAAGGGTATAAGCCAAACCTATTTAAAACCTTTTTATCTGCGTTTGCCACAGGCAGAAAGGGAATTAAAGGAGAAGAAAAAATGAAAATAGTAATCGGTTGTGACCATGGCGGCCTTGAGCATAAGGACGCTATAGCAGCCCACCTAAAAGAGCAGGGCCACGAAGTATTGGACTGCGGTATTTATGAACTGGCTTCTGTTGATTATCCCGATATTGCAAAGAAAGTATGCAGTGAAATTACAAATGGTAATTATGAACGCGGCATTTTAGTTTGTGGTACAGGCATAGGAATGTCTATTGCGGCAAATAAAATCAAGGGCATAAGGGCTGCTTGCTGCAGTGACCATTTCTCTGCGAAATATACAAGACTACATAATGACTCTAATGTTCTTTGTATGGGAGGAAGAGTTATCGGTATAGGCGTAGCAATAGAACTTGCCGAGCTCTTTATCGGTACAGATTTCGAAGGTGGAAGACACGCTAACCGCGTAGCCAAAATAAAAGAAATTGAAGAAAACAATTAAATTTTTATATGTGAAAGGTGATAATAATGAGCAAAATACTAGTTTATGACCACCCATTAATTCAGCACAAACTTTCTATTTTACGCGACAAAAGAACAGGCACAAAACAGTTTAGAGAGCTTATTGACGAAATTGCAATGCTCATGTGCTACGAGGCAACAAGGGATTTGCCTCTTGAGGACGTAGAAATTGAAACTCCAATGGAGACTATGATTGCAAAGAAAATTTCAGGCAGAAAACTGGCTTTTGTTCCAATACTCAGAGCAGGACTTGGAATGGTTGACGGTGTACTTAACCTTATTCCTACTGCAAAGGTTGGACATATTGGTATGTATCGCGACCCTGACACACATGAGCCTGTAGATTATTACTGTAAACTTCCTGCTGATATTCCTGAGCGTGACGTTATTGTTCTTGACCCAATGTTGGCAACAGGCGGTTCTGCAATTGATGCAGTATCACGCATTAAAGAATTTGGACCAAGAAGCATTAAGTTTATGTGCATTATTGCCGCTCCGGAGGGGGTTGAAGCTTTCACAAATGCTCATCCTGACGTAGAGCTTTACTGTGCATCTCTTGACCGTCAGCTTAACGAACGCGCATATATTCTCCCTGGTCTTGGAGATGCGGGAGATCGTATTTTTGGTACAAAATAATGAACATTTGGCATAATATTAATCCTAAAAGGATTTCTCCTGATGATTTTGTTGCTATAATTGAAATAGGCAAGGGCAGCAAGTGTAAATATGAGCTAGATAAAGAAACAGGCGTTTTAATGCTAGACCGTATACTTTACACCTCTACCCATTACCCTGCAAATTATGGTTTTATACCAAGAACATACGCAGATGATTTAGACCCTCTTGACGTTTTGGTGCTATGCTCTGAGCCGCTTCTTCCTATGACAGAGGTAAGGTGTTATCCGGTAGGCGTTATATCTATGGTAGACAATAAACAAGCAGATGAGAAAATAATTGCAATTCCTGTTAATGACCCTACCTATAACGTATATAAAGATATTGATGAAATTCCAAAACACATTTTTGATGAGATGCGTCACTTCTTTAAGGTGTATAAGGAATTAGAAGGCAAGGAAACTGCGGTGGACGAGGTGTCCAATCGAGCTGAAGCCGAAAAGACAATTGAATATGCTATCAATAATTATATTGAAAATTATTGCAAATAAAAGAAAAGCACTTGAGAACTTCTCAAGTGCTTTTTAGTTTTACTAGAATTCCATTTTTTCTTTTAAGTAAGGAATTAACTCCTCAATTTTAATTCTAATTTGCTCCATGGTGTCGCGGTCGCGAACAGTAACAGAGCCGTCAGTTTCAGAATCAAAGTCATAGGTAATGCAGAAAGGAGTTCCGATTTCATCTTCTCTGCGGTAGCGCTTACCGATGGAACCTGCATCATCAAAGTCAACCATAAACTCTTTGGAGAGCAGGTCAAATACCTTTTCTGCACCTTCGTTTAATTTCTTAGAAAGTGGAAGAACTGCACATTTGAAAGGTGCAAGAGCAGGATGTAGTCTTAAAATAACTCTTGTTTCACCCTTGTCATCAACCTCTTCGTCATAAGCGTCACAAAGGAAAGCAAGAAGTACGCGGTCTGCACCAAGAGAAGGCTCAACAACGTAAGGAATGTAATGTTCGTTTGTCTCCTGGTCAAAATACTCCAGAGATTTACCGCTGGCTTCCTGATGACGACCAAGGTCATAGTTAGTACGGTCTGCAATTCCCCAAAGCTCGCCCCAACCAAATGGGAATAAGAACTCAATATCTGTTGTTGCCTTAGAATAGAAGGAAAGCTCCTCTTTCTCGTGGTCACGAAGACGAATGTTTTCCTCTTTTAGTCCAAGGTTTAAAAGCCAGTTTTTGCAGAAATCCTTCCAGTAATAGAACCATTCAAGGTCGGTATCAGGTTTGCAGAAAAACTCACATTCCATCTGTTCAAATTCTCTTGTTCTAAAGATAAAGTTGCCGGGTGTAATTTCGTTTCTGAAAGATTTACCAATCTGACAAACACCAAAAGGAAGCTTCTTTCTTGAAGAACGCTGAATGTTGGCATAGTTTACGAAAATACCCTGTGCAGTTTCGGGACGAAGGTAAACTTCGTTCTTGGCATCCTCAGTAACACCTATAAAGGTCTTGAACATGAGGTTGAATTTTCTTATATCAGTAAAATCCTTAGAACCACATTCAGGACAGGTAATGTCGTTTTCCTTAATATATTGGGTCATCTGCTCAAAGGTCATGCCTTCTGCGTGACCGCCGAAATCTTCAATAAGTTTATCTGCGCGGTGTCTTGCATGGCAGGACTTGCAGTCCATAAGAGGGTCGGAAAATCCGCCAACGTGTCCGCTGGTAACCCAGGTCTCAGGGTTCATAATGATTGCAGAATCAAGACCTACGTTATATTTGTTTTCCTGAACAAATTTTTTCCACCAAGCTCTTTTAACGTTGTTTTTAAGCTCAACACCTAAAGGACCGTAATCCCAGCTGTTAGAAAGACCGCCGTATATTTCAGAACCGGAATATACAAAGCCTCTTGCTTTAGCAAGGGAAACTATAGTGTCCATATTTTTTTCATTATTTGTCATCACTATGACCTCCGTAAAACAATTACTAATATTTTACATAAAAAACCAAGTATTGTCAAGCCTTATGCTCCGCACATCTTCATAACAATAGAAAGAGGTAAAACTTTGGCTAAAACCCTGTAAAATTTATAAAGAAGATGGTTTGTGTAAACAGCTTTGTTCTTATCAGAAGCTTTAAGAGAGGCTAAGGCTACGTTCTTCGGCTTAACTCGAGGAAGAGTGTCGAAGGTGCGGCTTGTGCCCTTTAAAATATTGGCTACAGCTAAGAATTCTGTGTCCATAGGGCCGGGACAAACAGCTAAAACGTTAATGCCGTCTTTTTTAAGTTCGTCTCTCATAGCGCGAGACAGGCTCATAACGTAGGCTTTGGTGGAAGAGTATACCGCAAGGCGTGTGTTGGGGGCAAAAGAAGCAATAGAGCAAATGTTTATAATCTTTCCGCCCTTTTCCATATGGGGTAGTGCAAGACCGGTAACAACAGTTAAAGCTTCACAGTTAAGGCGCACCATACCTGCGTTTTCTTCTAAAGATAAATCCTTGAAATTTCCGATTTTTCCAAACCTGGCATTGTTTATTAGAAGTTTAATTTTAGCATTGTTTTCGGTTAATAGAGTCTTTATGTTATGTATATCTTCGTCTTTTGTAATGTCGGCAGAAATAACGTGAATTTTTTCTCCTAAAGAGTTTTTTAATTCTTCAAGACGTTCTTTTCTTCTGGCTATTACCCAAATTTCGTCAAGACAGGGGTAGCGGTTGTATACCGCCTCAACATATTCTTTACCAAGACCTGAGGAGGCTCCTGTAATAACGGCAATGTTCATAAATAAATCCCTTTCAAAAATAATTTTATACAAAAACATTTTAACACAAAATCTATACAACTTCAACAAACAAGTAATATCTTGACACAAAGTCTGTGATAATATATAATTTAGTATATATAATAATATAAAAAGAGGAGGTCTCTTAATGGATAAAATTCAAATGCATGATATGGATTTCAACGATTTTATGAAAGCTCTTGATTCCTGTAAGGGTGACGTTTTTTTAGAAACCCCGGAAGGAGACAGCTTAAATCTTAAATCAAAGCTTTGCCAGATAATGGGAATAGCAAATATATTAAAGGGCGCCAAGGTTTCCGAAGCAACACTGCGTTGCACTAATCAGGAGGATGAATCTTTACTGTTTAGATTTAATCTGTACCGTGAGATGCCTAAAAAGGAAGGGTAAATAAAAATGAGTGAGTTTTTAACCTATAAAGATAAACCTTTAGTTAGAAAAGGCAATATTGTTTATTATGGAGATATGAGTGAAAAGTACGTTGTAAAGCTTGAAATAATTACCTCACATAAAGAAAACGATTTGGAAGTTGCCGATAAAATAAAGGTAATGCTTATAAAAAACAATGCTAAGAACGAGGACGACGTTGTAAAATCTACTGAAAAGGTAGGCTTTGCAGAGGCTATGAACTATGGCATTGTGTGGCTTGAAAAAGCTTTGGCAACAAAATAAAAAAATAAAACACACATTAGGAAAACTAATGTGTGTTTTTTATGTTCAAGTAAATAATTGTTAGTTTTAAAAACTAGTCTTTAAATACTAGTCTGTAACCACCGGTAGTGCTGGCAGCCTGAACAGCGCCTGTTTCACAATATACGGTAACAGATTCGTTTGCAGCTAAGCTGCCTTCGGTAGAACCGGATGCAGTTTTACCAAAAATGAAATGTTCGTTTAATTCAACGTCAACGTTCCAAGAAACCTTGCCCGGTGTGCTGCCGTTAGTAATGTCAACGCCATATTTGATGTTGCACTGAGTATCACTTAGCCAGTCAACAGAAACAACCCAAGCGTTTGTGATTTTCGCACCGCTCTTTAAGGTTACAGTCTTGCTCTTGAAGTTTACTGCAAGTTGTGGACGAGCAACATCGCCTTTTGTAGCACCGCAAAGAGCACAGGTAGCAGGCTTTTCTGTTGTTGCAGGATTGTAAATGTGGTCATCCTTTGGAATAGACTGAGCAGCAACTAAAACCTTTCCGCAGTCTTTACAAACCTTGCCTTCAGTCTTTCCTTCTGCAGAGCAAGAAGCCTCAACAGCGGGTGTTACCTGAACATTTTTATGTGTGCAAGCGGTGTTGGTAGGAGCCTTGCTTGTAGTTTGAGTATTAGAAGTGGTTTGAGTATTGGAAGGGGTTTGAACCTTAGATGAAGTGTTGGACTGAGTTTTTGAAGAAGTATCATTTGTGTCAGAAACTACAACTTCAGTGCTTGAGATGATTTCGGTTTCTTCTGAACTTTCTGCAGTTTCGTTAGAACCACAAGCAGTAAGAAGGAATAACATAGCTAGTGCCATAATTAAAGCAATAATTTTTTTCATGAATCTAACCTCTTTCTTTAAAATTTTTAAACAAGATAAGCCAAGCCATACGGCTTGGCTTTTTGGCAGGGGCGGAAGGAGTCGAACCCTCTTTGATGGTTTTGGAGACCACTGTTAAGCCGTTTAACTACGCCCCTATGGGATAGTATAGGCGGTTTTTAAAACCGCCTATAAAATGGTGGGCCATCAGGGACTCGAACCCCGGACCGACCGGTTATGAGCCGGTTGCTCTAACCAACTGAGCTAATGGCCCCAATAAGTATTCGCAGTACTTGATATTATATCATAAATCAGAAAAAAGTCAATAGATTTTTCCAACTATTTATAGAGAAGGGTTGGAAATTTCTTGACATTTAAAAGAGCGATAATTATAATTATTAATGTTGCGTTGCAATATTTTGGAGAGTTGTCCGAGTGGTCGAAGGTGCAGCACTCGAAACATAGTCGGGTCTGTCACTTGACTCTCTGCACAAACCCTTTATTTATCGAGGTTTTTAGGGCTTCGGTTTGCACTTTTGGAATTCTGCATCTCGCACTTTTCTCGCAATTTGGTATTAAGGCGCAAGCCTATACAATTTAATATGGAGACGTATCGAAGTGGACATAACGGGGCTGACTCGAAATCAGTTAGGGAGCAATCCCCCGCGAGTTCGAATCTCGCCGTCTCCGCCAAGGACTCCTTGAAGGTTTTATCCTTCAAGGAGTTTTCTCTTTTTATCCCAAGGCTGAACCGATTGCCATCG
>JAZNBQ010000097.1:0-37159 GCA_045587065.1 Acutalibacteraceae bacterium | reverse complement strand
ACCATTATATCATATGGAATTTCATAAATCAATACGGATTTACTTATATTTTGTCTTTATTTCAATACTTACAATATATGGGTTCTTTGTGAGAATGGTTGAGAATTTTCACATAAAAAGCAGTATTGACAAGAAAAAAGGTGTATTTATATAAATTGTTTTATAAAAACGCATCTAAGAAATCAAGAGAAAACAAGAGAAAAACAAAAAAATCGCGAGAAAATAAATTAAATTATCAAAATTGCGATAAAAAGTGTTGACAAATTTATTTATTCTGTTATAATAGTGGAGGTCAAAAAAAGATTTGAAAAATATTGGAGGAAACAATTATGTCTACATTTATGGCTAAAGCTAATGAAGTAGAACGCAAGTGGTATGTTATCGACGCGGCAGGCAAGCCCATGGGAAGAACTGCAGCAGCGGCAGCAACCATTCTTCGCGGAAAGCACCGCCCTGAATTCACACCCCACGTTGACTGTGGAGAATTCGTAATCATTATCAATGCAGAAAAAGCAGTTCTTACAGGTAAAAAACTTGAGAACAAAAAGTATTATCATCACACAGGCTATATCGGCCACTTAAAGGAAGTTAAGTACTCAACTCTTATGGCTACAAAGCCAGAGATGGCTATGGAACTTGCTGTTAAGGGAATGGTTCCAGATACAACCATCGGTCGTGCAGCTTTAACCAGACTTCGCGTTTATAAGGGAACCGAGCATCTTCATGCTGCTCAGAAGCCCGAAACCGTTGAATTTTAAGAAGGGAGAACAGAGTAATGATTGAAGGAAAGCCATATTTCTACGGCACAGGCAGAAGAAAAAGCTCTGTTGCCCGTGTACGTGTTTATAACGGAACAGGTAAAATTATCATCAACGACCGTGAAATCGACGATTATTTCGGTCTTGAAACATTAAAACTCATTGTTCGTCAGCCTTTAACCCTTACCGACACACTTGGCAAGTTTGACGTTATTTGCCGTGTAGCAGGTGGCGGTGTTACCGGTCAGGCTGGTGCAATTCGTCACGGTATTTCCCGTGCACTTCTTCAGTACGATGCAGAGCTTCGCGCTACTCTCAAGAAAGCAGGTCTCTTAACACGTGACCCAAGAATGAAAGAGCGTAAGAAGTACGGTCTTAAAGCCGCTCGTCGTGCTCCACAGTTCTCAAAACGTTAGTTTTATCTGCAAAAAGCCTTGTGTTATGCACAAGGCTTTTTTATGCACAATTTACCAAATCAGGCTAATAATCACTTGCAAATTTTAATATTATTGTATTGACAATATAAGACAAAATTAGTATAATAAAAGTACAAAATATAGTAAAAACTTAATGCCTTGCACTACTGACGGGAAATGTGGAACACCACAGGGGAATGCAAGGTCATTCGGCCGACCGTCTGGGCAAATCAGTATAGTGCTGATTTGCTTTTTTTGACCCTAAATTTAATTTTATATCTTAAAAAGGTGATAAAATGGAACATATAAATTGGAACGGATTTAAAAATGGTCTTTGGCAAGAAGAGATAAACGTCAGAGATTTTATACAGAATAACTATACAGAATATAAGGGCGATGAAAGCTTTCTAAAGGGTGCTACACCTCGTACTATTCAGGTAATGGAGAAGGTACAAGCCCTGTTTAAAGAGGAACGTCAAAGAGGCGGCGTTTGGGATATTGATACCGAAACCGTAACCTCTCTTCTTAACTATGCTCCCGGTTATGTAGATAAAGAAAAGGACATTATAGTAGGACTTCAGACCGATGAACCTCTTAAAAGAGGTGTAAACCCCTTTGGCGGTATCAGAATGGCGCGTCAGGCTTGTGCCGCATACGGCTATAAGCTTGGAGATGTAATTGAAAAAGAATTCCAGTATCGCACTACCCATAACGATGGTGTTTTCCGCGCATATACCGATGAAATGCGTATGGCAAGAAAGAGCCACGTAATAACAGGTCTGCCTGACGCTTATGGTCGCGGCAGAATTATAGGGGATTATCGTAGAGTTGCTCTTTATGGCGTAGACAGATTAATAGAAGAAAAGAAAAAAGATAAAAGCCACCTTGATAAAGAAACCTTTACAGATGAGCAAATCAGACTTAGCGAAGAATTACATCGTCAAATTCTCTATTTAGGTTATCTAAAGGAAATGGCATAGATGTACGGCTTTGATATTAGCGAACCTGCCGCAGATACCAAACAGGCGGTTCAGTGGACTTATTTTGCTTATCTGGCATCTATTAAAGAGCAAAACGGCGCTGCTATGAGCCTTGGCAGAGTTTCCACATTTTTTGATATATATGCAGAGCGCGACCTTGCAAAGGGTAAATATACCGAGGAAGAACTTCAGGAAATCATAGACGATTTCGTAATAAAACTTCGTCTGGCCCGTCATCTTAGAACACCTGAATATAACGAACTTTTCGGCGGTGACCCAATGTGGATTACCGAAGCAGTAGGTGGAATGGGAGAAGACGGAAGAACTCTTGTTACAAAGAGCAGCTTCAGAATTCTCAACACCCTTTATACTTTGGGTTCGTCTCCGGAGCCTAACCTTACAGTTCTATGGTCAACAAAATTGCCTGAAACATTTAAAAAATTCTGTGCAAAGGTTTCTAAAGACACCGATGCAATTCAGTACGAAAACGACGACGTTATGCGTCCGCTTCATGGCGATGACTATGCTATTGCTTGTTGCGTGTCTGCTATGACTATTGGTAAGCAAATGCAGTTTTTTGGCGCTCGTTGCAACCTGGCAAAGCTCCTTCTTATTGCAATTAACGGCGGTTACGATACCTCAAGTGACATTCATATCGGACCTCAGTTGTCTGTTCTCAAAGGCAAAGAACTTAACTACGATACAGTTATGGAGCGCTACAAAATTTATATTTCTTGGCTATGCCACCTATACGTTAATACAATGAACGTTATTCATTTTATGCACGATAAGTATGCATACGAAAAAACTCAAATGGCGCTTCACGACACAGAGGTAGAAAGGCTTATGGCTTTTGGCATAGCAGGACTTTCTGTAGTAGCCGATTCACTTAGCGCTATTAAGTTTTCCAAGGTTGCACCTATTAGAGATGATAGCGGTTACATCATTGATTTTGAAAGAGAAGGAGATTTCCCTAAATTCGGAAACGACGATGATAGGGTTGACCTTATTGCAAAGGAAATGACTAACCTCTTTATAACTGAGCTTCGCAAAACTCCCGCATACAGAAATGCCGTTCATACACTTTCTGTTCTTACAATTACCTCAAATGTTATGTACGGAAAAAATACCGCCGCAACTCCCGACGGAAGAAAAGAGGGAGAACCTTTTGCACCTGGTGCTAACCCAATGCATAACCGAGAAGAAAATGGCGCACTTGCATCACTTAACTCAGTGGCAAAACTTTCTTACGACGACTGCAGAGACGGTATTTCCAACACCTTTTCTATTACACCTGAAGCCCTTGGCAACAGTGATGAAGAAAGGGTTAATAACCTTGTGGCAATTCTTGATGGCTACTTTGCTAAAAAGGCTCATCATATTAACGTAAACGTATTAAATCGCGAAACACTTATGAAGGCGTATGAAAACCCTGAGGATTACCCAAATCTTACTATCAGAGTTTCAGGTTATGCAGTAAACTTCAGTAAACTTTCTCGTGAGCATCAGCGTGAGGTTATAAGCCGCACCTTCCATACTGCTATATGAAAGGATTAGTTCATTCAATACAGAGTCTGGGTACAGTTGATGGCCCAGGTGTGCGCTATGTGGTGTTTCTTAGTGGCTGTAATCTTCGTTGCAAGTGTTGTCATAATCCTGATACCTGGAATTTAGAAAACGGTAAAGAATACACACCCCAGGAAATAATAGATAAAGCCAAAAACTTTAAAGAGTATTTTGGGAATCAGGGCGGAATAACTCTTACAGGCGGCGAGCCTCTTCTTCAAGGTGATTTCGTGTGTGAGGTTTTTAAATCTGCAAAAAAAGAGGGAATTAACACCTGCCTCGACACTTCAGGAAGCATTATAAATGATAAAACAGAGGCTCTTTTACAGGTTACCGACCACATACTTCTTGATATTAAATACACGAATGAGGAACAGTATTTAGAAAATGTAGGTTGTAGTCTTTCCTCGGTTTTAGAGTTTTTAAAGCTGGCAGACAAAAAGAAAATTCCCGTAACCTTAAGACAGGTAATAATACCAACAGTTAACGATAACGAGGAAAATATATTAAAGCTTAAAAACTTAAAAGAAGAGTATTCTTGCATAGATAGAATAGAACTTTTACCCTTTAAGAAAATCTGTCAGATGAAATATGACTCGTTAAATATACCTTTCCCATTTGGTGATAAAAAAGAACCCACAAAAGAAGAAATGGATAAGTTGAAAGGACTGCTTTAAATGAAAACTTTAGGTAAGATACTTCTGAGTATTGTGGCATCTCTTTTAGGTCTTGTTCTGGTAGTAATAATAGGTTACAATGCCTATCTCAGAATTGCTTTTAATGACTTTTATTCTTCAGCAAGAAGCGAGGGAAAGGTTGTTGGATTAAGTGACGGCCTTGTGCCTCAAGGCTCAACCTATGTGCCTGAGGAAAAAACCTTTGTTTCATCAGGTTATATGAAGGACCATTCGGCTTCCAGAATATATTTTTACACTGATAATAAAAACCCATCATTTGTTACCTTAAAAACTCCTGATGGCAAGGACGATATTACCCACGCAGGTGGAGTTGCCTATTGGAACGGGTACATATTTTTAACAAGTGGAAAAAATGTTAATGTCTATTCCTGGGAAGATATCAAGTCGGCTTCACAAAAAGGGGAAAGCGTAAGCTTTTTGTATGAAGTTTCAACCGACTATCAAAATGCCTTCTGCCATATAGAAGGGGACACACTTTATGTGGGAGAATTTTATCACGAAACGGCATATCCTACCGATTCTTCACACCACTTTACCACCGACGGTGGCGAAAAACACCACGCTATAATAACGCTGTTTGACTTAAATCAAATTAAAAACAGCCAGTTTAAAACTGCTACACCAATAAAGGCATATACAGTTACCGATTTTGCACAGGGAATGTGTATCACAGAAACAGGAAGAATTTGTATTACAACCTCCTATTCCTTTAAAACCTCACACATTTATGTGTACGAGCCTATTTACAACGAAAAACCTGATGGAGAAATGACTGTAAACGGTCAAAAGGTACCGCTATATTACCTTGATGTTAACCATCTGCAAGATGATATAAAATTTGCGCCAATGAGTGAAGAACTGGTTTATGTAGACGGCAGAGTCTATACTTTAAATGAGTCTGCAAGTGCTAAATACATTTTTGGTAAGCTCTGCGGCGGAGAAAAAATTTATAGTATTGAAATAGAATAAAGAAAAGCCCTCAACAAAAGTTGAGGGCTTTTTAAATTTAAAACAAACTGGGAATAAAGTAAGCAAAGAAAGACATTATAAGACCTGCGCCAATAACACCTAAAAAGATAATAGGGAATGAGTGTTTAAATTTAACACCTAAAACATTGGCAACAAGACTTCCTGTCCAAGCACCTGTGCCCGGCAGAGGAATTGCAACAAAGGTAAAAAGCCCCCAAAGGCTAAGGCTGTTCATACCCTTGCTCTTCTTTGTAGCTTTTTCATCAAGTCTTTCTACTAATTTTTTCATTTTAAGGAAATTTGTACGCTTGATAAAATCAAATATTCTTCTTATGAAAAGCAGAATAACAGGTATTGGAAGTATATTACCAATTACACAAATAGGAAAAGCAATACTCCAAGGCACTCCTAAAATGGAAGCGGCAATAAGGCCACCCCTTAGTTCTAATATGGGTAAAAGAGAAACTAGAAAAATAATAATTTCAGGGGAAAGCCAGGATTTGAAAAATTCTACTATGCTTTGTACTAAAGAATCTGTCATTTGTTATCTCCTTAGAAAATAATTTACGGCGCCGCTTAAAAAGTGCGTTTCTCCGTTTAAAAGGGGAATGTAAATAAAGAGATAAGCAAGAATGCCAAAAGCAATAAGTAGTAAAACAACAATAACAAGAAGAATTATGTTGGTTGTGTTTTTTCTTTTGGGTAGTCTGGCGTCCAGTTCTTTTGTGTTTTCAGGCTCCTCGTTTTTAGGGACTATGATGGTAGTTCCGGGAGCAATATCAATTTCTTGCACAGAAGAAATGTCTTCCATTACCTGTTCTGATTGATTATCTGCATTTTCTTCCGCCTCTGTAACAGGAGTATCGGCAGGAATGGGAATAGGAGTAGGCTCAGGAGCAGAAATAGAGTATTTTTTGTTATACGCATCAACCTGTGCTACGTTGAATATATATTTATGAACATAGGTGTCCATAATTTCATGTCGTAAAGCACGGTCAGAGGTTAGTACAATAATAGACTGAGGTCCGCTCTCACTGATAAAGCCTACAAATTCGCCACTTTTTGTAACAAGGGGGGTAGCACCGCTAAAAATATGGCAATCATTCTGGGATTTTATATTGTATGTTTCCTTTTGAGCTAAAACAACAGGCAAACCTATGGCTTTAGAAAGGGTGTTGATACAACTGTTTTCTGTATCTAAGTCGGTTACAACGATAATAACCTTGCTTCGTGCAACGTCCCTTGCAAGAGAGGTTACAAGACCTTTGGGAGACTCTGCTTTCTCTTTAAAAAGTCTTATACCTGCACAACCGCTAAGGTTGAACTCAAACTCAAAATCACTAGAAGTTTTATAATAGATAACATCTATTTTTACACTTGCCATATTTATTTTTTCCTCCCCTTTAATATTTATTTAAGTAATTCTCTAAAGTTTTTAAGTCTATGGAAGGTAGCCATATTGCCGTTATGTTCGCTATGGAATTTACCCCAAGCTGTGCGAGAAATATATAGAATATCTTCTCCGTCAAAAATGAAGTGTGGTTGGCTAACGGTGCTTTCCTTTGCCGCATTTCTAACATCTAAAAGGGTAGCCTTCTTTTCCCAATTAACCATATCTTTAGAGACCGACATTGAAATTGCGTTGCGTCCGAATTTTGTTATAAGTTCTTCATTGTGGAACATAATGTATGTGTTAGTAATCTCGTCTTTTCTGATAAAGAAACCGTGGCGGTTACCAACCTTTGCAGAAACAGGTCTTACATATTCCATTGGTTGGTCGAAATTTTTAAACTTAAAGAGAACAGCGGTATCAATAAGTTCGGTTCTTCTTCCGTTCTTAACAGGACCATAAACCGTGTCCAAACGAGCAAGACTATAAATTTCTCCGTCATCGTTTAACATTAAGTTGCCTTCAATAGAAGTTACGAAATCCGCATCAGGAAAATCAAAATCTGCAATGTCAAGGAAGGCGCCCGGAGTAAAGTCCCAACTGTTTTTATCTAAAAGGTTGCTGTCAACAGGAGCCGACATAATTCTGCAGTCGTGTGCCTCGTTATTCCATCTTGACCAACCGCCTTGTTCAAAAGCAATGTAAATTCTTCCGTTATGAATTAGTTCAGGTGTAGCATGAAGGTTATAACCATTGCCTTTATGATGTATACTCTTGTTGTGCATACTGCGAAGCAAAACAGTAGGCTCAGTCCATGTCTTGCCTTCATCACTGGATTCGGCAATTACAATGCCACCTGCGCTAACATGAGAGCCTAAAACATATAATTTGCCATTATTCATAAATAGTCTTGGTGCCATAACAGGAACCATTTCATTTAGAAAATGCCAAGTTTTACCTTCGTCTTCAGAATAGAAAAGAATGGCAAGGGGGTCTTCCTGACCGAAAACTTCGTGTATACCAAGGAGTTTTCCTGATGGTACTCTTATGATAGATGGAAAGCCAATCCACCATCCGCCATAGTTGTACTGTTGGTCATCAGGATGAATATAGTTAATAATAGTTGCATTTTCGTCAAAGAGAGGTGTGCAGTAAACAAATCTTATATTGCTTTTAGCACTGCCGTCATCTCGTGCAACAAATAACTCGTAATCTGTATCGTTCTTTACACCTTCAACAGTAACGTAACTGGAGGTAAGAGGAATAGCAACATATTCATCCTGGCTATCTCTTAAACGATAATAAAGAGTGTGAGGGCCATCTGAACCCTTGTCAAACCATTCTACCTCAAATTTGCCGTCATAAGGTGCTATGTGGCATATGTAAGGATGGTTCTCTTTCTCTCTGTCTCTAAGAGGCATAAAAGGGGCGCAAGCCCAGCTTCTTTCTTTCATATTGATTGCTCCTTTGATTTTTAATTATCTATTTGTTTGGTGTATAACCATCAAATCCCTTTTTATCATACCAAGCCTGAGGGTAACGAGGGTTGGTATTAAGTTTGGCGCCGGACACGTCAACGTCAGCTGTTTCATCTGCTCTTGTCTTTCGTGCCATTACAACAAATCTCGAATTTTTGAAATCATCTGAGGTAGTAACAAGGGTTAAAATCTCATCATTTTCCAAAATATCAACCGATGTATCGATGATAGAACGTTCTTTTGCTTCCTCTGTCCATTTAATAAATGCAGTCTGGTCAGGAAAATCACTGGTTATAAAGTTGTAAATATAACCATTATCGTCCTTGGCAGTAGCGTTCATAACCATTACAGAAAAAACCTTGTATTCGTTTTTACTGAACAGTGTGGTAAGAGAAATGGTAGGATTGTTTTTATAAAAATCAAGTTTTCTGTACTTCGACAAGGTGCCGAACATAGAGCCGTCTTTCATGTTGTGGCCATATATGGTAAGGTTTTGAGAAACGGAATTTTTAGATATTTTATTAGCGCAGTCAAAAAACAATGCGCCGTAACGGCTTTCGTTCTTTTGCATATTGTGGTCCACGTAAAAATTATTGTCGTTACCAAGATATACTGGATTATTTATCTTGGTTCCGCCAACAGTAAGCCAACCCATAGTGTCACTGTTTTGATTTCTTAAATCATCAAAAGAAGTAAGGAGACCCGATACAGCATTAACTTGGTCGGTGTATTTCCATTCTTTTTGTGCAGTAGCAAGAATCTTTCTTTCCTTGCTTTCCTTTATAAAATGGGATGCAACCGAAACAGAAGAAAAAATCAGTCCCAAAATGCAAAGGGTAAAAATACCTGCCTTAATAAGAGTTTTAGGGTCTATTTTCTTTTTTGGCTTTAGTTTTTTTATAAGGCTGATAAAACGCCTTTTTAATTCTAAAGATACAACAAAGTTTTTAACTTTAGCAAGAATTGCTTCGGTAGTAAAAACCACCTTTTGAGCCAAACTTGATTGCTCCGCTTCATAGTCCTTTTCATCCTCAATAAACTCTTTTGAGGAAATGCGCTTTAAAGGAATAGCGTTAATAGGTTGAAGTTTTGGCTCAAAAAGTCCTAAATCATTATAATTTGAAGAATCGTCAATAAAAAGTTCTTCTCCGTGAGGCACCATCTGACCCAATAGGGCAGAAGATGATGAAGCGTACTTATAAACAAGCTCAAGGGCATTTAAAGCAGCACTGAGTCTTATTGTCTCTCTGCTTAAATTTTCAGGGTATTGAATCTTTTTAACAAAATATGTATATTCATCTGCAATAGCAATGTAAACCAAACCTACAGGCTTGTTTTCACTGGCAGTAGGTCCTGCATTGCCTGTAATAGCTACGCCGATTTTAGAACTGCTTAAAGCCAGTATGTTTCTGGCCATAAACATTGCGGTTTTAAGGCTTATTGCACCCTCGCTTTGTAAAACAGACATAGGAACTGAAAGAGCTTCGTGCTTAATACGGCTTGTATAAGCAGAAATGCCGATTTCAAAAATATTAGATGCTCCCGATACAGAGGTAATAGCTTCTGATAGCATACCACCTGTGCAGGACTCTGCAGTAGAAATAGTAAGTCCCTTTTCAATGAGGAGAGGAATTGTCTTTTTAGATATGTCTAATAGTTTGTCTGAAATTATTTTGTTGTCCATCATTAAAAACCTTTCGTTAACAGATACAGCTGTACTGAATATTTTCAATTGCTCTGTCTATCAAAGCTTCAATATCAAGTTTAGCTTCGGCTTCTTCACACAAAGCGATTGTAGGCCTTGTTTTGGGATGCTTAGGAGTGAAAACCGTGCAACAGTCTTCATAGGGAAGGCAAGAGGTTTCAAAGGTGTCGATTTTACGAGAAACTGCTATTATTTCCTCTTTGTCGTTTCCTACCAAAGGACGAAGCACAGGCATAAGGGTTACCGAATCGGTAACAGCAAGGGCAGGTAGGGTCTGACTGGCAACCTGACCTAAGCTTTCTCCTGTAATTAAGGCACCGCATTTCTGATGAATTGCAACCCTTTCGGCGATTCGCATCATCATACGTCTCATAATAAGGGTGAAATATTCTTCAGGACATTTTTTGCCGATTTCTTCCTGAATTTCGGTAAAGGGAACAACTGCTAAATTAATAGGCCCGCTGTATAAAGCAACCTTAGAAAGCAAGGTTTTAACCTTTTGTTCGGCGCGAGGACTGGTATACGGCGGACTGGCAAAATGAATGGCGTCAAGCTTTAAACCTCTTTTTGCCATAGTATATGCGGCAACAGGACTGTCAATGCCACCTGAAATCAATATAGCGGCTTTGCCGGCAGTACCAACAGGCAGACCGCCTGCACCTCTTATCTGACCTGCTCTGATATAAGCGGCAAAATCTCTTACCTCAATGGTTATAATCTCATCAGGATTATGCACGTCAACAGATAAATGAGGGAAAGCTTCAAGTAAAGCGCCGCCAACCTCTGCGCAAATTTCAGGAGATTTCAAAGGAAAGGTCTTGTCGGCTCTTTTGGCTTCAACCTTGAAGGTCTTAATGCCTTTCACTGTCTCGCTTAGATAAATGGGAGCAGTTTTTAAAATGCTTTCCATATTTTTATCTACTACACAAGCACGTGAAAATGCTGCAATACCAAAAACCTTTGAAACTCGATTTAACGCCTCGTCAAAATCGTAAAATTCTGATACAGGCTCAATGTAAATTGTAGACTGAGCGTTGCGAATATTAATTTCGCCTAATGCCTCAAGACTCTTTTTAAGATTTTTCATAAGAGTATGCTCGAAAACGTTGCGATTAAGTCCTTTAAGAGCAAGCTCTCCGTTTTTAATTAAAATAATTTCTTTCATAAATTAAACCCTTTTTAGTTTAGTGGTTGCTTCTTTTAAAGCCTCTGCAAGAGCTAAAATGTCTTGTTTTGTGGAAAATCTGGAAAAACTTATTCTCACAGCGCTGTCAATTTCGTTTTTCTTAAGACCCATAGCCGTAAGAGTATGACTAAGTTCTCCTTTGGCACAAGCGCTTCCGCTTGAAACAAAAATACCTTTTGAATCGAGAAAATGAAGAATAATTTCCGAACGATAACCCAAAACGGAAATGTTAAGAATATAAGGTATGCCGTCATCCTTAGAGTTGATTTTAACAAAATCAAGAGAGGAGAGGGTGGTCCTTGCAAACTCCCAGAGTTCTCTTGTTTTTGAAAACTGAGCATCAATATTTCCAAGCTCTTCAATAGCACCTTTAAGTCCGCAGATAAGAGGCATAGGCTCGGTGCCTGAACGCAAGTTTTCCTGTTGTCCGCCACCTAAAATCTGAGGTACAATATGTACGCCTTTTTTTCGATATAAAACGCCTATTCCTTTAGGACCGTGAATTTTGTGACCGCTAACAGTAAGAAGGTCTACGCCAAGAGCGGTAGGATTTACCTTGATTTTACCAAAGGCCTGAACTGCATCGCAGTGAAGTAGAGCAGGGGAGCCGGAACTCTTTATAGCCTCTCTTGAGCAGGCAACAGGGTTAATGGCGCCCGTCTCGTTGTTTACAAGCATAATGCTTACAAAAATGGTATCTTTGGTAATAGCGTTTTCAATACTTTCTTTGCTAACTGTGCCGTTTGCATCAGGCTTTAAATAAATAACTTCAAAGCCCTCTTCCTCAAATTGCTTCACTGTGTTTAAAACAGATGGATGCTCAATTGCAGTGGTAACAATTCGTTTCCCTCTTTTTGCTCTGGCATTTATGGCTCCTGTAATAGCAAGGTTATTAGCCTCGGTGCCGCTCCCTGTAAAATATATTTCATCACTTCGACAGGAAAGAATTTTAGCGCAAGTTTCTTTACAGGAATTAAGGGCTTCTTCGGCATTAATGCCAATGGTGTGCAAGGAAGAAGGGTTGCCCCAATTGTTAGTCATGGAATCAGTCATATATTCAACTGCTTTTGGGCAGGGTTTTGTAGTAGCACTGTTGTCTAAATAAACAATATTTTCCAAATTAACACCTCATAATATATTATACAACAAATTGTCTATATAAACAATATATTTATTAAAGAAATAAAACAAAAATTTTGAAAATAATGCTTGATTTTTTCAAGGGAGTGTGGTATACTACTCTAGCATTTGATTACATCTGTTTCCCAAACAGATGGGTTTGATGCCGAAATATCGACACCAAAGCGGACGGTCCTCTGGTTTTCAAATTTATGAACGTCTGAAAAAAATAGGGAGGAAAAAATTATGTTAGATGCTGTAAAGAATTTAACAGCAGAGATGATTAAGGAGGATGCTCCTAAAATCGTCATCGGTACTGTAGTTCGCGTACACGTAAAGATTCGCGAAGGCGAAAGAGAAAGAATTCAGATTTTTGAGGGAACTGTTATTGCTAAGAACAACAGCGGTATTGCAGAAACCTTCACCGTAAGAAAAGTTTCCTACGGCGTAGGTGTTGAGCGTGTGTTCCCTGTACATTCACCAAACGTTGCCAAGGTTGAGGTTGTAAGAAAAGGTAAAGTTCGCAGAGCTAAACTTTATTATCTTCGTGACCGTGTTGGTAAGGCTGCTAAGGTTAAAGAGTCTGTATAAAATTCCCGGGAGAAGACGGCTGAGCAGCGGTCTTCTCCTTTGCTTTTTCTGGAGAAAGGAGGCTTAAAAATGAATAATAGCGAGAATTTAGAAGAAAAAAAGTTCAGTTTTCGTAAAGATGTTTTTGACTGGCTTGATGTTGTCATAAGCTCGGTTCTTGCAGTTATTATAATTTTTAGTTTCCTTTTCAGAGTAGCCACAATTAAGGGTGAGTCTATGGAAAACACCCTGTATAATAACGAAAAGGTTATTATAAGCGATTTGTTTTATAAACCCAAATTCGGTGACATTGTGGTAATTTCCAGAAATACCACAAATACTGCAGAAAACGCAGGCGATAGCGACCCTATAATTAAAAGGGTAATTGCAACAGAGGGTCAGTACGTTGATATTGACTTTGTAGAGGGTAAAGTATATGTAGGTTATGATTTAGCCAATATGACACTTCTTGACGAACCCTATGTAAAAACTCCGACCAATAACACAGGAGACGTGTCTTTCCCTGTTTATGTAGATAAAGGCCATATCTTTGTTCTTGGAGATAACCGAAACGAGTCTTTGGACAGTCGTTTTCAGGTTATAGGGGAAGAGGGTCTTGTTGATGAGCGTTACGTTTTGGGACGCGCTATTTTCAGAATTTACCCCTTTGACAGAATGGGAGGATTTTCTAAAAAATGAGTGAAGCACAAAATATTCAGTGGTTCCCCGGTCATATGACCAAAACCAAAAGAAAAATTGCCGAAACCTTACATATTATCGATGCAGTAGCAGAAATAGTTGACGCGAGAATCCCCATCAGTAGTCGCAATCCCGACCTGATGGGTTTAATTAAAGATAAGCCTCTTTTAATTCTCCTTAACAAATGCGATATGGCGGACCCTAGCCAGACTGCTAAATGGATTGATTTTTACAAGAAAAACGGCATTCCTGCAATTCCTGTAGACTGTAAAACAGGCAAAGGAATCGCAGTTTTTAAAGATAAAATCAAAGAAATTTTAGGAGAAAAACTAGAGCAATATAAGGCTAAAGGAATGGTAGGTAAACCCCTTAGAGTTATGGTAGTTGGCATACCCAACGTGGGTAAATCTACCTTTATTAACCGTATTGCCGGAGGTTCCAAGCTAAAAGCAGAAAACCGTCCCGGAGTTACCAGAGGTAATCAGTGGATAACTGTAGATAAACAGTTGGAACTTCTAGATACACCGGGTGTTTTATGGCCTAAATTTGATGATAAAATCGTAGGCGAACACCTTGCTTTTACAGGGGCGGTAAAGGATGCAGTTGTTGACATAGAATTACTGGCAATGCGCCTTTTGGAGAACCTTTCAGAAAATTACAGGGACCTTTTAACAGAGCGCTTTGGAGACCTTGATTTTCAATTGGATTCTTATGACCTTTTGTGCCTTATCGGTAAAAAAAGAGGTATGGTAATACGTGGCGGCGAGACTGATACTGAACGTGCCGCCAATATGCTTTTAGAGGAGTTTAGAAACTGCAAAATCGGAAAAATAACTCTTGAAAGGACAACAGACAATGCCTGATTTAGAGTTGGAAACTATAGCAAAAGAAAAAGGATTTAATTTTGTTTGCGGAGTAGATGAGGCAGGCAGAGGCCCCCTTTGCGGACCTGTTTGTGCCGCCGCAGTAATCCTTGACCCAAAAATGGAAATCCAGGGTGTAAACGACTCCAAAAAACTTAGCGAGAAGAAAAGAGAAGCGCTTTTTGAGATAATAAAGGAAAAAGCGCTTGCCTACAGTGTTGCCTTTGCCTCGGTAGAAGAGATAGAAGAACATAATATTTTACAGGCGACCTTTATGGCTATGAACAGAGCGATTGAGGGGCTAAATATCAAAGCGGACTATGCATTAATTGATGGAAATCGCATTCCTGCCAATATTAAAATACCTTGCGAAACTGTTGTAAAAGGAGATGCGAAATCTTTCTCAATAGCCGCCGCATCCATTCTTGCGAAGGTGTCTCGTGACCGTCTGCTTTTGGAGTACGACGAAAAATACCCTCAGTATAATTTTGCAAAGCATAAAGGCTACGGAACAAAGGAGCATATAGAGGCAATAAAAAAATACGGTCCCTGCGAAATTCACAGAGCCTCTTTTTTAACAAAGATAAAATGAGCCGAGAAAATATAGGATATATCGGAGAGGATTTGGTAGCAAAATACTTAAAATCCAAGGGGTATATCATTTTAAAACAGAATTATCACAGTAAATTCGGAGAAATAGACATTATCGCAGAAAGCCGACAATATCTATTATTCATAGAGGTTAAAACTCGAAAGGAAAACGCGCCTATACCGCCTGCCATGGCGGTAAGCACGTCAAAGCAAAGGAAGATAGTTTTAACGGCCTTTGATTTCATTTCCAAATCAAGAATTGATACAAACTTCAGGTTTGACATAGCCGAAGTTTTCTATCACGCAGATGAAAACGGAGAATTGAAATTCAGCCTTAATTATATTGAGAATGCTTTTTCTGACGAGGTGCTGAGTGATGAACCTTTTTGACCTGCACTGTGATACTCCAACCCAGTGTTTCTGTAAAAATTTAGCTTTTGATAACAACCAAACTGCCGTTAATGAAAAAAGCCTTAAAAGCTTTAAAAAGGCAGTTCAAATCTGCGCTATATTTACAAGAGATGATGCACAAAACCCTTTTGAAAATTACACCAAAACTCTGGAATTTTTTAAAAACAACCTGACACTTCCCATAAATGATTTGTCTTGTGACCATACAATTTTGCTTTCTTGCGAAGGAGGCAGTATTTTAGAAGGGAATCTCGATAGAATTCATAAACTGTCAAAGGATGGAATATGCACCCTTTCTCTTACCTGGAACGGAGAAAATTTTTTGGCAGGAGGCGCACTGACAGATAGCGGGCTTAAAGAAAAGGGAAGACAGGCTATAAAAATTTTAAACCAACTAAATATGGCACTTGACCTGTCACACCTTAACGATAAAAGTTTTTTTGATGCAATAGAGGTGGCAAAATACCCTGTAGCCACCCACAGCAACAGCCGTTTTATAAAGGACAATAAGCGAAATCTCACTGATATACAACTAAAGCTTATAAAAGGAAAAGACGGACTAGTGGGAATTAATTTTTATCCGCTTTTTTTAAATGAGAATAATGTTTTTGACAGTATTTATCTTAATATAGAGCATATGCTCTCGTTGGGACTTGAAAATAATATAGCATTAGGGTCGGATTTTGACGGCGGAAAAATGAGCAAAAAGTTGGACTGTCAGTGGAAACTTCATGACCTTTACGACTTTTTGTCTAATATGGGTATAAAAGAGGAAATTTTAAATAAAATTTTCTACCAAAACGCCATGGCCTTTTATAAAAAACTTTTTGACAATAACAGTAGTATAGTATAAAATATATTTAGATATATCATTCGGAGGCAGACTATGCAATACACAAGTACAAGAGATAACAATGCAGTAGCAACCGCATCCACTGCAATAGCGTTAGGCCTTTCAAAAGAGGGCGGACTTTTCGTGCCTGAAACTATTCCAACCCTTACTGAAAAAGATTTTGAAGCCCTGAAAAACCTTGATTATGTAGCAAGAGCAGAATTCATATTAAAGGGCTTTTTAACCGACTTTAGCGACGAGGAAATCAGCTATTGTGCCAATGGCGCATATAAAGGTAATTTTGACGAGGACAAGCCTGCTCCGCTAAAGGCTTTGGATGACACTACAAATATTCTTGAATTATGGCATGGTCCTACCTGCGCATTTAAGGATTTGGCTCTACAGATTTTGCCATATCTTTTAACAACCTCTGCTAAAAAGGTTTCGCAGGGAAAGAAAACCGTAATTTTGGTTGCAACTTCAGGGGATACGGGAAAAGCCGCTCTTGAAGGCTTTTGCGACGTTAAAGATACCGAAATTATCGTATTTTACCCAAGTGACGGCGTAAGCCCAATGCAGCAACTTCAAATGAACACCCAAAAGGGCGAAAACGTTTATGTATGCGCTATCAAGGGTAACTTCGACGATGCACAGACAGGTGTTAAAACCATATTTACCGACGATAAAATAAAAGCAGTTTTAAGTGAGAATAATATGCAGTTTTCCAGTGCAAACTCAATAAACTGGGGAAGACTTGCACCTCAGATTATCTATTACGTTTCGGCATATTGCGACCTTTTAGAAAAAGGGGAAGATTATCTTAAAGATGGCTTTAACGTTTGCGTTCCTACAGGAAACTTCGGTAACATTTTAGCCGCATACTATGCAAAGGCAATGGGTGTTCCCATTAACAAACTTATTTGCGCGTCCAACTCAAACAACGTTCTTACCGACTTTATAAACACAGGAGTTTACGACCGCAACAGAAACTTCTACACAACAATTTCTCCATCAATGGACATACTTATTTCAAGTAACCTTGAGAGAATGCTTTATGAACTCACAGGCAAGGACGATAAGAAAATTGCTATGTGGCAAAATGAACTTAAAGAAAATGGTAAATACACTGTAGACAGTGGCGTTTTAGCAAAACTAAAGGATTTATTCTGGGGTGGATGCTGTAATGAAGAACAGACCGGCAAAACCATTAAAGAAACCTTTGATAAATTTGGTTATTTAATCGATACTCATACAGCAGTTGCCGTTAGCGTTTATGAGGATTATAAAAAAGAAACAGGGGACACAAGACCTGTAGTTATTGCCTCAACTGCCAGTCCGTACAAATTTGCTCACAGTGTATTGGCTTCACTTAATGTGGAGGTTCCTGCCGACGAGTTTGAAGCAGTAGACAAGCTGTCATCAGCTACAAATACCAAAGCACCTTTGCCTCTCAGCACTTTGAAAACTGCAAAGGTAAGATTTTCTAACCTTTGTGAAAAACAAGATATGAGTAAGGTTGTTTTAAATCATCTAGGGATAAAATAAAAAAACGCCCAATAGGGCGTTTTTTTATAAAAGAGGTTATTCAGCTTTGTTTTTAAAAGTTACACAAGCGGTCTCACTGCTTGATGCAGAGTTAGTGTGACCTACCTCAATGCAACCTGCCTGACACATATCACCCTCGCGATGATAAACACATTTTGTAACGTCGCATTTAATGCCTGAAATAATATCTCCGGGTGTACAGCTCTTGTTTTTACAATCGTTCATTTTTTCTCCTCCTTCTAAGGTCCTTTGCGGACAAGATTATTATGTTCAAAAAAATCGATTTTATTCAGAAAGAAGGCTTTTTATGAGTATATATGCTATGTCAGATTTGCATTTATCTTTTGGTTGCGATAAGCCTATGGATATTTTCGGTTGGGATAATTATACAAATCGAATCGAGGCTAATTGGCGCAGATTGATTAAGCCTGAGGATACACTTATAATGGCGGGAGATTTTTCTTGGGGACTCAAACTTGAAGAAACCCTTGAAGATTTTAAATTTGTTGAAAGTTTGCCTGGTAAAAAAATATTTTTAAAGGGCAATCACGACTTGTGGTGGTCGACTCTTTCAAAAAACAAAAAATTTTTAAAAGAAAATGAAATAAATTCAGTAGATTTTGTTTTTAATAATGCCATAGCTTGTGAAAATTATGCCATTTGCGGCACAAGAGGATGGCTCTTTTCTACAAAGGAAAGTGATAAAAAAATAATTTCCAGAGAAGCGGCACGATTAGAAACCTCTTTGTGTGAGGCCGAGAAAACCGGACTTGAGCCTTTGGTTTTTATGCATTTTCCACCTGCTTATGGAGAAGAAAAGAACCGTGAAATTATAGAAGTTCTTAAAAAACACAATGTAAAATCCGTATATTACGGACATATTCACGGTAAAGGCTTAAACAATGAAATAAGGGAAATAGAGGGCATAAAACTGAAACTAATATCTTGTGACTGCTTAGATTTTACCCCTTATTTAATATTTTAATAAAAATTTAAAAAATATGTGGAAAATTCTACATATTTGTGTTATAATTCTATGAGATAATTTTTGGAGGTACAAAAAATGAGTTTAAAAAATTCCAATAAGGTTGATACCAACAGATACGAATTAGAAATTACCATTGACGGTGCAACCTTCTGTGATGCAATTGCACAGGTTTATAAAAAGAACAGAGGTAAAATCAGCGTTCCCGGATTCAGAAAGGGAAAAGCTCCTCTTAACATCATTGAAAAATATTACGGAGAAGAAGTTTTCTTCGAAGATGCTTTAAATCTTCTTTATGCAGACGCTCTTGAGGCTGCTGCAGAAGAAGCAGGCGTTGTAATCGTAGACGACGAAATGAAGTTTGACCTTGTTAAAATCGGCAAGGACGGCGTAGAGTTTAAGGTTACCTTAACTGTAGAGCCTGAAGTAACACTTGGCGACTATAAAGGTCTCGAAGCAGAAAGAGTAATTTCAACCTGCACAGATGAAGAAATCGAAGAAGAAATCAAAAGACTTCAGGACCGCAATTCCAGAATAGTAACAGTATCTGACCGTGCAGCAGCAATGGACGATATGACTGTAATTGACTTTGAAGGCTTTGTTGACGGTGTTGCGTTTGATGGCGGTAAGGCTGAAGGCCACACCTTAACCTTAGGTTCAGGTCAGTTCATTCCTGGTTTTGAAGACCAAATCGTTGGTCACAACACTGGCGACGAGTTTGACGTTGTTGTAACCTTCCCTGAAGAATATCAGGCAGAAGAACTTGCAGGTAAAGAGGCAACATTTAAGGTAAAACTACACGAAATCAAGGCTAAGGAACTACCTGTAGCTGACGACGAGTTTGCTAAAGACGTAAGCGAATTTGATACCCTTGCAGAGCTTAAAGAAGACCTTAAGAAAAAGTCTTTAGAGCGTAAGGACAAGGCTGCAGACGAAGACGTTGAAAATCAACTTATCGGCAAGGTAGTTGAGGGAATGAAAGCAGAAATTCCTGAGGCTATGTTCGAAAGCAGAGCAAACGAAAGTGTTAGAGAGTTTGACTACAGACTCAGAAGTCAGGGTATGGATTTAGAAACCTACCTAAAATACACCGGCTCTACCGTTGAAGATATGAAGAAGACCTTCCGTCCTCAGAGTGAAGCACAGGTTAAAATGCGTCTTGCTATGGAAAAAATCGTTGCTACTGAAAACTTTGAGGTTACTGCAGAGGAGATGGAAGCAGAGTATGCTAAACTTGCAGCTAACTACGGTGTTGATGTAGAACAGGTTAAAGCTGCTATTGCAGAAAAAGACGTTAAGCGTGACATTCAGATGAATAAGGCTATCGACCTTGTAAAATCAACCGCTAAGATTAAAGACGTAACAGAAAAAACTCATGTAGAGGAAAAACCTGCTCCAAAGAAGAAGGCAGCTCCAAAGAAGAAAGCAGCTCCAAAGACCGAGGAGAAGGAAGAAAAAACAGAAGAGGCTAAAGCCGAATAATTGTTTATAAATTAGGCTTTGGGTTCATAATATTCTACGAGGTGATTGTAAATGGATATGAATTTAGTGCCCTATGTCGTAGAACAAACAAGCAGAGGAGAGCGTTCTTACGATATTTTCTCCAGACTTTTAAACGACCGTATTATAATGCTTTCCGATAAAGTAGATAATGCTTCGGCAAGCATCATAATTGCACAGCTTTTGTATCTTGAGGGTCAGGACCCTGAAAAAGATATAAGCTTCTATATTAATTCTCCCGGCGGAAGCGTTTCTGCAGGTATGGCAATTTATGATACTATGCGTTACATTAAATGTGACGTTAGCACTATCTGTATTGGTATGGCAGCAAGTATGGGTGCATTCCTTCTCTCTGCAGGTACAAAGGGCAAACGTCTTGCTTTACCTAACAGTGAGATTATGATTCATCAGCCACTAGGCTCTGCAGAGGGTCAGGCAACTGATATTCTCATTCACGCACGACATATTGAAAAAACAAGAAGCACCATCAACAAAATTCTTGCAGATGCTACAGGTAAACCTCTTGAGGTAATCGAGCGCGATACCGAGCGTGATAACTTTATGTCAGCTTACGAGGCGGCAGAATATGGCCTTATTGATAAGGTAATCGAAAAGAGATAAAAGAGGTATAAAATGCCGTCAGATAAGAATTCAAACAAAAAAATATGTTGTTCCTTTTGCGGCAAAGAGGATTCACAGGTTAACCGCCTTATAGAAGGTCCCGGAGTTTACATCTGTGACGAATGTGTGGAATTTTGCAGTTCTCTTCTTTATCCTGACGAAATGCCGTCACGAGAGAAAAGAAAATCCAAAAAGGCAGAGGAAGATTTTGTTCTTGCCACTCCTCAGGAGATAAAGACTCACCTAGACCAGTACGTTATCGGACAGGATGAGGCAAAAATCACTCTTTCAGTAGCGGTTTATAACCATTATAAGAGAATCTTTAAAGCAAAAGACAGCGATGTTGAACTTAATAAAAGCAACGTATTGCTTTTAGGTCCTACAGGTGTGGGCAAAACCCTTTTGGCACAAACCTTGGCTAAGTCTTTGAACGTGCCCTTTGCTATGACCGATGCTACCACACTTACCGAGGCAGGTTATGTTGGTGAAGACGTAGAAAATATTCTTCTAAGACTTATTCAGGCTGCAGATTACGATATAGAAAAGGCAGAACGCGGTATAATCTATATCGACGAAATTGATAAAATCGCAAGAAAGAGCGAGAACACGTCAATTACTCGTGATGTTAGCGGAGAAGGAGTTCAACAAGCCCTTCTTAAAATCCTTGAGGGCACCGTTGCCAATGTACCGCCACAGGGTGGCAGAAAGCATCCTCAGCAAGAATTCATTCCTATAAACACCGCCAACATACTATTTATCTGCGGTGGTGCATTTGACGGAATTGAAAAAATTGTTGAGCGCCGTAAGGGCGGTTCAAGTCTTGGATTTGAGCAAGAGGTAAAATCTAAAAAAGAAATGCAGGCCGACTGCTATAAAGAAATCATCCATCGTGACCTTGTTAAATTTGGCATCATTCCGGAGCTTGTAGGCAGAATTCCTGTGATTACCGCTCTTTCAGCTATGGACAAAGAAATGCTTGTTCGCATAATGACCGAGCCTAAAAACTCAATTATAAAGCAGTACCAGGTGCTTTTTGAGTTAGATGGTATCGACCTTGAATTTGAAGCAGAAGCATTAGAAAAGATTGCCGATTTGACTATTGAGCGCAAAACCGGTGCCAGAGGTTTAAGGTCAATTTTAGAGGGAATTTTGCAAAAAGCAATGTTTAATCTACCTTCTGAAAAAGGCGTTAAAAAGGTTTTAGTAACGGCAGATTCGGTTGACACAAAAGAACTTGTTGTTATAAAGAAATAAAAATAAAAACTGATTTCGATTTTTCGAAATCAGTTTTTTAATTTATTATGCACTTTTTCTGCAAAGGGAATAGCAATAACGCTTAAAAATCCCCATAAAACAGTATATAACAGGCAAACTTGACCGCCAATGTTAAAAGGTATTTTGCTATAATCCCAGATGTTCTTCTTCAGAATAAGATTAAAAATAAGACCAAAAACAAATTCAATGGCAGTAACGCTTATTCCACCTAAAACACATTTGTAAAGAAGAGGTTTTTTCTTCATGCAATGTGCAATACCGGAAAAAGCCACAAAGCAAAGACCACCTGCAATAAGCATACTCCAGTGGGTGTAACCTCGCCAAAGAATCTCAATAAGTCCGTATAAAAAAGCGCCAATTCCAAAAATTATAAATAAACTACACATTTTTCTTTCTCCCTTTTTATTTTAATTTTTGGAAGAAAGCCTTGAAATATTATTGTTATTTTTTTCTTTTGGGAAGAGGCACCTGCGCCAAGACAATTGCCGTAAACATAATTATACAACCAAAGGTTTCTCTAAGTGACGGAATCTCAAAAGGTGGAATTATCATACCGGTAAGTACCGCAAAAACCGATTCCAAACTCATAATAAGGGAAGCCATAGTAGGCTGAGTGTATTTTTGTCCTACAATTTGCAAGGTGTAAGCAACACCGGAGGAAAGTATACCGGTGTATACCAGAGGAAACCAGGCGTTTAAAATAGCGTTTATGTCTGGCTTTTCAAAAACAAACATTAAAACAGAGGAAAGGATTCCTGAAACAAAAAATTGTAGACAAGCAAGTTTAACACCGTCAACCTTTAAAATAAAGTGGTCGATAATCATAATATGCGCAGTAAAGCATAAAGCACAAATTAAAACTAAAGTATCTCCAAGTGAAAGCTTTAAACTCTCGGTCATACATAATAGATAGAGACCAACAACAGCTAGTCCTACGCAACCCCAAATAACAGGGGAAACCTTTTTCTTAAAGAAGATACTAACTATTGGCACCATTATTACGTAAAGCGCCGTTAAAAATCCTGCTTTGCCAACAGTAGTGTACATAATACCTACCTGTTGAAAACAAGCTGCAACCGTTAGCGCAGTACCGCAAAGAATGCCTCCTATAATAAGACTTTTAGTGTTTGCTTTCCTAAAAGAGCCGTTTTTCTTTTTAAGCTTATCTAAACTAAAAATTATAGGCAGTAAAAAAGCACTACCTAAAAAAGAGCGTACCGCCTGAAAGGTAAAGGGACCTATAAAATCCATACCTTCTCTTTGAGCAACAAAAGCGCTACCCCAGATTATAGCGGCAATAAGTAGTAATAAGTTTCCTATGTATCTTTTTTTAATCATTTTATACGTGTCGTACCTTCATCAAAGATTCAATATTAGTCTTTCCATCAATCATAGTACGAAAATAATATATAAGTTCATCATTTTCTTCTATTTTTTCAGACATATAAATTTCTATAGTTTTGCCGTAAGGCGCCTCACTTACAAAATTAATGAGGAGAGAGGACATAAATAAATTTTCTCGGTCGTTAATAAAATCAAATAGAACATTTGGGTAAATCGTGTTGTTCATATGAAGGTTTTCATCAATGTCCGAGTATCTGACCTCTTTTGTTCCTACAAAGTTTAAAGGCAAATCCTTTGGTATTTTAAAACGGGAGGGCATATCAAGCTCCAAAACTTCATCTGTGCCTAAATGAGAAATATCAAAATCGCTGCCTTTAACAAAACTTTTGGTATTAGTATCAATAAGAGCCCATTGCATAACAGATTCTACAACTGTTTCGTTATTTGCTTTAATGCGGTAGCTTCTGGGAAAAATCACACCACTGTTTTTTGTGGCCCAGGTTTCAACCGTTAATTTTTCATCAGTATTTAAAGGGCTTAAAATCTTAATAGCCGCTCTTGAAACAATAAAACTTAAATTATTTTTTAAAAGTTCGCTGTATGATAAGCCTTTTTCGGAAAAATTCTTGTTTGCGGCATCCTGTAAATACCTTAAAACAGAAGAAGGCCTGGCAAAACCGTTAATATCTGTATCATGTGAGGAAACCTCTGCGTTATGAATAAATGCCATACAACTCTCCTTATAACAGATTAACTAATAATTGAGCAAAGGGCGCAATAAAAACTGCAGGGAGTAAATTTGCGATTTTAATTTTGCAGATGTTTAGCATGTTAAGACCAAGGGCCAAAATAAGAATAGAACCAACACAGGTAACGGCTGCGATAATAGAATCGGTTAAAACAGGGGAGAGAAAGTTTGCAAACAAAGCAATAGCACCCTGATAAATGAAAACAGTAATAGCCGAGAGCATCACACCGAGACCAAATGCGGCACTAAGCATAATGGCGGAAACAAAGTCAATAACAGATTTTGTAATTAAAATACTATGGTCTCCCGTAAGTCCTGATGAAATGGAACCTACAACCGCCATAGCGCCGATGCAGAAAAGAAGCGAAGCAGTAACAAAGCCTTGCGCGGCCTTGGAACCATCCCCATGGGAAAACTTAGAGGTAATTTTTTCACCAAAACGAAGAAGTTTTCCGTCTATATCTAAACAGGTGCCTATAATAGCGGCAGGCACTATAGAAAGAACGGCAACAAGCGGATTAACTCCACTGGTAAGGCCGTCAATACCTATGTAAGCAACACAAAGGCCGATGCCCATCATAATAGCATCATTAATTTTTTTAGGAATTCCTTTGTTCAGCAAAAAACCGATTAAAGAGCCTAAAATTACTAAAACTACGTTTATGCCAACACCTAACAAAATAAGACCTCCCTGTAAAACTACAAAAAATATTATAACATTTTTGCAAAAAAATGTAAACCACAATATTGACAAACATAGCTTTTTTTTGTATGATATAATTCCATTATTTGAGGTGATAGTTTTGGGATTAATAGAAATATTTTTACTAGCTATAGGTCTTGCCATGGATGCCTTTGCCGTGGCGGTTTGCAAAGGGCTTGCACTATCTAAATTACAGTTTAAGCATTATCTGATAGTTGGAGCTTGGTTTGGAGGATTTCAGGGTATAATGCCACTTATCGGCTATTATCTTGGAAAAGCCTTTGGGCAGTACATAGAAAAATATGACCACTGGGTTGCTTTTGTTTTGCTCGTATTAATTGGTGGAAATATGGTAAAGGAAGCCTTGGAAAAAGAGTGTTGCCAAGATGACAACGTAACTGCAGGGCTTGGCTTTGCTACAATGCTTGTCCTTGCTGTCTCCACTTCAATAGATGCCGCAGCAACAGGTATCGTTTTAGAAAGCGAAAACGCAAATATCTGGCTTTCGGTTATTATAATTGCGGTAATTACCTTTATAATTTCTGCCGCCGGTGTCAAAATTGGCAATATTTTCGGCACTAAATATAAAAAGAAAGCAGAACTTGCAGGAGGTTCAATTTTAATCCTGTTAGCCATAAAAATATTGGCAGAAGCATTAATATAAAACAAAAATCGGCACATAAAGTGCCGATTTTTTTATATCAGAATTAAAAGTAAAACCGATAAAGCAACTATTCCTGCAGTAGTGAGAAGAACCAGTTTCTTTTTTCTTTTTTGCTTTGCAAGACGACGTTGCCTTAAGCTCACAGGGTAATCCTTGTTTACTCCGTTTAAATATTTCAGTGCTTCGTTTTTAATTCTTTTTTCGCTAAAGCAACAATATTCAGGGTCTATAAAAAGAATTGCCCTTTCAAAATAATTGTTACCTGTGTTATTAATTTCAATAACCGTTTTATTTACGCCTTTAACCATAAGAACCTCCCTGCATCAACCTATAAATATTGTTGCCGAGATTCTAAAATTTTATTCATTATTCGGTGTCTAACGTGGTTAGAAAAGCAGCAGCCCTTTCCACCGAATCTTTTGAGTTGCCCCAGTCTGCATTTTCGGTGTTATTTCTGTAGTCGTACATAGAACAGTATTTTTTAAGGTCGCTATGTAATTCCTCAAGATATGTTGAAACGGTGCTTTCCAAAGCCTTGTTAAATTCAGTATAATACTTTCGCATAACCTTTTTGGAAGCGGTAGAAGTAAGAAGACTGTAGTGTTCAAGGCAAAAATAATTTTGGCTATCAAACAAGTCCCTGAAATCCTTATCTCTTTCGTAGGTTAAGTAAATGGTATTTATCATTCGTTCAAAGCCCCAGTTTATCTTGTCACAAACAAAGCATGAGCAGTGAAAGTCCTTAGCTTTTTGCCCACGTTTTTGATGAGAAGTCAAAGCCGAACCTTTAAATAGAGTGTCAAATAATTCATTGGTTTGAGACTCTAACATTAAAGCAAGTGGCAGACGACCTCTTCGTTTCATCATACCGCCAAGATGCTCCTTGCAAAAGCCTAACCTGTTTGTTTCAATTCTCACGTCAGGCTCCATCATAGCGGCGCCCATAATGTAGTCTAGTATGCGGTTTTCCACGGTTTTTTTCATTCTGCAAATAGGGCAACCGTCATTTTCTTCAAATGCCTCACTAATGGGAATAGTGCAAATATCTTCTCTCATTTTTATCACCTGTTGCTATTATACCTTAAAAATGCTATAATTGAAATAGTTTTATTGGGAGAGTTTTTATGAATATAAAAGTTGTAGATAAAAATATAGAGATTTCTAATATTTTCTGCTTTTCTTTAAGAGAAACCTTGGACTGTGGTCAGGCTTTCAGATGGGAGCCTGTAGGTGACAACATATGGCAGGGAATGGCGTTTAATAAATATTTAAAGCTCTGCCAGGATAAAGATAAAATCATCCTTTTTGACACAACAAAAGAGGATTTTGATAATATTTGGTGCTCCTATTTCGATTTAGACAGAGATTACGAAAAAATCGTAGAAACTCTAAGTGTAAATCCCGTTTTAAAGAAAGCGGCAGCATTTGGTAAAGGAATTAGAATTTTAAAACAAGAACCATGGGAGACCCTATGCTCTTTTATTATTTCTCAAAACAATAATATTCCCCGTATTAAAGGAATAATTTCAAGACTTTGCGAGAATTTCGGAGAAAAAACAAAGGAGGGCTTTTATACCTTCCCAACTGCAGAGAAAATATCTGTTTTAAGCCTTGAAGATTTAAGCGTAATCAGAAGCGGCTTTAGAGCAAAGTACATATTAGATGCCGCAGGAAAAATAGCAAATGGAGAAATAGATTTAGAAGAGCTTAAAACCATTGAAACCGAAATTGCTCGTAACGAGCTTATGAAAATATACGGCGTCGGCAAAAAGGTTGCCGATTGTGTTTTACTATTCGGTCTTTCACATATAAATGCTTTTCCCCAGGACGTTTGGATTAAAAGAGCAATGGAAAAACTTTTTGGCGGAGAATTACCTTACTGCGCTAAAGGTTATGAGGGTATAGCGCAGCAATACATTTTTCACTACGCCCATACTACTAAACTTGATATATAAAAGAGACTGATTTAAAATCAGTCTCTTTTTTGTTTAATTAAATTATTTTCTAATTCGTTTAAAGTTGCCAAAGGTTTCGTTTACAGTTTCGCAGTATGAAAAAGTATTATCGTATTTTGAAATAATTTTACTAAAATCGGCAATCTGAGTATTATTTACAACACATAGCAAAACAGTTTTGTTTGTTTGCGAGTACGCACCTTTGGCAGCTATTTCTGTTACACCGTGACGCAAAACGCTTGTTAGTTCCTCAGATATTTCCTTGGGATGCTCAGTAACAACAGTAAATTGGTAGGCAGTTTTTGTGCCTTTTATTATGTAGTTGCCAACGTAGTTGGAAACAAAACAATAAGTAATGCAAAGGGCTACAGGTTTGTAGTCTACTGTTCCCTTATCGGAGTAAACAAAAAGCGATACTAACGCAATAATAGCATTAATGGTAAATACTATTATAAAGAAATTGGTGTTGGGGCGTTTGACGTTTATTATTTTAGAAATAAGCTCCATACCACCGCTTGAAGAATTGTTTTTCAGAGCAAATCCTGCTACTATACCACTTAAAACACCGCTTATAATTACAGGGAAAATTGTGTCGTGTCCGCCTGCGTTGTATTGTAAAAAATCAAAACCGCTTTTCTGAAGTTGTAAATAGGCAAAGGAATAAACAAGGGTAAAAACAAGACTTTTAACGCCATAGCCTTTTTCTATCAGGAAGAAAAATAAAACGCATAACGGAATATTTACTATAAGTGAAACATAACTTATGCTAAATCCCGTTTTGTACTGAAGCATAGTTGCAATACCGTTTATTCCTGCAGGTGCAAAGTTGTTTTCAATAATAAAAACATAGTAATTAACTGCAAGTAAAAGAGCTAAGCCTATAATTGTTATATAAGAAAAAAATTCTTTTTTAAAATTTTTCATAATTTTACCCCTTTTTTGTTTACTAGGGTATTATAATCTGTTATTATGTATTTGTAAAATATATACATTTGATACACAGTATCAAAAAAAGTGATAGGTGAGCAATATGGATTTAAAAAACATACAGACTTTTATAAGAGTGGCAGAACTTAAAAGTTTTACAAAGGTTGCCAAAGAACAAAATTATGCACAGTCTGCCATTACCATGCAGATTCAGCAACTGGAAAAAACCCTTGGGTATCCGCTTTTTGACCGTATAGGAAAAACAATTTCACTGACAAGTGCAGGCGAGAATTTCTTAAGTAATGCATATGAAATTGTTGATAGTTTAAATAAAGCCATAAACTTTAACGCCGAAAGTTTAAGCGTTTCCGGCAGGTTAAGGGTGGGTGTGCTGGAATCTCTTCTTATATCACGTCTTAGTCACATTTTGCCTGAATTCTTTAAAAATCACAACAATATAGAGTTAGTGATAAAAACCGAGCATTCTAAAGAACTATTTAAGATGCTTAAAGAAAATAATCTTGATTTAGCCTATCTTTCAACCGATATGAATATTGATTCTTTTTTTAAATGCCTTTACAAAAAACAGGAAAAACTGATTTTTGTTTGTTCTCCTAATCATCCTATTGCAAAACAAAAAAACATATCTCCAAAGGAGCTTTTCAGCTACGATTTTGCAGTTACCGAAAAAATAGGATTTTGCTATAACAAGTTAACACATCTTGCCACCGAGTATGGAGAGAGTATAAAAGAAATAGTAGAACTGGACAGTACCGAGGTTCTTTCAGAACTTGTAGTAAAAGGTTGTGGTATCGCCTTTTTGCCTGAATATTGTGTAAAAGAAAAAATAGCAAAAGGATTACTTATAAAAATAGACGTAAATATAGATGAGCAAATATACTACAGTCAGATTCTGTGTCACAAAAATCGTTGGATTTCCCCTTACATAAAAGCATTTGTAGAAACCCTTGAAGAAACTAATTAAAAACAAAATGCTCAATATTTTATATTGAGCATTTTGTTTATTTTTCTTTAATCTTAATGCTTTCTGCTTTTTTAGATTCCTCTTCCTCTTTAGTTGAAAGAATATAAAGCTCTTCACAAGCGCGTTGTGCCGAAACAAGCTGGTTTATTGCCTTTTCGGTAGCGTCAAGTAATGTTAAATACATTTGTTTATAATCCGCCATAAAAAACACCTCTATTGTTATAAATGTAACAAAACGTCACGTTTTTATTGTAACAAAAGGTTACAATAAAATCAAGAGGTGATTTGATGGTTGGTTTAAAACTTATACGAAAACAACGAAATTTAAATCAACAAAAGGTTGCTATGGATTTGCATATTTCTCGTGAATCATTGTCCCACTATGAAAATGGGAAAAGGGAACCATCACTTTCTTTGCTTGTAGAAATGTCAAAATATTTTAATGTTTCAATAGAGTATTTAATTACCGGTAACGACTGTGATAAAAAATAAACCTTCCGAACATTCGGAAGGTTTTACTTTTATTTATTATCAGGTATTTTCTTAATAACCTTTTTATTAAGATGTAAAAGAGCCAGAATGCTAACTGTAAGAGAAGCAACTTCAGCAATGGGGTATGCCCACCAAACAAGATTAACGTTGCCGGAAAGAGATAAAAGCCAGGCGGCAGGCAGTAGTACAACTAACTGTCTGCAAATAGAAACTGTCATAGATAAAACACCACGACCAAAAGCCTGGAAAACCGAACCTAAAACAATACAAATGCCTGCAAAGAAATAACTTAGGCTAATAATTCTAAAGGCGTGAATACCCATAGAAATCATATTTTCAGAAGCGTTAAACACCTCTAGCAACGGAACAGGAAGGAACTGGAATAATAAAATTGCAATGAACAAAATTCCTTCCGCTAATAAAATGCCGTATTTAATACATTTTTTAAGGCGGCTTCTTTTTCCGGCTCCATAGTTGTATGCAACAATAGGAATAATGCCGTTGTTAAGACCAAATATAGGCATAAAGGCAAAGGACTGGAGCTTATAATAAACGCCCAGTACTGCCGCTGCAGTAGTAGAAAAGCCAATAAGAATTTTGTTAAGACCAAAATTCATTATGGAGCTTATACCCATCATAATCATAGACGGAACACCAATAGCGTAAATTCTTCCTATAATTTTAAGGTCAGGCTTAAAGCCTTTAATATGCAGTTTTACGTCAGGGTTGCATTTTTGATTCAAAATTATACCCATAATACTGGCAACAAGTTGACCTAAAACGGTTGCAAGAGCGGCACCTGTAACCCCCATTTTTGGGAAACCGAAATAACCGAAAATAAGAATAGGGTCAAAAATAATATTAATAATAGCACCGGTACCTTGGGTAAACATAGAATAAATTGTTCTTCCTGTTGCTTGCATAAGTCTTTCAAAAATTATCTGCATAAAGACAAAAATGGAACCGATGGAACAGATAGAAACATAGCTTGTACCATATTCAATAATCTGAGGATTATCGGTCTGAATAGCAAAGAAAAAGCGAGAACCGAAAATACCGAAAATTAAAAAGAGCAAATAGCCTACAAAGCCAAGGAAAACACCATTAACGGCAATTTTATTTACCTTTTCAAAGTTTTTTTCTCCAAGAGCCTTGGAAAGAAGAGCGTTTATACCCACACCGGTGCCGGTGCCCACACCAATTAATAGGTTTTGCACAGGAAAGGCCAGTGATAAAGCAGTTAAAGCATCCTCGTTAATAGAAGCAACAAATATACTGTCAACAATATTATAAGCCGCCTGAACAAGCATGGAGGCTATCATGGGAAGTGACATGGTTATAAGGAGTTTGCCTACAGGCATAACACCCATTTTGTTTTCGTTAATAGTAAACACCACCAAAAAATAATACCTATAAATTCTACCACAAGAAATGTAATATTACAAGAATATATATTATATTTTTTTATTGACATAAAATACAGTTTATGATATACTTATTCATGTGCAATGCGAGACGTTGCGAGTCTATAATTTATCTTTAAAACGATACGAGATATCGGCAAGATAAGAAATAAGGAAACTAACAACTATTAGTAAATAGTTTGTTTGCCTGCGAATTTCAAACTTGTCGAATCACGACAAGTTTTTTTGTAAGGAGAGCCTGTATGAAACAATTATTTAAAGGAGCAAAAGTCTTTTACGGCAACACCTTTGCCCAGAAAGATATACTTGTTGAAGACAATATAATTGTTTCTATTAGCGACAGTATTACAGATAATAGTGCCGTTTTATTTGATATTAGTGGGTATGTTGTTTTTCCCGGCTTTACGGATGTTCATGTGCATCTTCGTGAGCCGGGTTTTTCATATAAAGAAACAATAAAAAGCGGAAGTATGGCTTGTGCCAGGGGAGGTTATACCAACGTCTGCACAATGCCTAACCTGAATCCAACACCGGACAGTAAAGAGAATCTGCAACTGCAACTCGATATAATAGAAAAAGACGCAGTAATAAACGTCCACCCCATAGGCACCATTACCAAAGGGGAAATGGGAAAAGAACTTTCAAATATGGATGAAATGGCAGAAAAGGTTGTAGGATTTTCCGACGACGGCAGGGGAGTTCAGTCAGAAGAACTGATGCTCTTGGCTATGGAAAATGCAAAGGCTTTAGGAAAACCCATAGTTGCCCACTGTGAAGATAACAGCCTTTTAAACGGAGGATATATTCACGACGGAGAATATGCAAGGCTTAACAACCATAAAGGAATATGTAGCGAAAGCGAATGGGGCCCGATAAAAAGAGATATAGAGCTTGTGAAAAAGGTGGGTTGTAAATACCACGTTTGCCATATCTCTACTAAAGAAAGTGTGGAACTTATACGAAAAGCTAAGGCCGACGGCGTAGACATAACCTGCGAAACAGGTCCTCACTATCTTGTAATGAACGATATGATGCTAAAGGACGAGGGTAGGTTTAAAATGAATCCGCCTATCAGAAGTGAGGAAGACCGACAGGCATTGGTAGAAGGTCTTAAGGACGGCACAATCGACTGTATAGCCACCGACCACGCACCTCACTCTGCAGAGGAAAAAAGTAAAGGACTTGCCAAAAGCGCTATGGGTGTTGTGGGAATAGAAACGGCCTTTCCGGTTGTTTATACAAAACTGGTAAAAACAGGAATAGTACCTCTGGCTACAGTAATTAACGCCCTTACTTCAAACCCTAAAGAGCGATTTAAAATAGGTAACAGTTTGCAGGTAGGAAACCCTGCCGACTTTACGGTTTTTGATTTAGAAAAGGAATATGAAATAAACCCTGCCGACTTTTTGTCACAGGGAAAAGCCACACCTTTTGAAAAAGAAAAGGTATACGGCAAATGTAAAATGACAGTTTGCTCAGGCAAAATAGTTTATAAAGATTAAAGGGAGAAATAAAAATGGCAAAAAGAACAGACTTAAAGAAAATACTTATTATCGGCTCAGGTCCAATAGTAATCGGACAGGCTGCCGAGTTTGACTATGCAGGAACACAGGCTTGCCTTGCACTTAAAGAGGAAGGCTATGAGGTTGTACTTGTAAACTCTAACCCTGCAACAATAATGACCGATACCACCATTGCCGATAAGGTTTATATGGAGCCATTAACCCTTGAATATGTAGCAAAAATTCTGCGTTATGAAAGACCGGATGCAATCGTTCCCGGTATTGGCGGACAGACAGCACTTAACCTTGCAATGCAGCTTGAGAAAAAAGGCATTTTGCAGGAGTGTGGAGTTCAGCTTCTTGGTACAAGCAGTGAAAGTATCGAAAGAGCAGAGGACAGAGAGCTATTTAAAGAGCTTTGCGAATCTATAGGAGAACCTGTAATTCCATCTGAAATTACCTATTCCTTAGAAGAAGCAAAAGACGCTGCTAAAAGAATTGGCTACCCTGTAGTATTAAGACCTGCCTTTACCCTGGGCGGTACAGGCGGCGGTTTTGCATACAACGAAGAGGAACTTATCGAAATCGGAACAAATGCATTTAAGCTTTCACCAGTTCATCAGGTTTTAATTGAAAAGAGCGTTAAAGGCTATAAGGAAATTGAGTTTGAGGTTATGCGCGATTCTAAAGACCACGCTATAACCATTTGCGGCATGGAAAATATCGACCCTGTTGGCGTACACACAGGTGACTCTGCCGTAGTAGCGCCTATTATGACATTGTCAGACCATGACCTTAAAATGCTTAACGATAGCGCCATAAAAATCATAAAGGAACTTAAAATCGAGGGTGGTTGTAACGTACAGTTTGCTCTTAACCCCCATTCTTCAGAGTATTATCTTATTGAGGTAAACCCAAGAGTTTCACGTTCTTCTGCACTTGCTTCCAAAGCAAGTGGCTACCCAATTGCAAGAGTAACTGCAAAAATTGCGGTAGGTATGGCTCTGGAAGAGATAGAAATTGCTAACACCACCGCAGCCTTTGAACCCAGACTTGATTACGTTGTTGCAAAGTTCCCAAGATTCCCATTTGACAAATTTACATCTGCAACCAATAAACTTGGCACTCAGATGAAGGCAACAGGTGAAGTAATGGGTATTGGCTCAACTATTGAAGAGTGTATGCTCAAATCAATTCGTTCACTTGAAATCGGCGTATGCCACATTCACATGGCAAAATTCGATGCTATGTCTAATGATGAAATGTTCAGCTACATTAAGGATTACAGAGACGATAGCATATATGCAGTAGCACAGCTTTTAAGAAACGGCGTAACCGTAGAAAAGCTTTATGAGGTTACCGCAATTACACCTTTCTTCCTTAAAGCAATTAAGAGAATTGTGGATTTCGAGCTTGTTATAAAAGACAATAAGGACTTTGAAACCCTCAAAAAAGCAAAGGAAATGGGCTTTAGTGATAAATTTATCGCTAAACTCTGGGGAGTTTCCGAGCTGGAAGTATTTAATATGAGAAAAGAGCACAAACTTTTCCCTGTATACAAAATGGTTGATACGTGCCATACAAATGCTTATATTCCATATTTCTACTCAACATATAACGCAGAAAACGAAAGCAAACTTTCTGATAAAAAGAAAATTATCGTTTTAGGCGCAGGTCCTATTCGTATCGGTCAGGGCGTAGAGTTTGATTATTCAACAGTTCATGCCGTAACTACAATTAAAAAATCAGGCTATGAGGCAATTATTATAAACAACAACCCTGAAACTGTTTCAACAGACTATACTACTGCCGATAAACTCTATTTTGAACCTCTCACAACCGAGGACGTAATGAATATTATTGAGCTTGAAAAGCCTGAGGGTGTAATAGCATCTCTGGGCGGACAAACCGCAATTAATCTTGCAGAGCCTTTAATGAGCAGAGGGGTAAAGATTATAGGTACCGACTGTGACGCTATTGAACGTGCAGAAAACCGCGATTCTTTTGAGAAAATACTTAAAGAATTAAATATTCCTCAGCCACAGGGTAAAGCAGTTACTGCTATAGAGGACGGCGTAAAAGCCGCAAAAGAAATTGGTTACCCTGTGCTTGTAAGACCAAGCTTTGTTCTTGGCGGTAGAGCAATGCAGATAGTAGGTAACGAGGAGCAACTTCGCCACTATCTTAAAACTGCCGTTGAAATTGACGAAGATAAACCTGTTTTAGTAGATAAATATATTGTTGGTAAAGAGGTAGAGGTTGACGCAATTTGCGATGGAACAAAGGTGTTTGTTCCGGGTATTATGGAGCTTGTTGAGCGTACAGGAATTCATAGCGGTGACTCTATAAGCGTTTACCCACCATTTACCATTTCTGACAAGGTAAAAGGAACAATTCTGCAGTATGCTAAAAAATTAGGACTTGGAATCGGTATTGTAGGACTTTATAACATTCAGTTTATCGTAGACAAAAACGACGACGTTTATATTATCGAGGTTAACCCACGTTCTTCAAGAACAGTACCATTCCTTTCAAAAGCCACAGGCTATAGCCTTGCAGATATTGCCACCGAGGTAATTTTAGGTAAGTCTTTAAATGAACAGGGTATATTTGGAATTTATCCTGAAGAGAAAAATCGTTGGTATGTTAAGGTTCCTGTTTTCTCATTTAGCAAAATCAGAGGTCTTGACGCATACCTTTCTCCTGAAATGAAATCCACAGGAGAAGCCATTGGTTATGACGATAAACTAAACCGCGCCATGTATAAAGCTTTACAGGCATCAGGTATGAAACTACAGAACTACGGAACCGTTTTTGTAACAGTAGCAGAAGCAGATAAAGAAGAAGCTTTGCCACTCATCAAACGTTTCTACGCTTTAGGCTTTAATATCGAGGCAACCAAAGGAACAGGAGAGTTCTTAAAGAAAAACGGTGTTAGAACCCATATCTTAGATAAGATTAGTGATAATAGTGAAGAAATTCCTAACGCTATCCGTCAGGGACATATTGCATATATTATCAACACCAGTGACGTAGCAGGTTCTACAAGCACAGTAAGAGATGGTCAGGAAATCAGAAAACTGGCAACCGAGAATAACGTTAATATCTTTACCTCTCTTGATACAGTAAAAACTTTGCTTGATGTTTTAGAGGAAACAACCATTTGCATATCAACTATAGACGCGTAGGAGAAAAAAGTTGAAACAATTAGAATATAAAGTTTTATCAAATAATCAAATTGCCCAAATGGTTTATAAAATGACCCTTTCCGGCGATACAGCCGAAATAAAATGCGGACAGTTTGTAAATATTCAGATAGAGGGCGCATATCTTAGAAGACCTATTTCGGTTTGTGATGTAGAGAAAGACCTCTTAACCATAATATATAAGGTTGTAGGTAAGGGAACCGAGATTATGAGTGAACTTGCCCCTGGCGCAACCCTCGACGTACTTACAGGTCTTGGCAACGGATACGACATCTCAAAAAGCGGAGATAAACCTCTGCTTATAGGCGGAGGGGTTGGTGTTCCGCCCATGTATCTTCTTGCAAAAGAACTTATTGCACTTGGCAAAGAGGTTACAGTAATATTGGGATTTAATACAAAAGCCGACGCCTTTTATATGGATGAGTTTGAAAAATTAGGCGCAAAGGTTTACCTTGCCACAGCAGACGGAAGTCTGGGTGTAAAGGGCTTTGTTACCGATGTGCTAAAAGATTTAAGCGATTATTCATACTTCTTCACATGCGGACCTGAGCCAATGCTTAAAGCCCTTTATGATGCAACCAAAACTGAAGGGCAGTTTAGTTTTGAAGAAAGAATGGGTTGCGGCTTCGGTGCTTGTATGGGATGCAGTTGTAAAACAAAATACGGCAACAAGCGTATCTGTAAAGATGGTCCGGTGCTTTTAAAGGAGGAAATTATATGGTAGACACTAAGGTTACTTTAAGTGGAATTGAACTTGATAACCCTGTAATTCCTGCCTCAGGCACCTTTGGCTTTGGTTACGAGTTTGCCGAACTTTACGATATAAATGTACTGGGCACATTCTCTTTTAAAGGAACAACAAAGGATGCCCGTTTTGGCAACCCCACACCGAGAATCGCAGAATGTACCAATGGTATGATAAACTCCGTAGGACTTCAAAATCCCGGTGTAGAAAAGGTTATATCAGAGGAACTTCCTAAGCTTAAAAAGTGCTTTTCAAAGCCTGTAATGGCAAACGTCAGCGGATTTTCGGTAGAAGACTACGCTTACAC
>JAZNBQ010000096.1:0-10875 GCA_045587065.1 Acutalibacteraceae bacterium | reverse complement strand
CCGTGGAGTTCGGGATGACCGAAGAAGCTTACATCAACGTTAACAATTACACCGGGAGCAAGTTCAAAGTCACCGTCAGCTCCAAAGAATGGAGCTTCTGCTTCCATAAGTCCCATTGTATGAGCAAAAGGACAAACTATGTATTTAAGGTAACCGCCTTTTTCATAAAGGACTCTACCTGCAGCATCAATCTGTCTGCCTGTATTACCGATTTTAAGCATATTTTTAACGTCACGCATTACTTCAATCATATCAACAAGGCATTTTCTTTGCTCAGGAGTATATTCACCGCTAACCGGCACTGTGTGACCGAATGTTCCGGCATAGCCGTTAATACGAGGGGCTATACCAAGCATTACCATTTCGCCATCTTCCATAACCTTATTGGTTGCAGTTGGTACAACAGCGTTAGAACGCACGCCACTACCTACAATTGTCTGATAAGCAAAGCCGTTTGCACCGTTGGCACGGCAAACTGCTTCGCCTGCTGCAGCTACTTCGTACTCTTTATTTCCTGCTTTAACCTTTTCCATCATTGCTTTGTAAGCATCGTAGCATAGCACGGTTGCTTTTCTGGCTTGTTCTACTTCCCAATCGCTCTTAATGTATCTGAATTTTAGATAGTCATCTGAAAGGTCAACAATTTCACAACCTGCAAAACCTTCTACAAGGTCTTTATGAACAAGATATGGCATATCGCTAATACCAACTAAGCCAACCTTTTTTACAGGGAATTTTGCATTAAGTTCTGCAAAAAGTTCTTCAAATCCGATGATTGTTGCAAGAGGGTATTCTTCATCAGGCACCATAAAAACCTTAAAGCATCTGGTATCATGAATTGCTGAAGACTGCTTTGCAAAGGGTTCACTTTCTGGACCACCTAAGAGCATTGTTGTTCCGTCTCTACCAACTAAAACTGCGCCCTTTTCAAACTGGCCTACCCATCCTGTTAAATACCAACCATTAGCAACATTAAGCTCGTCAAAGTAAATAACGGCAATGTCTACATCTTTTTCGTTGAGTAGTTTAACAACCTTTTCAATTCTTTTGTCTGCTTCTGCTTGATTATAGTATGACATTTTCATTCCTCCATATTTTTTATTTAAGCCTTCCAATCGAAATCGTCGAGAGGATACATCGGCCTAATAATTTTTTTAAGATTAAGTTTTGCAAGTTCTACACAACTTGCACCATCTGACAGAGCAAAGATTTCTCTATCAGCAAAAGGTTTTAATTCCTGGAAAAGATAGCCTAGTTTTACAACGACCACCCTGTAAGAAAGCAAATCTGTATTTGCTTCATCAAAGTTACGCTTTTCAATAAACGCACTGCGTTTTTCGGTAAATACTGCATCTACGTTATCAAAGGTAAGACAAAGGCTTCTACCAATCAATTCTTTGCCCCAACCAAGAATGTTTCCGTGTGATTTTATAGTTGCTTCTTTACCTAATTCTTCGATGAAAACACTTTCGCCATCATTTTTATTCCAAAAAGCATCTACAATTTCTTTGTTTGTCATGCCTGCAACTAAGACATTTTTTACGGATGTTTTTTTAAGGAAGAGTTTTAATATATCCAGACTCTCTCCTTCTGCTCCTGCTGTTGTATTGTCGCCGCTGTCAGTAACAAAAATTCTGTTTTCCGTTCCTTTTAAGGCAAGGTCTATAGAAGTTTCAGGGTCTTCCGCCTCAATTTTAAACTTATACATTTTTCTAGTAGCCCAAAGCTTGTCTGCCAGGTCTTTTGCAATATTCTCAGCTTTATCAATACGGGATGCACAAACAACTGTAGAAGCACTTGTGTTTGGCGCATCTATCCAACAATGCCCAAGGAAAAGATTAGCAGAGTAAACGTCTTCTTGTTCTTCAAGTTTAATAGTTTCTTCTATAAGACTTTTAAGGGGTTCTTCGCGAGTTAAAAGAGTATCGTTTTTAAGAAGGAAAGGTACTCTTTGAATATACATATATGGTTTTTTGCCTGTTTTAAGCGCTTTTACCAATCCGTTTGCCGCTCTTAATTGACTCTCTGCCTGGTCGGTATGGGGTACTGTTTTAAAGCCGCAAACAATATCTGCATACTCACATAGTTCATCTGTAATATTAGCGTGTGCATCCATTGTTAATGAAATTACACATTCCTTTGATACAATTTTTCTTATTTCTTTTAGCAAATATAATTCGCCGCTACCAATTTCTTCTACTTCCATGCTTCCGTGAAAGAAAATGTAAATTCCATCGACATTGGCATTTTCTTTTACTGTTTGCAAAATCTGGTTAGCATAATAAAAATAAATATCTTTTTCTACTGTGCCTGCAGGAAGTGCAACTGAATATATGGCAGGAATTACTTCATAACCTGCAGCAGTAAACACATCTTTTACCACAAGCTTTTTAAAAATATCATCCCCTTTGAAATATTCAAAATCATACTTTTGAGGATGAGTTTTTGCCAGACTGTTAGATTCACATTGAAATGATGCGCAAATAATTTTCATGATAATCCACACTCCTTAAGGCTATTATATATTTGCATTATCTTTTTACAAGAGACAAAACAAAACAAAAAGTGTAAAAAATAAAACATAATTTTTTCCAATTGACTTTTATGCATTTAAATTTTATAATTGACTTATGAAAAAATATTATACTTACACCGTAAAAAAACTAATAACGGTGCAACACCTTGTAACAATTGAACACCTGGATTTTGGAGAAAACTTCTGTTACCCCGAAGAATCACACCCTTTTTATGAATTTGTTTATACTGAAAAAGGAAGTGTAACCTGTAAGACCGATGGACAAATTATTAAATTAAACAAGCATGATTTCTTCCTTATTCCTCCAAATCAGATGCACTCATATTGTGTTGAAACTGAAGAAAATGCAACTGTTATAATTGTTTGCTTTAAAAGTAAATCTAACATTATTCCTATTATTAACGGCATTCAGCATCTTGATAGCGAAATTAGGGAATCAATCGAAAAAATCCTGGTTGAAGCTCATTCTACATTTGTTTTCCCATTTGATAAAAAACTTACTCTTATATCTCAGCCTCGACTTGGCTCACAACAATTAATTGAAAATTACATAGAGGAAATTTTAATAAAACTTGTACAACAAGCGACCTATAACAATCAAAATTTGCAGGTTGCAACCAGTACATTAGATATAAAAAAATCTATTACGAGAGAAATTGTTAGCCTTCTTGAAAAAAATATTTATTCAAAAATCACGCTCACTGACATATGTAATCAAATGTTTTACAGTAAAACATATCTCAATGAGGTGTTTAAAGAAATAAAAGGCGTAACAATAATGCAGTATTATCAGGAACTAAAAATTAGTAAAGCCAAAGTTCTTCTGGCAAACAAGGAAAGTGTAACCTTTGTATCTGAAAAACTTGGCTTTGAAAGTCCTCAATATTTTTCCAAAGCCTTTAAAGCAAAGGTTGGAAAAACTCCAACAAAATATAAAAAAGATGTTATATAATAAAAAAACCGTTCTCATTCAGAGAACGGTTTTTTGTTATTAATCAATCTTTGGCAGACTTGCTGCAGCTACTGACTGTCCTACACGACGAGAATTTTCGTCAGGAATGTGAAGTGTTATCTTCTTTGATAATTCAGGGAACTCTTTGTCTAAAACTTCTTGTGCGCGGTTTAATATGATTACTCCGCCCTCTCCAGAAGTAACGCGTCCCATAATGAGAACATGTTTTATTTCATAAAATTCTGAATAATAAGCAATTGCATATCCAAAATAAGCTCCGATTGTATCGTAAATATCAGCTGCTCGTTCATCGCCTTTTTCCATAAGCCCTTGAACTACCTTTAATTTTTCAGCAGGAGATAAGTTTTCATCAAGGTCGATGTTTGCATATGGTGCTAGTTTTATAACTGCATCTTGTGAGAAATATTTAACACCGCAGCCATAATCTCCGGACCATTCATCAACCATTGCTTCTTCACAGAAATCTACAGGTACAAAAGCAAGTTCGTTTAACCAACCAGTAATATTACCTTGTGGGTCAACGTAACCGCCTGCCTCACTGGTACCCATTGCGATGCCTAAAACGGCGTTGTCATTAAGGTCCATAGCACCTGCAAGAGCAGTAACGTCTCCGTCATTTGCTACCTCTACAGGAATATCTCCGCCAACCTCTCTTGCAACGTCAAGATACATATTCTTAACTTTAGATTCAAACTCTTCATCACTTACCTTAAGGAAAAGTGAAGCTACCATTATACGATTATCTACGTAAACACCCGCACTTGAAATACCAATGGCATCCACACGAGGCATATGTGAAGCTGCGGTCATCATTGCCTCTTTTATTCCTTCATAATGGTAATTAGGGTCTGAATTGGTTTTAGGGAACCATACAACCTCTTCAGAGTACACACTTTCGCCATTAATTACCGCGCTCACCTTTCTATCGCTGCCGCCTGCATCAAAGCCAATACGACATCCATCAAGATGACGTCCTATAGGAGCTGCGGAGGATTTGTCTTTTGGAGCATCCTTGTAATCACAAACAATTACCTGGAAATTCTTCTCGTATACCCTCTCCATAAACTTAACATCAAAATCACGAAGTCCACCGTATGTATAAGCCTCTTTGATTTTATTACCAACCACGTCACTGCCTGCAATGATGATTTTATAACCACCTGCAACCCATAAAAGAGACTTAGCAATTCTTTCAATAAATCTAAAGTTCTCTTCATCGTGTCCTGTGTTGTCCTTATAAATACGGGTTTTATATGTTGAAGTATAACCCTTGTTTCTTTCAATAGCTACAATAATGTCTTGTCCGCAATCTTTTGTGTTTTCTCGCATATTTCTGCACACTACAGACAGTGGTGCAAAATTGGGGTCTAATTTAGCATTAACTTTAAGCCTCATATTTAACAACTCCTCTTATTATTGTTTTCTTAACTTCGAAATTCTCATCAGTTATTATGATATCTGCATCCTTGCCAACTTCCAATGAACCTTTGTGATTTGCAATGCCCATGGCTGTTGCAGGATTTAATGATGCGCAGTTTACACACTCGTGCAGAGGTATATTTGAATTTTTATATACGTTCCATACACCGTGATTAAGATGCAAAACACTACCGGCAACTGTTCCGTCTTCCAATCGACAAACAATGTCGTTATAGATTATTTTAGTGCCGCCTAAGGTATATTCGCCATATGGCAAGCCTCCGGCAGGTAAACAGTCTGTAATAAAGCAAAGTTTTCTTTCCTTTATCTTCCACAACAAATCATAGAAGCATTTATCAACATGGAAAGTATCTACAATCAGTTCAACGCTTACATCTGAATTAAGTGCCGCAGTTACAACGCCAGGCGCACGATGAGCAAGTGGAGTCATAGCGTTAAACAGGTGTGTTACATGCTTTACTCCTGCCTCTACACCTGCCATTGCTGTATCATAATCGGCAGAGGTATGTCCCATAGACACAACAACGTCTGTGTCGGCACAAATTTCTCTAATAGCGCTGAAATCATTTTCGTCTGTTTCAGGTGCTAATGTTATTACCTTGATTATATCTGCATACTCCTTAACAAACTTAGCATCCGGTTTCAAAATATATTTAGGGTCTTGGGCACCTTTTTTGCTTTCGCTTATAAACGGACCCTCGGCGTGACATCCTAAAATCTCACTACCGTACCAATCTTTACTTTCTTCTTTTAATTTGCGGCATACTTCAAGCGCCTTTTTAATTACCTTCATATCTACAGTCATTGTAGTAGGAAGATAACCTGTTACGCCGTTTTTAACAAGTCCGGAAGAAATTGTTTTTATGCTCTCTTCCTCGCCGTCGCATACATCCTTACCCAGATAACCGTGAATATGCATATCTATAAGACCAGGTGATACATAACCACCGCACGCATCTATAACAACTGCATCTTCAGGTAGGTTTTCGTTAGGTACAATTGCCTCTATTTTGTCTGAATATAAGAGTGCATAGCCTTGAATTATATGGTCCTTTAGAATGATTTTACCATTAACAATTGCTTTCATATGTACCTCCTTAATATTTACAAAGCCCAGCCACAATTTCTTTCATTTTGTCCCACTTTGCTTCCATATCTTTGACTAATTTAAACTGAGTGCGACATCTGTCAAGATTGTGTTCCGGATATTTTGTTTTGAAATAAGTATCTCCTTCCAGATAATCGGTTAAGAATCTCATACCACATTCAATAGTCATCATTTTGGCACCTTCAGGCATAAGCATAATCTCTTCATTGGTTAGAAGTCCGCCGCAACCCTTAATAAAACCTTTGGCATAGGTTTCAAAAAGGTTAATATCCATTTCAACTTTATCAAGGTCCTTCTCGTCCTCTGCTGCAGTTGATGCTCCAAAACGTATTGAATCTCCAAAGTCATTTACAGAAAATCCCGGCATTATTGTATCCAGGTCGATGACACAAAGTGCGGTTCTGGTTTTGCTATCAAGCATAACGTTATTGATTTTTGTATCATTATGAGTAACGCGGAGCGGAAGATTTCCTTTTTTACTATTATCAAACAGTACAGAATAGAAATCTTTTCTTTCGTTAACAAAAGCAATTTCCTCTGCTACATTTTTTACTCTATTGCAAGAATCATTATTTACGGCATTTAAAAAATTATTGTATCGGTCAGGTGTATTATGAAAATCCGGTATTGTCTCAAAAAGCTTTTCTACCGGAAAATCATTAAGTAACTTCTGAAATTCCCCAAAGGCAATCGCAGACTGATAAAAATCTTCTGTTGTTTCAGGCAACTGCAGACAAATAGAATCCTCTACAAAATCATAAAGTCTCCAATATCTGCCGTCTTCATCATTAAAGTAAGTTTTACCATCTTTTGTATAAACCAGTGATAAAACTTTTCTTTTATCATCTGTTTGTTCACTTAAAAAAGACGTTACCAGACCTATATTATGCATAACTTCCTGAGGCTTTTTAAATACGTTAATATTTATAGACTGTAATATGTAGCGCTTTTTGTTGTCGTCCTCACATTTAGAAGTTACAAGAAAGGTATCGTTAATATGTCCGTTACCATAAGGAGCGCAACTTATAACTGTTACATCTGTGTTAAACATAGAAAAGGCTTTCAGCACTTTATCAATACTTATTTCAATCATAAAATCCCTCTTATTTCCATTCTATTTTTATTTTATAATATATATAAAATTTTTCTATAAAAAATACTGTATTTTTTATAAAAATATGATATAATTATTAAAAAATACAGAAATTGGAGAGCATATGAAAAATTCACTGGAAATAAATAACATATTAAAAGAATTTTATAAGGTTTCTGGCTTTCGTCTATCTATTCATGACACTGAATTTAACGAAATATATGCATACCCTGATCATCTTTCCCCTTACTGTGCTATAATTCAGAGTAATCCTCTCAATCGAAAAGAATGCATCAGAAATGACCGAAAGGCTTTTGAAAAAGTAAAAGCCACGGGTGAAATATACGTATATCGCTGTGCACATGGTTTATTTGAGGCTGTAGCTCCTATTTATCATTATGATATACTAACGGGTTTTTTAATGATGGGTCAAGTTTGCGATGACAAAACTAAGAACTGCAAACTACTGCAAGACACCATCAACAGTGCAGTTAATGAACAAGCTCAGGTGGACGATGTTTTTAACAGTATTAAAGAAGTTCCGTCGGAACTTTTTAACTCTTACATACTTATAATGCAAATTATCGCAGAATATGTAACCAAAACAAATCGTTTGTTTTTCGGCAAAGAAAATCAAGCGCAACTTGTTATGAAATATATGAAACAAAACTACGCCTCAAAAATAACACTTGATATTCTTGCTGAAAAATTTTCTTGCAGTCAATCGCTACTTGTTAAATGCTTTAAGAAAGAATATGGCACAACCATTATGAGCGCTCTTATGGACATAAGACTTAAAAAAGCGGCTGAGCACCTTAAAAACGGCAGACTTTCTATAAAGGAAATTGCCGCTGAGTGTGGCTTTTCTGAACAAAATTATTTTTCTAAGGCTTTTTCAAAAAAATATAATATCTCCCCTAGCGAATATAGAAAAAAATAAAAAAGACAGGAGTTTATTCCTGTCTTTTTTACTAATATTTATAATTTGTTTCTACACCTTCGCTATAAAGATGTGCGTCAGACGATAAGGTTAAAATTTTAGGTGTTGAAAATCCATCAATTTCATCGAAATCAATTACCGTAACACCGGTATGACACATATCAAAATGCGTGCAGAACATTGGGTATGGTATATCTGTAATACAGCTTAGAAATGCAAGACCAAATCCCTGGTGGGCAAACAAGGCAATTCTTTTATCGTTAGGTTTTGTTATCTTATATCTTCCTGTATATCTTATATGCTCATATCCTAATTCTTTTAAAAAGGCATCCGCTTCATTGTAAATACGGCTTATTCCCTTTTCATAATCGGTGAGCTTAGGATGGTCGTACCATCTGTCTCCCAAGTCTCTTATTTCTTTAGAATTAAAAAGGCTTATGATTCTTTTATCTTGATGCAGCCAAACCTTTCCCTTTGTTTCTACACTTTCAATAGTAAGGTCACGCCAGGCATAACCCTCATGGGCAAAATCAAGCAAAACAGGTTCTTTCCCTAACGCATCACATGTAGGCTTTGCTGTCATAATAGCGCGATTAGATGTAGAACTATATATTTCATCAAATTCAATTTTCCCGAGCTTTTTAGCCAAAGCCTCCGACTGTTTAATACCCAAAGGAGTTAGCGAATCCGGATCGTATATGGGGTGTCCGTGTCTAATATAATACAAAACCATATATTTACCTCTTTTGCTTTTTAGAAATCTTGCGTTTAATTAAACAAACCACCAAAACGGCAACGGCTATAACAACTGCAAAAGCAATTAAAATAATATATGTAAATATATTTGCATTTGTTAAGAGTTTAACAGGATTCAAGCTTTTGTATACAATCTTTCTTCCGTCTGTTGTAGCATAGCGGTTATCCATCTCACCATCCATACTGCAAAGATAATCGGCTATTGCATACCATTCTTTAAGGGGATTGCCTTTTTCATCCTTAACTACATAATCAACAAGCTTATCAGAAGTAATAGGATTACCCTGCTCATCTCTGGGGGTTATACTTAGAATTCCCATTGAAGTTTCTTCTACAGAGCCTAGCATTTGTCCCATATACATGCCTGCCACAACAAAATAGAGTTTATCGTTTTCTATATCGGTCAGTGTACCATCGTCAGCGCGAAATTTTGCATAATCAACCTTATTAAATATCATTCTGTATTTATTAAAGGAATACTCGACACCTGACATAAAGAGTTGTGCCGTAGACATTAGTGGTTGAATAGATGCGTCAAGCTCGATAGCATTTTTTATATCTTTACCTGTAAGATATATACCTACAAGTTCGCCTTCGGTACCAACTCCTAAAGATGCAGCATTAAAGGTATCTGACACAGTGACGCTTCCTTTGGGCAAACTTCCACGGACAACGCCTGCAGCAGTTATTGCGACGTCCACCTTTTTCCCTGTTGCCTTTTCTACCGCCCATTTATATGCATCAGAATATATATTGCAAAGCGGAGATTCGTGTTGATACGATGATACTACGTCGTCAGTTTCAAACTCATAAGGATTATTAATTAGTACCTGATCAAAGGTAAAGCCGTACTTTGAAAGATAATCTTTTTCAACAGTTTCTTTATGTTTCTCAACAAGAGCAGCTATCTCGTCATCGTCCTTAAATTTTTCATTAACCGGTATTAGTTCGTAGCTGATAAACGAGGTATCGTTACCATTATGTTTTAATTTAACAACACCAAGATTTTTTCCGTATTCATCGGCAGAAACAATAACTGTATTATTTACAACAATCGGCTTATCAAGTTTGGTATGAGTATGTCCTGAAATGATAACGTCTATTCCATCAACTGCAGATGCAAGTTCATAATCCTCGCCTTTACCATCACTGTTGGTTCCGCTATGAGAAAGGCAAACAACAACAGGATGTTTACCATAAAGAGTTTCACATTCATTTACAGCAGTAGTAACCGTTTCTTTCGCAACTGTAATCGGGTCCTCATAAACCATACCTGAATTGGGAGCACAATCGTCGGCGTCTGCACCTAATAGTCCAAAGACTACGTAATAAACACCGCCACGTTCTATTATAATATAATCTTTTACCCCATAATCTTTATAAACTTGCCAAATTTCAGGGTCGAATCCTTCCTGTCCTTCCACCGGTGGCAGATAGTTAGCAGAAACAATAGCAGGTAATTTTTTGCCACTGTTTATAGCAGCTTTTAACATTGATTTAAGTCCGGACTGAAAATAATCAAACTCATGATTTCCAAAGGTAGTAGCATCGTAACCCATGGCACCTAACATTTGAAGTTCAATAGCAGAGGTGGGAAAAGCAGTTTGAAATAGTGAACCCATTGAAAAATCTCCGCCATCTACCAACAACGCATTAGGGTCACTTTCTTTTTGCTCTTTAATTGCTGTCATAATGCGAGCATAACCGCCATATTCCCCTACGCCCGTTTCGTTTGGAAAAGGATTTAAATGGGAGTGAAGATCGTGGGTGAAAAGTATAGTAACCTCTTTACCCTTTGTGGAAGATTCTGAAAAAACGTTTATACATAGAGTTACACATAATAAAAGTGCGCAAAATAAGGCTATAATACGTTTAATGTTCATAAAATTCCTCTCAAAACAAAAATTTGTAATATTTTTGAGAATATTTTATCATATTAATACATAACCTGCAAGCATTGTATCTAAAACAAAACGCACTCCATGTGGAGTGCGTTTTTAGTTAAGCAAACACGAATAATCCGAACCTG
>JAZNBQ010000095.1:0-5216 GCA_045587065.1 Acutalibacteraceae bacterium | reverse complement strand
TACTATTACTTTTGCTGCTACAATAAACGTTGTAAACGATGCAGATGTTAAGGGCGCAAATGCATATATTATTATGTCTGCTCTTAGACCAGAAAACGGTTGGATTGTAAAAGATGAGAATTCTTACCCAATCTTCGTTGGTAAGGAAAACGTTAGCAAATATGAGTACCTTCCAGTTCCAACCTATTGGACAGGAGATACTTCTGTAAAGGTTGAAGATTTAGACGGTTCTGGTACTCCTGGTGACCCATATAAAATCTACAATGCTGCAGAACTTTACGCTGCAGTTACCTGTACTGAAGCTAAACACTTCAAACTAATGGCTGACATCGACCTTCAGAATCCTGCCGGTATGGACAAAGTAAGAGCTCTTATAACAAACCCAACTGGCGATACCACAGGACTTAATAACTGGTCTTCTGTATCAACAACCTTCACTGGTACCTTCGATGGTAACTTCAAAACCGTAAGTGGTCTCTATCTAAGTTCTTCCGCAGGCGCAACAGAAGGTTTCTTTACTCAATTAAATGCTCCTGCTGTAGTTAAGAATCTCACAATTAAGGATGCTTACTTCAAAAACAATGGCGCTGTCGGAGGACTTGCAGGAGTTGTTGCTTCCGCAGGAAACGCAGGCGGTACAGTTGATATCTCCGGTTGCCGTGTAGAGAATATTTTTATCGAGTCTAGCGGTGGTGCCGGTGCAGCTGGCTACTTTGGTGTTGTACATCATGTTGGCCTTAAAGTAACCAACTGTCTGTTTGACAGAGGCCAAGGCATGATAGTAAAATACGGCGGTAAAGACTGGCAAGGAAACGTAAACGCCGGCGGTAACTGCGTAGGAGCACTATGCGGCGACTTCTACAATATGGTTGGTAGGTACGCAGGCGACGGTGGTACTATTCCTATCCAAGGTGCAAACTATGCAGCAAACTTAGGCTTTGAAATCAAAAACTTCATATCCTTCGGTGGCTACACTATAAGTTCTAAAACTACACTGTACAACAACGATGAACAAGGTTGGGCAAACGCTTTTTCTATTGATAGCTATGGAGTTTATTTAGAGACGTATGCGGCAAAGAAAACAGAGTTTACTGCACCTATCTATGGAGTTTACAATAGTAGTGACAACAACAAAACAAATAAAGATTGGTTAATTTCACAAGATGCAGCTGCTATGAAGGGCTCTGTTGCTTATGAAAACATGCCTACTATTACCCCTGCAAATGGTTGGGTAGTATTAGATAAGAATTCAGCTCCTGTTTATGTTGGCGCAGATAATGTTGATGACTATGATTATTTAGCACCTACCTGGACTGGAAAGAAAGCACTTGGTCCTACAGGCAATAATTATTACACAGCTGAGAGTCGTATAGCAAATAATGCTGACTCAACACAACCATTAGTACCTGTTGTTTATCTTGCAGGAGAAGGTACAGATGCAAAACCATATAAGGTTTATACCGGTACCGAGCTTTATCTAGCACTTCAGAACACAGAAGAAGGTAAAGTATTTACCTTAATGAACGACATTAATCTAAATAATGTTGGTTGGAACGCCCAATCTAAAAATTTCACAGGTACTATCAACGGTAACGGCTATACAATTTCAGGTTTAACATCTGATAATGCTCTTATCCCAAATGCTGTTGACGTAACTATTAATAACCTACATCTTCGTGATGTCAACATTGGCAAAGCTGTAGTTGTAGGCGCGTTTATAACCGAGACTACCGGACTGGTTACCTTTAATGGTTGCTCTTTGAAGGACTTTAAACTTTCATCTCACTATTACTGTGCAGGATTTATATCTGATTCAACAATGCCGGTAGTAATAAACAACTGTCTCATAGTGATAGAAGAAGATTCCTTCTCTACACAAACGGGAGGAGGCGCTGTTTCTAATGCTGGATCCGGATTTGCTAAGAGTCCTAATGCTATCAACTCTGTTGTCAAGGGCTGTCAAGCTACCGGTTCTGATTATTTAGGCGATGTAGTATACTTCTATGATGCAGAAGGAACTGCCACTGAGTATGTTAGTGCTAAGACAATGAAGGCAAGATTAACTGCAGACCAGAAGACTGCACTCTCTGAGTACTTCTACTGGGATGATACAACATCTAACGTTCCAATGCTCAAGAACGCTTCTTGTGCAGTTGCAAACGACGTTGACGGTGACGAAAAATTAACCACAGCTGATGCTGGTGCACTTAAGGGAATCCTTCTCTTAGACACAAGCTTCGACCAGGTTAAGACTGACAACTTCGATAAAAACGAAGGAATCGACATCCTCGACGTAGTAGCACTTTACAACGCAGCAAAAAAATAAATTAAATTAAAAGTCCAAAGACCAAAAGTCTTTGGACTTTTTAATTTGAACTTAGAAGTTAGAACTAAGAATTTCGGTGTCGCCTTCGGCGAATTATATATCGTGCGACTTTGTCGCACACATTAATTCATAGTTCAAAAAAAGGTCGCGAAAGGCGACTTTTTTTCTTGATTTTTATACCCTTATAAGTTAAAATCTAAGTGTAGCAATGCAAATGAACTAAGAAGTTAGAATTTAGAACTTAGTTCTCAGTTCATAGTTCTCAGTTCATAGTTCAAATACGGAGGTAATTTTATGGACCTAAAAGATTATAAATTGGTTTGGTCGGACGAGTTTAACGAAAACAGTATCGGCACCAAATGGAGTTTAAGTGACATAATGGGCACTACTCGTAATGCCCAGGGCAAACTTACCTATGATTCTCAGACAGGTGAAAGGGTTGCCAAAGTAGAGGACGGCCTTTTAAAGCTTAATGTTTATTACGACGAGGAAAGGGACACCTTTGTAGGACCTATGTCTATACACACTAAGGAGTCTATGAGCTTTGTTTACGGCTATGTAGAGATGAGAGCAAGACTTCCATATACACACGGTGCCTGGGGCTCCTTGTGGGCACTTGGCAGAGATGCCATCGGACAGGACAAAACTCAGCCCTACTTTGCCGAGGTAGATATTTTTGAAATTGACGGCTCTTCCCACGTGGCAGTACCTAACCTTCATAAATGGCATTATAGGGACAGAGGTTTTGTTGAGGAAGGCAAAAACCATCACGATGCCACTGCTCTAAGTATCAGAAGCGGAAAAACTCCTGATTCTACCCTTATTGGACACTACACTCCCGAAGACCCTGAAGCCTTTAATATTTACGGCTTTTTGTGGACTCCTGAAAAAATGGAAATGTATATTAACGGCGACCTTTACGGCCGTTTCGATATGGTAAATGATTTCGCAAGACCAAGCGGTCTAGCGCCCTTCCATAGTCCTATTTATCTTATTATGAACAACTATCTTGCAGTTGACGGCTATGCAGGAATTGGTGATAGTAACGCAACCTGCCTTGCAACAAAAGAAGATGTAGCAAACCAAATCCCCTATGAAATTGACTATATCCGCCTCTATCAAAAAGAGGGAGAGGGTAAGCTTAATTTAGCTGAATAGTTTGCGAATCGCAACTTAAATTGTTGGAGGAGATATTATGGATTTAAAAGATTATAAACTTGTTTGGTCAGAAGAATTTGACGGGGAAAGTCTTAAAGATACAAAATGTGGCTTAAGTGAAGACGATGAGCCAAGACTTAACAATGACGGCGAGGTTACCGTTGTTTACAGTGACGACAATGACGCCGTAAAGGTAGAAGACGGAAAACTCATATTAAAAACCCGCTACGATGAAAAAACAGGCGTTTTTGTAGCGCCAAAGTCGGTAAATACTAAAAACACCATGAGCTTTATGTACGGATATTTAGAGGTTCGTGCAAGAATGCCCTTTGTAATTAGCTCTCAGGTAGGTATAAAGGCTTTTGTCAAGGGAGCTTTGGGCGCCAAGGAAAATGCCCCATATTATTCTAATATGAATGTCGTTTATTACAATGGTCTAAACCCTGTAATGACTAACGACGTTAGCAAGGTTTATGAAAACTACGACGAAAATAACCCTTTCTATACCGTTCAATCCGAACGTGAGGAGCCTATTGAGTATGCAACCGACTCTTCTGAAAGACATCAGGCCTTGGGCGTGTTGTCTCCCGACTGTTTCCACAGTAAGCATGTTGAAAGTGATATGGGAGCTTTCCACACCTTCGGTGTTTTATGGACTCCTGAAGAAATCGTTTTCACGGTTAATGGTCATAAAACTGCCCGCATGAATTTAACCAAGGATTTTGGAAGACCAAGCGGTATGGACGGCTTTAGAGCACCCCATTATTTAGAGTTTCAAAACACCTTTAGAGTAAGAGGCTGGTATTTAGGAAGCTTTGCAACACCTCAACGTGTAGCAAAACAGTGCCCCCTTGAAATAGACTACGTTCATCTCTATCAGAAAGACGGCGAGGGCCAACTTAACGTAAGATAAGAACTTGCAAAATTAAAAAGACCACTTAAGTTTTTAAACTTAAGTGGTCTTTTTGCTATTCTAAACTTTCAGGGTTTGCAAGATAAGCACGGAATTTTCTGAATGCTGTTGCAAAATATGAACCTGAGCAAATTCGCTCGTCCATTACAACTCCCAGAGGCATACATTTTTCAAATACAATTTCGCCGTTTTTGCGCTTAGGAACCTCTCTTGTGTTGCCTATAGAAATAAACACACTTGTTGTACCAAATTCGTAAATATGGTGGTAAATGTGGTTAGTTCTGATAGAAGCAAGGTTTGTAATTGTAAGGGCTGAATGGAAAGGGCTTAAATCTATAATAAACTTTGGAAGAAGTCCGTGACGGTCTAAAAATTTAAAGAGTTTTACACCAACTGAAACCAGTCCTGGCACAGATAAAAGCCATTTAATCATTTTATCGGTAGAATTGGAGTTTTCGGTCTTTTTATTTTCCTCGATGTAAGAATTCATTTTTTCATTAACCTGGAAAATATTATCATCCATATCAAAATAAGCCTTTGACATGGTGCCCTCGTGAGAATCTCCGGCTTTAAGAACTACCATTGCAACAGGGAATTCGTTTCTCTCGTAAATTCTCTTGTTAACTATAAAATAGTTAAGCATAGGATATTCTTTAACAATTTTAAGATATGCGGCAATTATTACTGCTAAATGGCTTATTCTTTTGCCTTCGTTACGTTTTTTGTTTATGTAATCGTGTATAGGCTCAACGGGAACGTCAACAGTAATCATATTCATTGCATCATATCGTTTGTCCATAATAAAGTCGGAGGCCAAGC
>JAZNBQ010000094.1:0-7459 GCA_045587065.1 Acutalibacteraceae bacterium | reverse complement strand
GGACAAGCCCAGCGTATACTTAGGTGTGCCTAAGCCTCTAATTTTAGAGTACGCAATACCATATACCGATACAATGGATCGGTCCACCGCTGAATAGTGGTACGGCAAGGATTTTCATTACCGATTAAATCCCAGAAACTTCGGTGCTTGATTTAAGTACTGAAAAATTATCCAAGCAAATATTCTTCAGCCGTGTCTTTCACGGTAGCAATGATGAACCTACCTGTCATCGCTCAGGTGTGCTGCCACAGATTTTTCGTTAATAACTTAAACTTAAATCTGCTACTCAACCTGCAACATTTCGGCAGCTGTGCAAGTCGGACCTTTTCAGGTACACTTCATCATCTCTCGACAAACCTTTGTCGAAGATACCTTTACTTCCCATTTTAATGGTGCAACATTCCTTCGCACACCTAATTAAATTTTAAAGAACTCCTTCACAAACTTTTAAGATGACACTTAAACTATAAAATAGAGTTTTTTAAGTTTCAAGAAAACATTAACTTTCGGTATGACTTATTAAATCAAACGTAAAGAATTCTGCCGGGCTTATGTCAAAATACAGCATCGTATCCATCATAGATTTAAATGACGGGTCAATTTTTCTTTTGAGAATTCGGCTAATATACCCCTCGTTGTATCCGAGCGACAAGCTGAGTTCGCGAGCAGTTATCTTCTTTTCAGCCATTAATTTTTTAAGCCTTTCTCTGTAATCATTTTCCCATTCTGCAGTATCGACGTACTTTTTCATTGATTTTAACCTCTTTTCATAAAAAAATATGACCCTTAAAGCCATAAAACTTTAAAGGTCATATTTTTATTACATAAGGTTGTTTTGTCGTTTCAAGAAAACATTAACGAAAACTCGCCATCCAAGATGACGAGTTTTTGTTAGTTTAATATGCGGGAATTGTAACAGAAGAACTCCAAGAATATTTTCCGTATGCATCCCAATAATCTGCCGCTACTGTTATCGACTGTTGAGCAGTTGATGATACAGGAACAGTAATCCATCCTGAATATGCCGTCTTAGAACGTGCAGAATTTGATGATGAAGTCCATTCGCTTGCAGAGCAAATCAAAACATCTCCCGTACCAATACCTTTTGCACTTGCATAGAAGGTTTGAGAGAAACCGTAATAATAGTATGCATCAATTGTATTTGTCCAAACAAATCTCAATTGTACACTATTAGCAGTTCTGTTTCGATACTCGACATTTACGGAGTACACAATTCTATCATCACCGCTATAATACCACCAACATCCTGTTTTAACTCTTTGAGAAGTTGAAACTGAAGCAGGAGTATAAGTGAATGTGATGGTTTTAGTGCCTGTAGAATCCCATTTTACGCTCTGTGCGGAGGGTGTATTATATCCTGATTTTGCAGGAGCGGTAATGGTATTTGTAGTTCCATACTTATAAGTTGCTGTTGTGCTTCCTAAGGAAGTACCGTTACTTGATTTGTATACAACATTGTATGTGTAACTATTTAGAGAAGCTGATGCATAAATGCTCGAAGAGGTAACGTTGCCTACAACAGTTGTAGATGTAACACCCTTAGAGCTTATAGAATATCCCGTAGATGCAGTATATGTTACTGATAGTACATCACCGTAATATACAGTAGCACCACTAGACAAAGCTCCTGTTCCAGCGTTCGCATTCGGAGAAGAAGTTCTCTTAACCGAAATAGTATAACCTGTTCCATTGCTCCAAGTTACCTTATATGGAACGAGTGTCCAATGAGCATAAATAGTTACATTGGTAGCCGATGAAGGTGTTGTATCAGCAGAGACCTTTGTGCCACCACTTGCAGCAGTATACCAACCATCAAACGTATAATGAGTTCTGGTGGGTGTTGGCAAAGTGCCATAGCTATCACCGAATGTAAGAGATTTAGTGGCTGTTGAGCAACTACCACCATTAGCATTATAAGTTAATGTGAACTGATTTGGTGCCCAATGTGCATATAATTTTTGATTAACATGAGCAGCCACAATGCTATCTGCGGTTATTTGAGTTCCGCCAGTTGCTTCTGTAAACCAACCGATAAATCCATGGTTAGCGCGAGTAGGTACAGGCAACTCGCCGTAAGTCTGACCATAATATACACGATTTTCGGTTGAAACAGCTGAGCCACCGTTTGCATCGAAACTCACGACAATAGACGATCTATATTGTTCAAATTCTTCAGTCGAAATACTCTTTACTTCGCCAGTAACCATCGTTAATAATGAAGTTCCATCAATTGCACCACAGCAAAGTAGATTTCCACCAACTATCATCTTACTTGAAATAGAAGTATTTAAGAGAGAAAGATTAGTATTTTTGCAAAGAACTGCATTATCACCCTTAGAAGATAATTCGTTATTTCCATAAAGTTTTAATTCGGTATTTTCGGAAGGTAAAATAAGAGCAAAACCAGGAGCTTCCTGAACTGTTACACGATTTAAGGTTAATTTTTCAGAATCAATCTCCAAAGGAGTATCTTTGTTTTCTACCAAAGAGAAATTGCTTAAAAATGTTTCGTCAGCATTAGATACAATCTGAACATTTGAATATGCTGCGCCATTACTAATTAATGCAAAGTATTCTGTCTCATCACTTATCTCAAGTTTCGTGTTGCTCAACGGAGAGCTGAGCTTAGAAATATTAAGAGTGATTTCATTTGCACCGCTATTAATAACAGCATCAACAACACTTGCATTAGCAGCCATAACCACTAATTTGTCAACACCATCAAAGGCTCCATCGCCTAAAGATGTCACATATTCATCTATGGTGAATGTTGCCAATGAACTACATCCCTTAAATGCGTTTGCACCAATCTTAGTTACACCGGAGGCAAATATTGTTTCTAACGAAGTGCATCCTTCAAAAGCTGATTCGGGAATTTCAGTAACATATTTAGGAAGTATAATCTTTTCAATATTAGTATTACCGCCAAATACTGTCACCAAATCTCCGTTATTATCTTCGTAATTTGCAGCAATACCACGAATCTTGATTGCACTGTAGGTGCCATCGCCATTATCAGACTGCCAGTATTGAGGAATAACAACAGTAGAATCTGTACCGGTATATCCAGTGATATAACCATCTAAGTTAACCTGTAATCCTTCACTCTTGCCTGTAACTGCCATAATGTATTCGTGAGGATAATAAGGAACCTCGAAAGGAACAACGGCATTTTGGCAATCTTTAAAGTTAGGATCGGCCTTAGAATAGTCAAGATATGTATGTCTTTCATCGTCTAATACAGAATAGGTATAGGTGAAATACGAATCGGTAGCTACGTCATAACCAACAACACCAAATATATGCGCTGTACCCGCTGTTACTAGACGATAATAACCGGGTCTGTCAGAGGAAAAAGTAACTTCTTTTGTAGTAACTTCTCCAGTTCCTTGTGAATAACCGAATGCTGTTGAATATTCATTTGTCTTACCAGATGTATCAGTAGAAAGAGTTGAATTTGCAACTTCTCCACCAACAGATTCAGAAATATTGAGAGTAGTCTTCTCAGAAATCTGCTCAGAAATAGCATCGGAAACAGTTTTAGTCTGACTAGACTGATAACTCTTCTCATAACCGCTTGTAGTATTCCAATTACTTGAATTTTGAACAGAAACATCATAATAAGAGTTAGAATGGCTCTCATCAACCGTACCGATAGCAAAAGATTTTTGTGTATCTAATTCAAAACTTTCTTTATCGTTACGTGAAGCATTAGTTTCTGCTGAAATTGTGGTAGTATTCTTAACACCGGCACTTGCAGGACCATATTTAACACCAGCAGAAAGCTCTGTTTCATTCTTAACACCAAGACTTACACTGGTATCGGTTTCAGTAGATGCTTTGTAGTTGCTATGAATACCTACAGATGCATCCTTCGTAACCTTAGAAGAATCAGATGAAGAACCGCCGGAATTCGTGCTTACAAAACTTGCACCACCTTGGCTGTTACTTACATAGTAATTACCACCGGTTACATTACCTTGGCTATCTGTTCTTTCTTGAGTTTTACCACGTGTTTCATCGTGTTCAGAACCAGCCTCATAAAGTTGATTCCAATCCTTTGACAATGTCCAACCAGAAGATTCTGTTGTTGCCTTAGATATCATTTCAGCAACAGTTTCAGCCTCGGTTTTAGTAATGGTATTGGTAACTTGATAGCTTTGGTTAATATTAATTGTTTGAGAGTTTCCGATATACTCAATTTGACTTAACGGTACATTATCAATCTTACCAATATTATAAACAAACAAGAACTGTCCTGTGGTATCGTCTTCAATAATAGCAACCGGGTCTCCGTAATTAGAATAACTGGTAGCCTTATTTCTGTTTGAAGTCCAGTTTGCGTGTAATGTCATATTGCCGGTTGTACCAGGCTTAACATTTTTTACAAGGAAACCGTTATCGTTCGACCAGCCAACAAATGTATATCCATACCAAGAAGCGTTTTCAAATGTTGCACCGGTATCTACAGTGTATTTAACAGCTTCAACAGGAACGTCAGGAGAGTCAAAGGTTACGGTATATGTAACCTTATCCCAGTTTGCATTCAATACAATTTGTCTTGAAGTTGAATGGGGGGCAATTTCTGTTATTGGTGTTCCTGCCGCAGTAGTCCATCCCTTAAAGATATATCCTGCAGGAGCTACGATATCATTAAGAACTAATCCCTCATCAGAATAGAAGGTCGCCTTGTTCTTGGAGTTATCGACACCAACACTTTCAAGATATGGGTCTGAACCATACACATTATATACAACAGTTGATTCCTCTCTTACAATCACAGGAATAAACACATCTTCTTTGCTCAATTCATTCTTTGCTGAAGAATCAGCAAAATACTTTTCACAAGCCGAGCAGTACCAATGTTCGATATTGCCCTCTTGAGTGTATGATGCTGCTTTAGCATCAACGTGTGTTAAAGAATGTCCAGCAAGTACAACTTCATCTTCTACGGTTGTTTCTTCTTTACCATCAATATCGCTAAAATACTTTTCGCATTTTGAGCAGTACCAATATGCATTATTACCATTTTCGGTACAAGAAGCATCAACGGCAGGAATTGCTGTCATAGCGTGTTGACATTTTGGAGTAGACGGTTTTAAAGTTATATTGTAACCATTTGGGTCAGTAACACAATCATCAGCTACGTATCTACGGATATAAACAACGTCAGTTGTGTTAAGTACACCATCATCATTAACATCAGCAGCAGCTTCGTTAATAGTTACACCATATCCACCTGCGATATATCTTCTTAAGAATACAACGTCTGTTGTATTTATTGTTCCGTCTTCGTTAAGATCGCCCGGAGTGTAATCTAGGATTTTAATTACACCCGAATTGATCGTAACTTTTATAGGATTCATATCTTTATCAATGATAGCACATATGGTATATGATAAATCAATATCAATTTCATAACCTGGAACAGCTTCTTCAGAAATTTCAAATGTTAAAGTAGCAATAACGCCATCGTTAATATCAGACTCTTCAACATCCTGTGCATCCCAAGGTAAATTACAACCGCTTTGAAGATTCTTTGGCGGTGTAAATGTCATATAACTCAATGCTTCACCACTTACAATAGAAGTAAGCGTTGCAAATTCATCATCATACTCAAGATTTAATGTCATACCTAATATACCAGGATTGTTTTCGATAATAAGGTCTACGTTAATCTCTGAGCCACTTGCAGCATAAGTACTTTTTACGGATATTTCTGCGCCAGAATCACTAACAGCAAATACATTTAAGACGCTTAAAGGTATGATTGATAGCATCATGACAATAGCCAAAAGCACTGATATTAGTTTTTTAAATTTCACTTGTTTTCCTCCCTTATTTGATTGTTACAATTCCATTTACAATGTTCATATCAACCGAAGATAAATCATTGTCAATAATAGCACCATCATCATAAGTTAATGTGATGTTATAGTTTCCTGAAGTTGCATTATCTGAAACATCGAAATACAATGTGAGCATTGTACCGTTTGTGGCATCTTCAGGTAACACTTCTTCAGCATCCCAAGGTAATTGACAACCATTTTTTAAATTTTTAGGTTTAGTAAAGGTCATCTCGCTTAATGCATCACCTTTTTCAATGCTTGTAAGTGTCAGAGCACTTTCATCATAACCTAACTCTAAAGTCATTCCCAATACGCCCGGATTATTTACCATAGTCAATGTAACTGCAATAGTTTCACCCTTATCAACCGTAGCCGAGCTGACAACGATTGTTGGGCCAACAATCTTTTGATACTGTGCTACAATAACCATATCGGAAATAACATTGCTAAAGGGTTGATTCCAACCTGTAAATGTATATCCTACTCGTGACGGATTTGCGGGAGCTGTTGCTGATTTACCCGATTCAACTTCTTCTGTCTTTAAAACAGTTCCATCGTGATCCTTAAATGTAACAGTGAATTTTTCTAACGGTACAGAACTTTCGGAAGAGCCTACTTTACCTGCATCGATTTCAGTTCCGTTTGTAAGAACAATAATCAAATGTGATTCGCTATTAATATAAGCATTTTTAATTCCTACGCCATCAGTACCATTAGTACCGTTTGTGCCGTTAGTACCATTTGCACCGTCTGTGCCTTCTGCTTTAATACCAGTGTTTGTTTCACCTATCCACCAAGTACCGTTAAGGATATATGGTGTTTTTCCGTCAACACCTGGGTCACCCTTGTCACCTTTATCACCCTTGATATAGGCAATCTTTTGTGCTACGTCGCTATTGGTATAAGTTACATATAAATAACCGTCATCTCCAACAGTAACTTCTTTGATGCCTACGCCATCCTTACCATCAGCACCTTTTGCACCTCTAATAGGACCAAGAGTTTGAGTGCCGTTATCTGTAAAGGTTAATACCAGCATATAATCATCAGTAAGTTCTACAGATTTAATTCCTATACCGTCACTACCGACAACCTTATCCAAAATAACAATCTTATTGTCGGTGTAAGTAATAACTAACTTACCTTCGGCATTGATTTCGGTTTTTTCAATACCTACGCCGTCTTTACCCTTGATATTACCAAGAGTTAAAACAGTGCCATTATCGAGTGTAATGGTTAAAATGCCATCAGCCGAAACGGTAACGTCTTTAATGCCAACGCCATCCTTACCGTCTTTACCATTACTGCCGTTAGTACCATTGACGCCATCTTTACCATCTGAGCCAACCACAACACCGACATCAATAGTTGTGTTGTTGGAAAGTTTAATAATAAGATGGTCATTATCATCAATTTCAGCACCGCTTACTCCTACACCGTCTTTACCGTCAGTACCATTTGTTCCGTTGGCACCATCAGTACCTTGCGCTTTAACTCCAGTGTCTGTTTCACCAATCCACCAGTTACCATTTTTTATATAAGGTGTATCACCATCGGTGCCGTCCTGACCATTTTGACCGTTTTGGCCA
>JAZNBQ010000093.1:0-15390 GCA_045587065.1 Acutalibacteraceae bacterium | reverse complement strand
CCTCTGAAGTCTCTTACTCTTGGGAGAGCTGCATTGAAAAGACGGTCAATAAACTCGTACATTCTAGCGCCTCTGAGAGTAACCTTTACACCGATAGGCATACCTTCACGAAGCTTGAAGTTTGCAACAGACTTCTTAGCTCTGCAAGGAACAGCCTTTTGTCCGGTGATGATAGCTAAATCATTCATAATAGCGTCGATAACCTTGGAGTTGTCCTTAGCTTCGCCGCAGCCTACATTGATGACAACCTTGTCGAGTTTCGGAATCTGCATGACGGTCTTGTAACCGAACTTGTTCATCAGTGCAGGAGCTATTGAATTTTTATATTCATCATATAATCTTGCCATGTGATATTCCTCCTAACTCTAAAAGGTTTCTCCGCATTTTTTGCACATGCGGTCTTTCTTACCGTCCTCATAAATTTTATGAGCAACTCTGGTGGGTTTGCCGCACTTAGGACAAACTACCATTACTTTTGATGCATAAATCGCACTTTCAGTTTCAATTATTCCTGAAGGGTCGCCGGCTTTGCGTGGTTTAACGTGCTTTTTAACAACGTTAAGACCTTCTACAATAACCTTTCCTTCTTTTGGACTTACAGCAAGAACCTTGCCGGTCTTTCCGCGATACTGCTCGTCGCCTGTTAAAAGCATAACAGTATCTCCAGTTTTAACGAAGAGATTATTCATTCTCGGCACCTCCTTAAAGCACTTCTGGAGCTAGAGAGAGAATCTTCATATAATCCTCATCACGTAACTCACGTGCAACAGGTCCAAAAATACGAGTGCCTCTTGGACTCTTATCATCACGAATAATAACTGCTGCGTTCTCATCAAATCTGATATATGTGCCGTCATTACGACGTAGGCCTTTAACCGAACGAACGACTACTGCCTTTACTACATCGCCCTTCTTAACTGTACCGCCGGGAGCGGCCTTTTTAACAGAAGCAACGACTACGTCGCCAATGTTGGCATACCTCCTTCCGGAGCCTCCAAGAACACGGATGCACATAAGCTCTTTTGCACCGGTATTGTCGGCTACCTTGAGGTAACTCTGTTGTTGTATCACAGTGTTTTCCTCCTTATCAAAGACTATTTAGCCTTCTCGATGATTTCTACAACACGCCATCTCTTGTCTTTAGACATTGGACGTGTTTCCATGATGAGAACACGGTCACCTACACCACAGGTGTTTTCCTCATCGTGTGCTTTCATTTTAACGGTGTTTTTAATTATCTTCTTGTAGAGCGGGTGTTTAACGTTGTCTTTAATAGCAACTACAACGGTCTTGTCCATTTTGTCACTTACAACAACACCTGTTCTTGTCTTACGAAGGTTTCTTTCCATTTGGCTTTACCTCCTATTCCTACGCGTTCTGGCTGTCAGCGGTTTCAAGCTCACGTATAACGGTTTGTACACGAGCTATATCCTTTTTGACAGCTACTATTCGCATGGGATTATCGAGCTGGTTAATTGTATGCTGGAAACGAAGATTAAATAATTCTTCCTTAAGGTCAACCAGCTTTTTCTGAAGTTCAGGTAAAGTGTTTGCTCTGATTTCCTTTGCATTCATTACTGCTCACCACCCATTTCCTGCTTTGTTATAAACTTGCACTTAATAGGAAGCTTGTTAGCTGCGAGACGCATAGCTTCTCTGGCAAGTTCTTCACTTACTCCGCCGATTTCGAACATTACACGGCCTGGTTTAACAACAGCTACCCAATATTCAGGTGAACCTTTACCGGAACCCATTCGAGTTTCAGCAGGTTTTGCTGTGATAGGCTTATCGGGGAATATTTTAATCCAAACTTTACCGCCACGCTTGATATAACGAGTCATAGCAATACGGGCTGCTTCTATTTGGTTTGAAGTAATCCATGCAGGCTCAAGAGCCTGAAGACCAAAATCACCGTATGTTACGGTGTTACCGCGAGTTGCTGTACCGGTAAGACGGCCACGATGAACACGACGGTATTTAACACGCTTTGGTAATAACATTAGCGAGCGCCTCCTTCTCTACGAGTCTTGCGAGAACCCTGAAGAACCTCACCCTTGTAAAGCCAAACCTTTACGCCGATACGACCGTAAGTGGTGTCTGCCTCAGCAAAACCATAGTCAATATCTGCACGAATGGTCTGTAGTGGGATAGTACCTTCATGATACTGCTCACTTCTTGCAATTTCAGCGCCGCCTAGACGACCTGAAACCATAACCTTAATTCCCTTAGCTCCGCTGCGCATTGCTCTGCCGATGCAAAGCTTCATAGCACGACGGAAGGATACACGCTTCTCAAGCTGTGCAGCAATGTTTTCTGCAATAAGAGTAGCGTTTAAGTCAGGGTTCTTAATCTCAACAATGTTGATAACAACAGGTTTGCCGAGTTTTTCCTGACATTCTAAACGAAGTTTCTCAATCTCTGCGCCCTTAGCACCGATTACAACACCAGGCTTTGCACAGTGAATGTGTAAACGAACTCTCTGAGCAGTACGCTCGATTTCAATCTTAGGTACTCCTGCAGAAGCAAGTTTGTTTTTGAGATATTTACGGAGGTTGTAGTCCTCAACCAAAGTATCTCCGAAAACTTCGTCTTTGGCGAACCAACGGGAATCCCAATTTTTAATGACTCCGACACGGAATCCATGAGGATTTACTTTCTGGCCCATAACTTTAACCTCCTTCTTAGTCTTCGCGTTCTTTAAGAACGATTGTCATATGGCTTGTTCTCTTTAAAATGCGGTGTGCACGGCCGTGGTCCTTTGGACGAATTCTCTTAAGGATTGGTCCTGGACAAGCAAAGCACTCTGCAACATAAAGCTTTGAAACATCCATATTGTGATTATTTTCAGCATTTGCAATAGCAGATGCTAAAAGTTTCTCTAAAAGCTCACACGCGGCTTTGGGTGTAAACTTGAGAATAGCCATCGCCTTATCAGCATCTTGATTACGGATTAAATCCATAACAATTTTAACCTTACGAGGCGAAATGCGAGCATATTTAAGTGTAGCTCTTGATTCCATTGTTTAAACTCTCCTTTCGCCGCTTATTTCTTAGTAGTTTTAGAACCGGCGTGACCCTTAAATGTTCTTGTGGGTGCAAACTCGCCGAGTTTGTGTCCTACCATATCCTCGGTAACATATACAGGAACATGTTTGCGTCCGTCATGAACGGCAAATGTGTGTCCGACGAAATCGGGGAATATAGTAGATGAACGGCTCCAGGTCTTAAGAACTCTCTTTTCACCGGCAGCATTCATTTCTTTGACCCTTTTAATGAGTACAGGTTGTACATAAGGTCCTTTTTTAACGCTTCTTCCCATTATTCAAACTCCTTTCGCCCGACTATTTGCTACGGCGCTTTACGATATATTTATCGGAGCGCTTATGCTTGTCGCGTGTCTTGTATCCAAGTGCAGGTTTGCCCCATGGGGTAACAGGACCTGGACGACCGATAGGTGATTTACCTTCACCACCACCGTGTGGGTGGTCGTTAGGGTTCATTACAGAACCACGAACTGTAGGTCTCCAACCCATATGGCGCTTACGACCTGCTTTACCATAGTTAACGTTACCATGCTCAGGATTACTTACCTGACCAACGGTTGCCATGCAGATTTCAGGAACGTTACGAAGTTCACCTGAAGGTAAACGAAGTAATGCCATTCCGTTTTCTTTTGCCATGAGCTGAGCCATGTTACCTGCAGAACGAGCAAGCTGAGCGCCCTTGCCAGGATAAAGCTCTACGTTATGGATAAAGGTACCAACTGGGATATTTGTAAGAGGAAGTGCGTTACCTGGCTTAATATCAGCGTCAGGACCGCTAACTACTGTGTCACCTACTGAAAGACCAACAGGTGCGATAATGTAGCTCTTTACTCCATCTTCATACTCAATAAGTGCGATGAAAGCAGAACGGTTTGGGTCATACTCAAGAGTCTTAACAACAGCAGGAATGCCGAAGCGTGTTCTCTTGAAATCGATAACTCTGTACTTTCTGCGGTTTCCGCCGCCTCTGTGGCGAACGGTGATTCTGCCGTAGCTGTTGCGTCCGGCATGTTTTTTAAGAGGCTCAAGCAAACTTCTCTCTGGTGCTACCTTTGATAACTCGGAATAATCCATAGTTGTCATATTACGGCGGCCAGGAGTAGTTGGCTTATAATGTTTAATTGCCATTTAATTTCACTCTCCTATTTTGGCTTAGCGAAGTCACCAGACTTCATACATCACCGAAATCAAACTTGTATTGATTTCACTTCAAATTGCGGTTAGATTAAACCGTCGAAGAATTCGATTGGTTTAGAATCTTTCTTAAGGGTTACGATAGCCTTTTTCCAGCTAGCAGTATAACCTGTGTAGCGGCCTGTTCTTTTCTCATGGCCTCTAACATTGATAACGTTTACCTTATCAACCTTAACACCGCTGAAAGCTTTTTCTACTGCTTGGGCAATTTCAATCTTGCCTGCATCCTTAGCAACCTTAAAGGTGTATTTCTTGTCGGCAATGCCAGACATGCTTTTCTCGGTAATAACCGGAGCAATAATGATATCCTGTGCGATTTTCATTATGCGTACACCTCCTCAATTTTTGCTACTGCATTCTTAACGATTACAAGTGAATCTGCATTAAGAATATCGTAGGTATTAATTGTGTTGTACTGAGCAGTCTTAACACCCTCAATATTTGCTGCACTCTTAACTGCGAAAGAGTTGTTGTCCTCAAGAACAATTAAAGTCTTCTTAGCAGCGCCGATTGCTTTAAGACAATTTACTACTGTTTTGGTGCTGTAGGAATCAACCTTCATAGCATCTAAAACGATAAGTGAACCGCTTAATACTTTGTCAGAAAGAGCAGACTTAAGAGCAATTCTGCGTTCCTTCTTATTGATTACGTAAGAGTAATCTCTTGGCTTTGGAGCGTGTACTACGCCACCATGTCTCCATTGAGGAGCTCTTGTAGAACCTTGACGAGCGTGACCTGTTCCCTTTTGTCTCCAAGGCTTTTTGCCGCCGCCGGAAACTTCGGTACGGGTTAAAGTGGACTGGGTGCCCTGACGCTGATTCGCAAGGTAATTTACAACTGCCTCATGCATAACAACTGCATTTGGCTCAATTCCGAATATAGCATCGTTTAATGTGATTTCACCAACATTTTTTCCTGCCATATCAACTACTGCAATATTAGCCATTTAGAACACTCCTTCCTTAAGCTTTTACGCTGTCAGTAAGAACAACAATGCCGCCCTTAGGACCGGGTACTGCACCCTTAACTGCGATAATGTTGTTTTCTGCATCGATTTTAACTACCTTTAGGTTCTGAACGGTTACGCGCTCATTTCCTAAGTGACCTGCCATTTTCTTTCCCTTGAAAACTCTGGCTGGGTCGATAACACCTAAAGAACCGCCATGACGATGTACAGGACCTGTACCATGAGATTCTTTAAGACGGCTGAAGTTCCAACGCTTGATTACGCCGGCATAGCCTTTACCTTTGCTTGTTCCACGAACGTCTACGCTCTCGCCTTCTGCAAAGATGTCAGCCTTTAGAACGTCGCCAACGTTTACTGCAGAGGTGTCCTCAAGACGGAACTCACGGAGAACCTTCTTAGGAGCAATGTCGTTTTTAGCAAAGTGACCCTTCATAGGTCCGTTTACTTTAGAAGCCTTTAAATCGCCGAAGCCGATTTGTACTGCTTCATAACCGTCATTTTCTACTGTCTTCTTCTGAGATACTACGCAAGGACCTGCTTCGATTACAGTAACGGGAATGACAATACCGTTTGCGTCAAAAAGCTGGGTCATACCAAGCTTTTTTCCAATTAAGCCTTTCTTCATTTTTATTCCTCCTTGGTTATTGGTTGGATTTCTCCAACATGACCTGCCTTATGTGTTATACCTTAAAATTAGAGCTTAATTTCAATGTCAACACCGGCGGGAAGCTCAAGATTTGTCAGAGCCTCAACAGTTTTGTTGGATGGTCTGAGCACATCGATAAGCCTTTTGTGTGTGCGGGTTTCAAACTGCTCACGGCTGTCCTTATACTTATGAACAGCGCGAAGGATAGTTACAACTTCCTTCTCAGTTGGTAGCGGAACAGGACCTGATACACGAGCACCTGTGCGCTTTGCAGTGTCTACGATTTTTTCTGCAGCCTGGTCAACAAGCGCATGGTCGTAGCCCTTAACACGAATTCTGATTTTTTCTTTTACTGCCATTTTTGTTGCTCCTCCTTATTGGATTTGCGGGCAAAACTTACACTGTGCCGCGTGTTTCTTGACAGCACATTATAAAACCGGATGGCTGAGGGTCGCAGTCATTCCGGGTACAGTAGCAGAATGCTACCGTGCACAATCCGACTCGCAAGATGTCAGACCGTGCTCTAAGTTCTAATCGCTCGGTTTAAAATCGGACATACTCCGCGGAAATTTCCCGACTCAACGGTCGGCCACCTCCCGCATCAACGCATATCAACACTAAAAAGCATACTTTTACACATACTTCCATAGCGTACCTTGCTATAATAACATAAAAACACCTGCAATGCAAGTGTTTTTTTAATATTTTTTATGAAATTTTTAGGGGTATCTAAATAGTGTATTTTAAGCTTTTTCAGCCTCTAAATCTTGTGTTTTGCAAAATCAGAGGCCAAGCCCTACCTATAATATATATAATATATACGGCGTTAGTCTTCCGTTTCTTCCTCTTCTTCAGGGTCAAGCAGGTCTATAGTTGCCTTTTTAACCTGATAGTTGGCAATTTTCTCCACCTTTATCTTGAGTCTGCCGATTACTACCTCTTCATTTAACTCAGGCAATGAACCAAGGGCGTGGAAAATCATACCATTTACAGTGTCGTAATCCTCACATTCAAGGGCAAGGCCTACGCTTTCTGAAAGATCTTCAAGTAATGCTCCGCCGTCAACGCTCCAGGAAGTTTCTGAGAGTTGTTGAATCAAATCCTCTTCGTCCTCTTCTGCAACGTCGTCCTCAAGGTCTCCCACCAATTCCTCAATTAAATCTTTAATGGTAATAATACCGCTCATTCCGCCATATTCATCCAAAACAACGGCAAAATGTTCTTTTTCCTTCTTCATGTTTCTGAAAAGAGTGTCTGCCATTAAAGTTTCAGGCACAAAGTAAACGTCAGATACGGCATTTTCCATAATGGAATCTCTTGATTTGTCTTTTAAGCGGAAATAAATCTTACTGTTAAGAACACCGACAATCTGGTCCGGACTACCCTCGCAAACAGGGTAATAGGTGTAGCCTGTGGAATTTATAGTTTCATCCCAAGACTTAAGGGAGTCTTCGGTATCCAACATTGTTACGTCGGTTCTGTGGGTAATAATTTCTTCAATAGCAAGATTATCAAATTCAAATACGTTTTGAATAAAATCTCTTTCCTCGTCGTCAATGGTGCCCTTCTCGCTTCCCACGTCAACCATCATACGAATTTCTTCCTCGCTAACACTGTCGTCCTGAGCGTTAGGGTCAATGCCCATAATTCTTAAAACACCGTTGGTGGATGCAGTAAGAAGAAAAACAAGTGGTGCGCAAAGCTTGGAAATAAAGCTTATAAGTCCTGACATACCCAGAGCCAACGCCTCTGCTTTACGCATGGCAATCTGCTTAGGTACAAGCTCACCAAAAACAAGGGTAAAGTAGGAAAGCACTATTGTAATGAGAATAAGGGAAATGGTGCTAAGCGCTTCCATAGAAAGCGGTACACCTATTTTGTAAAACCATTCTGCCAAAGAACCGGAAAAGTTTTCAGCCGCAAAAGCAGAGCCTAAGAAACCGGCAAGAGTTATTCCTACCTGAATTGTAGATAAAAATTTAGCAGGTTTGTCTGTTAATTTTGCAAGTCTGACAGCCCTTTTGTCTCCCTCTGCTGCCAATTTTGCAAGTTTATTATCATTCATTGAAATAACTGCTATTTCTGCACAAGCAAATATAGCATTAAGTAAAATAAGAAGCACCTGTAAACCAAGTGTTAAAAATATCGAGTCGTTCATTTAATCCTCCGAAAAACAATAAATTCTTTTTAAAAACACAAAAAAGCAAAGCTTAACCCATTATACTCTAAGATATGGATTACGCTTTACTTTTATAATTATGCAATATAACGGAGGGTTACTATCGTCGGTACTATCGCCGTCGTCCATTTGTATCCGGTCCGCTCCTTTCAGTAAATTTCTTGTATTATAACACACAAAATCTTTTTTGTCTACATTTATTTAGATAAATATTCATCTATTGCCTTAGCCGCAGTTTTTCCCGCGCCCATAGCAAGTATAACGGTAGCTGCGCCTGTAACTGCATCTCCGCCTGCAAAAACGCCCTCTCTGGAAGTAAGTCCGGTCTCGTCGTCAACAACAATTCCGCCTCTGCGATTAACCTCGAGGCCTTGAGTTGTTGACTTAATAAGCGGATTTGGCGAGGTGCCTATAGACATAATTACACAGTCAACATCCAGGGTGTAATTGCTGCCTTTTATCTCTACCGGGCTTCTTCTTCCTGACTGGTCAGGTTCTCCCAGTTCCATTTTAACACATTCCATGGCGCGTACGAATCCGTTTTTCTCGTCTCTTGGATTTTCCTTGTTTTCAAAGCCAAGAATTCTCACAGGATTATTCAGAAGAAGGAACTCTATTCCTTCTTCCATAGCGTGTTCAACCTCTTCCTTTCTTGCAGGAAGTTCACTGAGAGAACGTCTATATACAATATATACCTTTTCAGCGCCAAGTCGCAGAGCTGTTCTTGCGGCATCCATGGCAACGTTGCCGCCGCCTACTACAGCAACCCTTTTAGCCTTCATAATAGGAGTCGCAGAATCCTCTCTGTAGGCCTTCATAAGATTGCTTCTGGTTAAAAACTCGTTGGCCGAATAAACGCCCTTTAGGTTTTCGCCCTCAATCTTCATAAATCTTGGAAGCCCTGCCCCTGAACCAATAAACACCGATTCATATCCCATTTGGAATAACTCGTCAACGGTAAGGGTCTTTCCAATTATCATATTTGTTTCTATTTTAACGCCAAGTTGTTTTAAGGTTTCAACCTCTTTAGCTACAATTTTTTTAGGCAAACGAAATTCTGGTATACCGTAAACCAAAACGCCACCTGCAACGTGAAGAGCCTCGAAAACAGTTACCTCGTAACCTTTTTTTGCTAAATCTCCTGCACAGGTAAGTCCTGCAGGACCTGAGCCTACAACCGCTACCTTATGTCCGTTAGATTCAGGCTTTTTAGGAGAAATATTGCTATGTTCATTATGCCAGTCGGCAACAAAGCGCTCCAGTCTTCCAATGCCTACTGCTTCCCCTTTAATACCTCTTACGCATTTTGATTCACATTGATTTTCCTGAGGGCAAACTCTTCCACAGACTGCAGGAAGAGAAGAAGCCTCTGTTAAAATTTCATAAGCACCCTCAAAATCCCCTTCTTTTACCTTTCTGATAAAAGCAGGAATATGTATGTTTACCGGACAGCCTGAAACACAAGGCATATTCTTGCAGTCAAGACATCTGTTCGCTTCCTCTAAAGCCAAGTCCTCGGTGTAGCCGGTTGCTACCTCACTGAAATTTTTTGCTCTAGCCTTAGGGTCTTGTGTGGGCATAGGGTTTTTAAGCTGAGACATATTAGCCATTTACTCTACCCCCTTAAACAAATTACAGGTTTCTTCATGGCGTTTATTTTCAAAAGGCTTGTACATATTGCTTCTAGCCATAGCCTCATCAAAGTCTACCAAAAAGCCATCAAAATCAGGTCCGTCTACACAAGCGAATTTAGTCTCTCCGCCCACAGTTAAACGGCAACCGCCACACATACCTGTACCATCAATCATAATGGGATTCATAGAAACAACCGTTTTGACACCAAAAGGCTTGGTTGTCGCTACTACAAATTTCATCATAATAAGAGGTCCTATCGCAATGACCTCGTCATAATTTTCTCCTGACTCAATAAGTTCCTTTAAAGGTGCGGTTACAACGCCCTTTTGTCCGTAACTTCCGTCGTCTGTCATAATAACAAGTTTTTTAGAAGCCTTTTTAAACTCATCCTCTAAAATAACTAAATCTTTATTTCTAAAGCCTATAATGGAATGAACCTCGCAACCCTCACTTGCCAATTTTTCTGCAACAGGAAGCGCTATGGCACAACCAACTCCGCCACCTACAACCGCCACTTTTTTAAGTCCTGCAGTCTCGGTAGCCTGTCCTAACGGACCTGCAAAATCCTCTATGAAATCTCCTTCGTTTTTCATATTCAGAAGTTTTGTTGTTGCTCCTACCACCTGGAAAATAATTTTTACTGTACCTTTCTCTCTGTCAAAGCCTGCTACTGTCAACGGAATTCTTTCTCCGTCTTCGTCTACACGAAGAATTATAAATTGACCTGCCTGGGCTTTTTTAGCAACAAAATGCGCTTCGATTTCCATCATTGTAACTGTAGAATTTAAAACTTTTTTAGTTGCAATTCTATACATACAAGCACTCCTTAGTTTGCGGATTTTATTCTGTCAAAAGCTTCTTTTGCAGTGGGGTAATATTTTTCGGCACCATTTTCTATAGCCGTGCCCTTGGTTGCCCTGAGGGCAATGTAATATTCTCCCTCAAGCTCTTTTAGCCCTTCTGTTTTTACAGAATTTATAAAATCATCTGATAATTTATGAATGTTTTCCTCTGTGAAAAAAACGACCTCTTTTGAAATACTGTTAAGATAGTCTATGGTATCTTTTGAAACGATAAAAAGCAGACAGTCTTTTTCTCCGGCCAATATAGACTGAAGTTTGCTCATTCCTAAAACGCCTTCGTTAGACTGAATGTTATTCTTATCATACGAACAGTTTGCTACTGCAATTTTTACCTTTCCGTCTGAGTTTCGGTCACTGAAAAATTTAGTCAGATACTCCTCCATAGGTTTAGCATAAAGCCCTATGGTATTATCATAACAAAAAAGCGCCACCTTGGCATCATAGCTTGTCTTTGTTATACTGCTGTATATTCCTGCGCAAAGAATAATGGCTACAACCAAGCCTATAATAACCTTAAGCTTATGATGATAAAAGAAATTTGCCGTTTTTTCCCAAAACGTATTTGGCTTTATTGCGGTTTCACTGGGCTTTGGCCCTGTTTCCATCTTGCCTTCTCTCATTAAGTTTAGCTCGATTATATCTTTTTGAGCCTTATTCCTCTGAGACAAGGTTTCGCTCTTTTTATTTTCTTTCAATTTAATCTTTCCTTCTAGATATAACAAGCACGGACAGTTTTTCTGCCCGCGCCGCAAAAATTATTTTGAAATAGATATAATTTTAAACTTGAGTTCGCCTGCAGGTGTTGTTGCGATAACCTCTTCTCCAACCTTTGCTCCAAGAAGAGCGCTTCCTACAGGAGAGTCATCAGAAAGATAACCTTGCATTGGATTTGCCTCTGCTGAGCCAACAATACGATAGGTTAACTCCTCATCATACTCCACGTCAAGAACAACTACGTTCGCACCAACGGTAACAACGTCTGTATTTATATTTTCATCGATAACCGAAACGTTTTCAAGCATTTTTTCAAGCTCTACTATACGAGCTTCTATTTTAGCCTGTTCGTTCTTTGCCTCGTCATACTCACTGTTTTCTGAAAGGTCTCCGTAGCCTCTTGCTACACGAATTTTTTCAGCTATTTTTGTTCTGCCGTCGGTTTTTAAAAGCTCCAACTCGTTCTGAAGTTTTTCTAAACCGTCTTTTGTTAATTGAATTACTTTAGCCATTTATATTAATCTCCTAATCTAACTTTTTAATTAATAATATGCAATTTGTCCATAATAATTCATAAATTAAAGTCGACAAGCTATCGCTCATCAACTTAACTCATTATATATATAAAATCCCCTCTTGTCAAGCACAAAAAAATAAAGGCTGCCCACTCTCTAAAACCCCGGTTGACCCTTTTTAATCTAAAGGTCAGAGAAAGTCAAAAAAATTTACAGTTTTTTCACATTTTCCTATTGACAAACCTGACATAGAGTGGTAAATTATAGTATGTTAGCACTCGGCGCATTAGAGTGCTAATTATGGTAAAACTCGATACTAGGGGGGAACGGAATGGAATTGTCGCCAAGAAAAAAGGCAATAATTGCCGCTATAGTAAAGGCTCATATTGAGCAGGGCGAGCCCATCGGTTCAAAAGCTCTTGCCCAGACTCTTGATAATTCCCCTTCTTCCGCAACCCTTCGTAACGAAATGAGCGAACTTTGCGAGTTAGGTTATCTGGAACAACCTCATACCTCGGCAGGAAGAGTTCCTACCGCCAAGGCTTACAGGCTATACGTAACCGAGCTTATGGACAAAAAATCCTTGTCTGTTGAGAGCAAACAAATTATTGACGATATGCTTGACAGTGTCTCTCACGACCCTGAAAACATTGGCTCCACTGCAGCGCAAATACTCTCTCAACTTACCGGTCTTCCAACGCTTTCAACCACAAGCACGCGGAACGAAATAGTTCTTAAAAGAGTGACCCTGCTTCCTATGAGCAAAACCTCTGCTATTGTTTTCATAATTACCAACGACGGCAGAGCCAGAAGTCGCCTTGTAAGAGCCGTTTCCCCAATAACCGCTTCTCTGCTTACCAAATTTGATAATATTGCAAGAGAAAAAATTTGCAGTATAGAAATTTCAAAGCTTGATACTGCGTATCTGCAAGGATTGGTTGTTTCAGCCGGTCTTGATGCTTTAACACTTGCGCCATTCATTTCCTGTATATTTGAAATGGCAGCAGACATATCGAAAAATGAAATCAGACTAAACGGCGCTTCCAACGTTTTCTCTTTATGTCAGGGAGAAAACGAAGCAAGGCGAATTATTGAGCTCTTGCAAGAAAGAGAAGCAATAAGCAAAATCTTCAGTACCCTTTCTTCTCCTGTCGGCGTTATATTCGGAGATGACACAACTTATACCGAACTAAAGCCCACAGGAATGATAGTTGCCTCTTACGGAGGCGAAAACGAAGAACTGGGCAGACTTGCAGTAATAGGTCCTACAAGAATGTCTTATGAGAAAATTTTACCAAGTATTGAATATTTATCTAACAGAATCGGGACAATAATGACCGAGGTCCTTAAAGGATTGGAGGAATAAAAATGGCAGAAGAAAAAATCCTTAACGAGAAGGAAGAAACAAAGGAACCTGCAAAGAAGCAAACCAAACCCAGAAAAAATCCTGAGGTTGAAAAATTAAAAGAGGAAGTAGAAAAACTAACTCAAGAATTAAAAGCTAAAGAAGACCTGCTTCTTCGCACTGCGGCAGAGTTTGACAACTTTAAAAAGCGTACAGAACGAGAAAAACTCACAACTGCAGAATATGCAAAGGCTTCCCTTTGCAAAACTCTTTTACCTATACTTGACAATGCCGACCGCGCCGCAGAATTTGAGCAAGGCTCGGAACAATATAACAAAGGTATTGAAATGATAGTAAAACTCCTTTTAGACCTTTCAGGAAAACTTGGTCTTGAGGTTATAGGTACAGTGGGTGAGACTTTTGACCCCAACATTCATGAAGCTATCATGCATATTGAAGACGAAGCATTAGGCGAAAACGTAGTAGCCGCAGTAATGCAAAAAGGTTATAAATTAGGTGATACAGTGGTAAGACCTGCCATGGTACAGGTTGCGAACTAATATCATTTAAAATAAACATTTATATATATTATTGGAGGAAATTTATTATGGGAAAAATTATTGGTATTGACCTTGGAACTACAAACTCTTGCGTTGCAGTTATGGAAGGCGGCGAGCCTGTAGTTATTGCCAACGCAGAAGGTGGAAGAACCACTCCCAGCGTTGTAGCTTTTTCTAAGACAGGAGAAAGAATGGTAGGTCAGGTTGCAAAGCGTCAGGCTATCACAAATCCGGACCGCACAATCATTTCTATCAAAAGAGAAATGGGTAGCGCTTACAACGTTGCTATCGACGATAAGAAATACACACCTCAAGAAATTTCTGCTATTATTCTTCAGAAATTAAAGGCTGATGCAGAGGCATATCTTGGCACAACCGTTACCGAGGCAGTTATCACTGTTCCTGCTTACTTTACCGACGCTCAGCGTCAGGCTACCAAGGACGCAGGTAAAATTGCTGGTCTTGACGTTAAGAGAATTATCAACGAGCCTACCGCAGCCGCACTTGCTTATTCTATTGATAAGGAAGACGACCAGAAAGTTATGGTTTACGACCTTGGCGGCGGTACCTTCGACGTTTCTATTATTGAAATGGGCGACGGTGTTCAGGAAGTTCTTGCTACTGCAGGTAACAACCGTCTTGGCGGCGACGACTTTGATAAGAGAATTATGGACTGGATTGTTGCAGGCTTTAAGGCAGACAACGGCATTGACCTTTCTTCCGACAAAATGGCTATGCAGCGTGTAAAGGAAGCCGCAGAAAAGGCTAAAATCGACCTTTCAGGTATGACCTCTACTGATATTAATCTTCCATTTATCACTGCAGACGCAACAGGTCCTAAGCATTATGAAGCAACCCTTACCAGAGCAAAATTCAACGAGCTTACAGGCGACCTTGTAGAAGCTACTATGGGTCCTGTTAGACAGGCACTTTCAGACTCCGGTCTTAACGCAAGTGACATTAACAAGGTTCTTATGGTTGGCGGTTCAAGCCGTATCCCTGCAGTTCAGGACGCAGTTAAGAACTTTATCGGCAAAGAGCCATTTAAGGGCATCAACCCTGACGAGTGCGTAGCTATCGGTGCAGCACTTCAAGGTGGTGTTCTGGGCGGAGACGTTAAGGGATTATTACTTCTCGACGTAACACCTCTTTCTCTCGGCATTGAGACTATGGGCGGCGTTTCCACAAAGGTTATTGACAGAAACACCACTATTCCTGCAAAGAAGAGCCAGATTTTCTCCACTGCAGCTGACGGTCAGACCTCTGTTGAGGTACATGTTCTACAGGGTGAGCGTGAGTTTGCAAGAGATAACAAAACTCTTGGCGTGTTCCATCTTGACGGAATTGCTCCTGCTCCACGCGGAATTCCTCAGATTGAGGTTACCTTTGATATAGACGCTAACGGTATCGTTCACGTTTCTGCAAAGGACCTTGGCACAGGTAAAGAGCAGTCTATCACAATCACTTCTAACACCAATATGTCTAAGGACGATATTGAAAAAGCAGTACAGGAAGCTGAACAGTATGCCGCAGAGGACAAAAAGCGTCGTGAAGAGGTTGACCTTCGCAACAATGCAGACCAGATGATTTATCAGACAGGCAAAACTGTTGAAGAATTCGGTGATAAGCTAAGCGAGGACGAAAAGGCAAAAATCAATGCCGCTAAGGACGCTTTACAAGAAGCACTTAAAGGCGAAGACCTTGAGGCTATTAAGACAAAGCAAGACG
>JAZNBQ010000092.1:0-9242 GCA_045587065.1 Acutalibacteraceae bacterium | reverse complement strand
GCATTTGGTATAATCGTTTATAAGAATTTATACTCCGTCGTTGTTTCTATTGTGGGCACACCAAAAAACTTGTATTTTGAAAAAGAAATTATAATTTTATTTGCTATTTCTTTGTTTTTATTATTATTTAATATCTCATGTTTTATTGGTGCTTTATTTAACTTTAGATTTTCAATATTTTTAAGGATAGGATGTATAGGTTATATATTAACAACTATTATAATGCCAATTTACGAATTTATTTCGCTTGGCGGAACGGACTATATAAATTCTATACCAAAAGAGATGTTGCCCATAAATATAATTTCTTTGGTAAAATACTTATCTATAATACTTTTTTACTTAGGGATTTTTATTTTAACAACTAATAAAAAGAACATAGATTTAGTGTGACAAAAGTGTGATTTTGAAAAATCTAATAATAAAACCTTGATTTCAAGCGGTTTTTAAGTGCAGTTTCAAGACGAAGCTCGCCACGGCAAGGCATTTGAGGGACTTCTCAACAGATATTTTGGTTAATATTTGATAAAACAAAAAAAGAAGTGCTATCATTTTGATAGCACTTCTTTGATTTTTAATTGCTTTTATTTTGGAAGAAAGGATTTAAACACCCAATTCCCGTCAACGTATTTTAATGTAATAGTAGATGGTTTGGAAAGGGTAAAGTAGCAATCTTCCCCATATAAGTTATCTACAATCCAGTCAACGTTCTCTTTCCCTGCCGGTTTTTCGTCCTCAAGGCTTCTGTATATAACGCTTACAGTGATGGTATCATTTGACTGAGAAAAGCTTCTGTAAATGAATCCGTCAGGGTCGCCCATGCCGCCGCCACTAACGCGAATTGTGATAGTATCATCAGAAGCGTTGTAGGTGTAAGAGATTACCTCTTCCAGAGAAGTACTCTTCTTGAAATTAAAGTCTATACCGAAAACCTTCTTTGAAAGTTTTGACATAAAATCATAGGGAACTGTATACACATAGAACCCGTCATCTTCCTTTTCGTAAGGCTGAAAAGAATCAAAACTGTAAGAGAACAAAAAGTCTTCAATGGTTACAGGGTCCATATTTTTGAAATCTGCTTTATTGTAGAAAGGACCTTCATCGGAGTGGCTGCCATACGCCCATCTGCCTGCACTTATGAAACCTTTGACCATTTTTTCAACTGTAGCTTCAGAAAGCTTTGGTACGGTAACTGATGAAGTGGCAGAAGAGGTTGGCTTAGTATCGGCAGGTTTGGAAGATGAAGGTGTTGGGCTAGAAGATGAAGAAGTTGGTTTGGAAGAAACTTGTTCCTTTGAAGAGGTTGGCTTCTTTGACTGGGTTTCTTCAGAAGAAACGCTTTGGGAAACCTTGGAAGATTCAGTTTCAGTTGTTGTCTCTTTCTCTAACAAAACAACAACATAGGTGCTAAAGTGATTAAGCGCAGCAACAATTTTTCCATCTGCAACCGAAGAGGTAATAAGCTCTGTGGTGCCGTCGTCTGCTACGTAATATATAGCAACGTCATGCTTTGTGTTGTCAAAGGTTTCAGGTAGTGGGAAATTAACTGTAACGCTTCCGTCAGGTTGAACTACAACACCTTTGCTCTCGGCTGTGATTTCGTAAGCAAAAAGTTCAACCGCTTTTGGCAGTGCCTTTTTAGCTGTGGTAAATTTGTCACAGCTTTCTTCAACTGCTTCAACCTTTAAAACTGTTTTTTCAGGGAAGGCCGAGGTATCGATTTCTATGCCTGTGTCCTTAAACACTTCTATGGTATTATCGTTCTTTTTACCGCAAGAACAAAAAGCAAATACAAGACATAGAGCAAGTAATAACGCTAATACTTTTTTCATAAAATCCCTCCGAAAAAATTATTTTGCTAATTATATAATAAACTAAATACTTCCTAATGTCAAATAAAGATAGTTTATGACGTTTTCAAAAAATTTTTTAAATTATTGGTATATTTTTCCCTGATATATGTTATAATAAATAAAAATTCGTAAAGAAGGAGGAAAAATTATGAAAAAATATGTTTGTCCATGTGGATACGTTTATGATGAGGCAGTAGGCGACCCAGATAACGGCGTTGCAGCAGGTACTACCTGGGAAAACGTTCCTGAAGACTGGGTATGCCCTGTGTGCGGACTTGGAAAAGACGCTTTTGAGGAAGAATAAAACAAAAATCCCCAACCTCTTGGTTGGGGATTTTTATTAGTCATACATTTCGGTTGAAAGGTAGCGCTCACCTGAATCGGCAAGTAATGCTACTATGGTTTTGTCCTTGTTTTCGGGACGAAGAGCCAACTCATAGGCGGCATATAGTGCGGCGCCTGAAGAAATTCCCACTAAAAAGCCTTCGCTCCTAGCCATATCTTTGCCAAGCTTTAAAGCGTCAGAGTCTTTAACAGTTATAAATTCATCAATAACACCTTGGTCTAAAATCTCAGGAATAAAGTTTGCGCCAATTCCCTGTATTTTGTGGGGCGCAGAGACGCCCTTTGTAAGCAGAGGAGAAGAAAAGGGTTCTACACCTACGATTTTTACATCAGGCTTTTTCTCTTTAAGGAATTTGCCAACACCTGTGATGGTGCCTCCCGTGCCTATTCCTGCTACAAAAACATCTATCTTACCTTCAGTATCATTCCAGATTTCAGGGCCTGTGGTTTTTATATGAGCTTCAACGTTTGCGGCGTTGGTAAACTGACCTGCAATAAAACTGTTCTCTGTTTTTTTATGCAGTTCTTCTGCCTTTTGAACAGCCCCTGTCATACCAAGACTGCCGTCGGTTAAAACAATATCTGCGCCGTAGGCTTTAAGAAGATTTCTTCTTTCTACGCTCATAGTGTCAGGCATGGTTAAAATAAGTTTGTAGCCTCTTGCGGCACAAATAGAGGCAAGGCCGATACCGGTGTTTCCGCTTGTAGGTTCAATAACAACCGAACCGGGCTTTAAAAGTCCTTTTTTTTCGGCGTCGTCCAAAATAGAAAGGGCAACCCTGTCTTTAGAACTTCCTGCAGGGTTAAAGGCTTCCAGTTTTGCTATAATAGGAGTATCTAAAGATAGCTTTTTTGATAAATTATTCAGTTTAAGTAAAGGTGTGTTGCCGATAATCTGAGACACACTTTCATAAATTTTCATAAATCTCAACTCCAATATTACATTATCATAGGTAGAGGGTGTTTGTCAAATATATTGACACAAAAGAGGAAAAATGATATATTTTTAAGAGAAATATAAAGCAGAAAGGACGTGGGTTTTTGGTATTTTCTTCCTTAGAATTCCTGTTTTTGTTTTTGCCTGTTGCTTTTCTGATTTATTTTCTTATACCTGCCAATTTTTTAGTTTGGCGAAACGTCGCTCTCTTTGTTTTAAGCCTTATATTTTATGGATGGAGTGAGCCATTATACATATTTATAATGATTTTCTCCATTTGCGTGGATTACGTTTGTGGTTATTTGGTTTGGGAGCATCAAGACACCTGTCCTAAAAAAGCAAAATACGCTCTTATTGCAAGTGTGGTTTTAAATCTTGGGGTTTTAGGATTTTTTAAATATTTTGATTTTTTTGTGATAAATTTAGCGAAAATTCCTGTTTTTTCAGGACTTAAGCCTTTGGGAATAACCCTTCCTGTAGGCATTTCTTTTTACACCTTTCAGACAATGTCCTACACCTTGGACATATACTTTAAAAAAGCAAAGGTGCAAAAGAACATATTCTCTTTTGGCACCTATGTTACAATGTTTCCTCAGCTAATTGCAGGGCCTATTGTAAGATATCGGGAGGTGGACGAGGCTTTACGCGAAAGGGAGCATAATTTTGAGTCTGCCGCAAGAGGAATAGAAAGATTTGTTTGCGGTCTTGCAAAAAAGGTGCTTCTTGCAAATACGGCGGGTCTCTTTTATGAAAGCTTTTCTAAAAGCGTAGAAACCACCCCTAGTGTACTTGCCGCTTGGTCTGCTCTTGTTTTTTATGCTTTTCAGATATACTTTGATTTTTCAGGCTATTCTGACATGGCAATAGGTTTAGGACGGACTTTAGGCTTTAAATTCCCTGAAAACTTTAATTACCCTTATATTTCAAGGAGTATTACAGAATTTTGGAGAAGATGGCATATAACCCTTTCCACCTGGTTTAAAGAGTATTTGTATATTCCTTTAGGGGGAAACAGAAAGGGCAAGGGCAGGACCTTTTTAAATCTGTTTGCAGTATGGTTTTTAACAGGCTTCTGGCATGGTGCTTCCTGGAACTTTATTTTGTGGGGGCTTTATTTCTGCCTTTTGCTTATAATAGAAAAAGCCTTTTTACAAAAGTTTTTAGAAAAAATTCCCAAAGTGTTTTCACATATTTATTTTATCTTTTTTATACTTATTGGATGGTTCATATTTATCTCCTGCGACATAGCAAATCCCATTGAGTTTTTAAAGGTTATGTTTAGCGCGCCTTTAATTAGTCAGACTGCCGTTTACGAGATAATTCGCGGAGGAATATTCTTAATAGTTTTAGCCTTGGCGTCAACACCTGTTTTCAGGAAAATATATGAGAAAGTATCTTGTAAAAAAGGCTTTAATACGGCAAAGCTTGTACTTATAATTTCCGCGTTTTTTATATGCGTTGCATATTTGGTAGATTCGTCTTATAATCCGTTTTTGTATTTTAGATTTTAAAGGAGAACTTTATGGAAACCAAAGAGAAAAAAACTATAGACCGCAACAAAATTCTTTTGATTTCTGCAATAGCTGCAGGGGTTTTAATAGTTGCTACGGTTATTCTTTTGCTTGTAAAAGGACTTCCCAAAATGGTAAATAATGATAACGTTTCAAGTGAGGAAAGCACTCAAAGCCTTACTTCAAGTGAAATGAATGAAACTAACAGTTCTTTTAAACCTTCTACCTCTTCTAAGGTGGCTAATACCGGTGTTTCTTCCAACGTGTCTAAACCTGTTAATAATTCAGTCAAGGAACCTGCCTCTTCTCAAGAAAACACTCAGCAAGAGGCTAATACTATTGCAAGTACCGAACCGACTATTACCACTACAAAAATGGTTGGTCCTGATATATGTATTGTTGTAGGTTCTTGTGCTAAAGGCACAGAAAAGGTTGTTATCACAGGGGACAACGTTGAAAAAACAACTGTTATTCCTTATGCAGGAGGCCTTTACGACTACTTTATAACACAGGTTAAATGTAAAGACGAAGGCTATGTAAATGCAGTTGCATACGAAAAAGGCAAATCTCCCTCGGAAGCTGCAATGCAATATATCTTTTATGAGAAGTTGGATGAAAACCTTATGACAAGGGATGAATATAGGCCTGTTATAGGAAAGAATGGTTTTGGCCATTTCTATAGTGCTCTTGTGGGCTATAGCCAGTCCACAGAAAAACTGGACTCAAGTTTTAAAACGGTTGCAAAAAGCAACATAATGAATATTGTAAATGCTGCTAAAAACGTGGGAGCAGAGCCTATCTTCTTTATAATTCCTTCCTCTGCAGAGATATACCCTGAAACATTACCAAGCGGCTATACAAAAACTAAAGGAGAAAGTTTATACAAGGCTTTCTACGATATTGCCACTAGCTGTGGCGCAAAGGTTATTTATCCAATAGATACCATGAAGAAGCACAAAAACGACAAAGAAGGGTATCAGTTGTATCAACATACCGATTCCCATTGGTCCACCTATGGAGCATATTGGGGAACCTATGATTTGTTTACATATATTTCTAAAAAATTCCCAAATGCAAAGCCTCGCACCTTATCTCAGATGGACTTTTACACAAGAGAGTTTTTTGCAGGAGATAATCTCTTCAATTTAGGCTTAGATTCAAGCACAAACAATCTTACCTTTAAAACCAATACCTCTCAAATGCGCGAGCTTACAACCCTTTATAACTTTAGCATCTTTTCAGACACGCTAAGAGCAACCTACCACAATTATAGCGCGTTGTATTTATCAGAAAGCGCAACACCTGCGAAGGTAACCGTTAATCCAAAGGGAAACGGCCTGCCTACTGCCGTAATTATGCGCGACTCGTTCAGCAAGGTTGCTTTTGATATAGTAAGTGATAGATTTAACAAGATTTATTGGCAGGAGTGTAACACATACAACTTGCCTTTAGAGGATTTGGAAAGAGCTGATCCGGATTATTTGATTTGCTTCTATTCTGAGCGTAATCTTTTAAAGATAATGCTTAATAATAAAGATGCAACCATACTTAATTTGCAATAATTATGAAAAAAAGATTCAGTAAAATTACAACCATAGTAGTATCCATTATGGTGGCGGCTTTTTGCGTAGGAGTAGTTGCAACTCCCGACAAAGAATTTTCTGTAGCAGAAAACCGCACCTTGATGCAAAAGCCCAAATTTACTTCTAAAAATTTCCTTTCAGGCAAATACACGGCAGATTTAGGCAAATATTTGGCCGACCAATTTCCTTTAAGGGAAGCCTTTGTATCAAGCAAAGCCTATTTTGAACTTTTACAGGGAAAACAACGGAATAATACACGTTTCCAAAAATCTTTTGGTTGCAAGACCTGAAGAAGCAGACAGATTAGAAGAAAACCTTAGAAGCATAAAGGTCTTTGCAGATAATGTAAACACAGAGGTTTTGGTGGCGGCTCTACCACGTTCAATTGATGTTTTTGAGGAGTACTTGCCTGAGTTTTGCCCTAAAGAAGAGACAAAGGACCTTTGGGAAGATTATAATGCTCTTACAAAAAAACTGAATTTAAAAACGGTGGACCTGTATGACACTCTTTGTGAGAGCAACGCTTATTACTCTACCGACCATCATTATACAAGCAATGGCGCATATCTGACTTATCTGCAACTTAAAGAGGGACTGAATTTCACACCTAAAAATCAAGATTTCTTTGACGTACAAAAGGTTGCGGATGATTTTTGCGGTACCTCTATGAGAAAATCAGGCTTTTATCTGACCGATAAAGACACTATAGAGCTTTACCGATATAAAGGGGATTTGGATTATTCGGTTATTGCCGACGGCGAAGAAATTTCTCTTTATGATATGGGAAAACTTGATACAACCGATAAATACAGCGTTTTTTTAGGGGGAAACCATAGCCGTGTAGATATAACTCTACAAGGTGAAGAGAGGCCCAAGCTTTTAATGGTAAGAGACAGTTTTGCTGACAGTCTTGTGCCTTTTTTAGCATTGCATTATGACATTACTCTCATAGACCTCAGATATTTTAATGATAGCGTAGCCTCTCTGACAAAGAATGAAGACTATGATAAGGTTCTTGTGTTTTTAAACGTTTCGGAGCTTTCAACAAGTAATAATTTATCTTATTTAGAAATGCCGTAAGGAGAGAATAATGAAAAGAATAATCTTACTGTTTTTAATAATAGGTGTGCTTTTGAGCTTTGTTTCTTGTGGGGGTAAAAAAACTTTGCCTGAGACTCTTAGCTGTGAAACGGTTTTAGAGGAAATAGAAAAGGAGATAGTTTTTCCAAAAGCGGAAAAGACTTATCTTAAATCCCAAAACAACTTTGACGCCTTTTCAATGTCTCTTTGGAGTGACGGCGCCTTTAAACAAAGCAAAGAGTCAGAGCTTTTGGAAGATTACGCCGTCTTCTTAAGTGCAGGTACCGAGGCTTTTGAAGTGGCAATAATAAAATTAAAAAGTCCTGATGAAGATGCAATAGAAGATTTGCTTGAGAGAAGAAAAACAACCCTCACTTCAGGCGATAAGGGAGCCTACGACCCTGATTTTGAACTTAGAATGGAAAATGCCGTTATTTATAACGATGGCAGATTCGGAATCCTTTTAGTAACGGAAGATAATTCTAAGGCCCTAAAGGTGTTAGAGGGGTTAAAAGAGTAAAGAAAAAGCAGAAACGAAATCGTTTCTGCTTTTTTTAATCGAATAAATCCTTTACCTTATCAAAGAAGGATTTGTTTTTCTTATAGTTTTTATCGCTTGTTTTGGCATCGAAATCCTTTAAAATCTGCTTTTGCTCTTTTGAAAGCTCTTTTGGAATTTCTACTGCGATTTTAACGTACTGGTCGCCCTTGCCTGAGTAATTAAGGCGTTTGATACCTTTATCGCGAAGCTTGAACATATCTCCTGCCTGAGTGCCTTCGTGAATATTAAGCTTTACCTTGCCGTATAATGTGGGAACTGTAATTTCCGCACCTAAAGCCGCTTGAACAAAGGTTACGGGAATTTCACAGTAAACATCGTAACCCTGACGCTCGAAAATAGGATGGGGTCTTATGTTCACGTAAACAATAAGGTTACCGTTTGGACCACCGTTCAAACCGCAGTTGCCCTCGCCTGAGAGTCTGAAAGCCTGACCGTCGTCGATACCTGCAGGAATGTCCACAGTTTTCTCTGTAGTTTTACGAATAAGGCCCTTTCCGTTACAAACTTCACAAGGGTCACTGATGATTTTACCCTTGCCGCCGCATTTGTCACAGGCGGTTTGAGTCTGAACCACACCAAATGGAGTTCTTTGAGTAACGTTAACCTTTCCTCTGCCTCCGCAAGCTCCACAGCTTACAGGGGAGGTGCCTTTTTTAGCTCCGCTGCCACCGCAATTTTCACATTTCTCAATTCGTGTTATTTTAATGGTTTTTTTGCAACCCTTTGCGGCTTCCTCAAAGGAAATGGTAACACTTTGTTCCAGGTCGGAACCACGTCTTGGAGCATTAGGATTACTGCGACTGCCGCCACCGAAACCACCGCCAAACATGGAACCGAAAATGTCTCCCAGGTCACCAAAATCAAAGCCGCCGAAACCACCGCCGAAGCCACCTGCTCCGCCGGGGTTAAAGTTAGGGTCTACTCCTGCATGACCAAATTGGTCGTAGCGGGAGCGCTTGTCTTTATCAGACAAAACCTCGTAAGCCTCGTTTACCTCTTTAAAGTTTTTCTCTGCCTCAGCATCTCCCGGATGCAAGTCAGGGTGGTAAAGCTTGGCCTTTTTTCTATAGGCTTTTTTCAGTTCGTCGTCACTTATGTTTTTGTCAACGCCTAAAACCTCGTAATAGTCTCTTTTATCTGCCACGGATTTTCCCCTCGTATGTTTTAAAGGGAGCGGAACTTAGAATTCCGCTCCTTTTGTGATATTTAATTATTTATTTGTGTCGTCTACGTCTGTGTAGTCGGCATCATAAACCTCAGGACCTGCTTCGCCACCATTTGCATCTGCGCCCTGTGCTGCTGCCTGAGCGTCTGCAGCTGCTTTATAAATCTTTTCGCTAACTGCATAAATTTCTTTTTGAAGTTCGTCTT
>JAZNBQ010000091.1:0-25377 GCA_045587065.1 Acutalibacteraceae bacterium | reverse complement strand
CACACGTTGACTGTCCCGGCCATGCTGACTATGTTAAGAACATGATCACCGGTGCTGCTCAGATGGACGGTGCTATTCTTGTTATCGCATCTACCGATGGTCCTATGGCTCAGACCAAGGAACATCTTCTTCTCGCTCGTCAGGTTGGCGTTCCTTACATCGTAGTATTTATGAACAAGGTTGACCAGGTTGATGATGAAGAGCTTCTCGAGCTCGTTGAGATGGAAATTCGTGAGACTCTTGATAAGTATGAATTCCCTGGCGATGATACTCCTATCATCAAGGGTTCTGCTCTTAAGGCTCTCGAGGCTCCAAATGATCCTTCAGATGCAGCTTATGCTCCTATTGCTGAGCTTATGGACGCTGTTGACAGCTACATTCCTACACCTGACCGTAAAGCTGACCTTCCTTTCCTTATGCCTGTTGAGGACGTATTCACCATCACAGGTCGTGGTACAGTTGCTACCGGTCGTGTAGAGCGTGGACAGCTCAGAACTTCTGAAGAAGTTGAAATTATCGGTCTTACCGAAGAAAGAGCAAAGACTGTTGTTACAGGTATCGAGATGTTCCGTAAGATTCTTGATTACGCTGAGGCAGGCGATAACATTGGTGCTCTTCTCCGTGGTATTCAGAGAACTGACATCGAAAGAGGTCAGGTTCTTTGTAAGCCAGGCTCTGTAAACCCACACACCAAATTCCATGGTCAGGTTTACGTTCTTAAGAAGGAAGAAGGCGGACGTCATACTCCATTCTTCAACAACTACAGACCTCAGTTCTACTTCAGAACAACAGACGTTACAGGCGTTATCACACTTCCTGCTGACAAGGAAATGTGCCTCCCTGGCGATAACGTTGAAATGAAGGTTGAGCTCATCACTCCTATCGCTATTGAAAAGGGTCTTCGTTTCGCTATCCGTGAGGGTGGTAGAACAGTTGGTTCAGGCGTTGTTACTGCTATCAACGGCTAATTTCTAACCTTTAAAAAGGTGCATCGAATGATGCACCTTTTTTTATTGCAAACTATGTCGAATTTTAGTATAATTTATCTCGGTGATTAAATGAATAAAAAAATCAAGTTTTCGCAGGAACTAAGTTACTTTGTGTCAATAATAGTCTTAGCCTTTGCCGTTTCGCTAATGTCTGCGGCAAACTTCGGACTATCAATGATAGTAGCCCCTGCTTATATATTAAGTCAGAAACTAACCTTTTTAACTTTTGGACAGTGTGAATATTTATTACAAGGTATTTTCTTTATCGTATTTTGTATACTTATGAAGAAAATCAAAATTCAGTATTTCACATCCTTTTTAACCTGCATTATCTACGGATTTTTTGTAGATTTCTGGCGAAAGGTAATACCAATACTTAACCCTGATATTACACCACCCGGTTCAATGGATTTTTATATCAGAATAATTTTCTTTGTTTTAGGTATGCTCCTTACCGCAATGTCTGTGGCGCTTTGCTTTAAAACCTATCTGCCACCACAGGTTTATGATTATTTTGTGAAAGAAATCAGCAAAAGGTTTAATATTGACAGAACTGTTTTCAAAAGATGCTTTGACGCCTTTATGCTAATGCTCGGCATCTTACTAACCTTAGTATTTTTTGGGAAATTTATCGGCGTAACCATAGCCACAGTCTTTATTGCCTTGATAAACGGAATGATAATAGGTTTTTTCGATAAACTATACGATAAAATCTTCAATTTCGTACCAACATTCCCAAAGCTGGCAAAACAATTTAAAGATTAAAATAGGACGTATTTTAGCGTACTTGCGGTAAAGCAGGTGCGCTTTTGTTATACTTGATGTTGATATTTTCAACTTGAATTATACAATGCGGTTATTGAATAAGTGTAAATATATGATACAATATTATTAGAGCACGTGCTTGTTACTTTTTATAGTCGGAGTAAATTATGGAACTTAAAATTAGTGAAAATTTGAAAGTATTACGTAAGGAGCGTGGAAACACACAAGAAGACCTTGCTAATCATTTGGGTGTATCTGTACAGGCGGTATCAAAATGGGAACGTGGAGACGGATTTCCTGATATAGCATTTCTTCCATATATTGCATCTTATTACGAAGTAGCGGTGGATGATATTTTGGGATGTAATTCTTTAAGAAAAAATGAGAATATTAAATTTTTCAGGGAGAAGTCTCAGTTGTTGGTCAATAAGGGAAAGCGAAAGGAAAGCCTTGCTCTTTGCCGTGAAATGTTGAAAAAATATCCAAACGAGGAAGAAATACTACATCATTTAATGTATGACCTGTTTGCTATTGATTGCATAAAAAATAGCGAGGAAATTATTTATATAGCCACTAAGCTCCTAAAAAGCAATTCTTTGGAATTTCGATATGGAGCGATTCAAATTCTGTCTTTTACATATTCAAAAATTGGAGATGATAAAAGTGCAGTGGAATATGCTGAAATGGTACCGTGTAACAAGGACCTTCTTCGTAGTGTCTTAAAGGGAAGCGAGTTGGTTGAGCACTGCCGTTGGTATTTTTGGAACATTTGCGATACTATGTTTGCTACATCAAATAAAATGATGCAGTGCTCCGAAGCGGGATATACTGCAGAGGAACGACATGATATAAGAGAAATTATTTATAAATTATATCATATGATTTTTTCTGATGGAGATTTTGGATTTTGGGAAAACAGATTAGGTATGCTTCTTAGGAATATGGCAATAAGCTCAGTAGAAATGGGGAAAATAGACCAAGCTTTTGAAGAACTTAACGAAATGTGCGAACATATGGAAAAGTATAAGGAGTTCACAAATATAGAACATACGTCTCCTTTGGTTCGAGGTTTAAAGTATGATTCTTCGCAAAGCGGTAGTCGAAATGAAAATAGTATGGCTTACGGTCTCCTTTGTTCTTTGAATAAAGACCCTCGATTTACTTGTTTGCAACAAGATGAAAGAATAGAAATAATAAAAAATCGGTTAAAAGTTTTGGGGTGAATTTTAAACCATCTAAAAATATTATTTTATTAAGCATAACAGACTATATCTCGCTGTCAGGACATAATAAAAGGAACACAAACAAAACATTTGTGTTCCTTTTATTTTTTTACAATCTGCGAAATGCAATGTGCACATAGACTATCGCTTTTTGATTTTTAATATAGCAAAGTCTTGCTTTCCAATTTTCAGTTTATTTTCTTGCGGTCTGTTTCCGTAAATAACCTCACTATCTATAAATTCAGAAGGAATCTCTAAATAATCATCCTCACACCAACGGTTAACGGCAATTAAAACTTTATAGTCCTGGTTTTCTCTAACATAAGAAACCAAGCCTAAGCCGCCGAGAATAACCGAAAATTCTCCACCATCAAATACTGAGTTTTCTTTTCTGAAATTTCCAAGCCACTTATAAAACTCTAAAAGTTCCTTGTTTTCGTTACCCCAAGGGTATGCTTTTCTGCAGAAGGGGTCTCCATAACCTTCAACACCTACTTCATCTCCGTAAAAAAGGGAGGGGACACCTGGTAGGGTATACTGAATTACAGATGCAAGTTTTAATCGTTTGACACCTTTTTTATATTCCTCTTCTGAAAGCTTTTGTGTAGACTGCCAGTCTCTATTGCCCTCGCACCTATCATCTTTTCCTAAACGGGTAAGAATTCTTGCAGTATCGTGAGTTCCTAAATGATTCATTAGAAGATTTATGGCAGGTTTTGGGTAATTTTCAAGTATATTTACTATGCTTTCAATAAAATCAAAGCCGTTACCGCCGCAAATATAGCTTATAATGGCCTCTGAGAAGGGATAATTCATAACCGAGTCAAGTTGCTTGCCTCTTAAATAACGTCGTCTGTAGCCATAACTTAGCTTATTAGAGGCATCTTCCCAAACCTCGCCCAGTAAATAACCATCAGGATTTTCCTCTTTTATGGCTGTTCTGATATTATCAAGGAAACAGTCGGGTAGTTCATCTGCAACGTCCAGACGCCAACCCTTAACGCCTTTTTTCATCCAGTATCTTAAAACACCGTCTTTGCCTGTAATAAACTCGTCAAAACTTTTATTTTCTTCAATTATTTCAGGAAGAGAGGGAACCCCCCACCAAGAATGATACTCATTTGGATAATCGGTAAACTTGTACCAAGAAAAATATTTGGAGTTTTGGTCGTTATATGCACCACTGTCTCCATAACGTTTATATTTATTAAAATAAATACTGTCATCTCCGGTGTGAGAGAAAACACCGTCTAAAACAACCGCAATGCCATATTCTTCCGCTTTGCTGCACAATTCCTCTAAATCCTTTTCATTGCCAAGCAAAGGGTCAATTTTCAAGTAATTGGCAGTATTATATCTGTGGTTAGAATGAGCCTCAAAAATAGGGTTCAGATAAATACAGGTTACTCCTAAAGAATGAAGATAAGCAAGACTTTCTGTAATTCCTTTAAGGTCTCCGCCGTAATAGTCATTACCAAGTGAACAGGGACCGTTGTTTTGCCTGTGTTCAGGAATTTTATACCAGTCTTCATTTAAAAATCTGTCGGAAGGCACGTTTTCTTTTGGGGATGCAGATTTTTTAAATCTGTCGGGAAAAATCTGATAAATTAGTCCGCCTGAAAGCCAAGAGGGTGTAGAGTAATCCTTATCATAACAGGTAAGCTGCCACCATCTGCCGTCAGGGGAAACGTGACCTACGTTATTGTCAAAAGCAGTGACAAAAAACTCTCCAAAGTCACTTAAATATCTGAAACTGTAAAAATATAAACCCTCATCAAAGGAAACTTTACATTCGTATATTCTGTAATCTTCTATTTCCCCCACAGGGAACATTTCAATTTCATTGATGTTATCATCGTTGTCGTTGCGAAACCTGAGATAAGCGTTGTATGCTTTTGCGTCAAAATGCAACAACAACCGTAGCACCAGAACTTCTCCTGATGCTACGGCTCCGAATTTTGACTTGTATAAGATTTTTCTGGAATCGAAGGGATAGAACACTTATTTTCCTCCAAGGTCCACAGGCTTAATATGCCAAATATTTTCGGCATATTCGTTTATTGAACGGTCAGCGGCAAAAATACCGGAATTTGCAATATTGCTAATAGACATTTTATTCCATAGGTCTCGGTCGTTGTAAAGAGCGTTCATCTTATTGTGTGCCTGACAGTAATCTGAGTAATCTGCAAGTGCCATATAATAATCCACGTTTTTAATAGTGTTATAAACACTTTCGCAAGATTCTCCGCCAAGGTTTTCTTTAACAAACTGAAGAATTTCTTTAAGTTCAGGATTATTCTCAAGATAAATCTTGGGATTATAACCCCTTTTTCTTAAAGTCATAACCTCAGGCGTACGCATACCGAAAATGATGATGTTGTCATCGCCAACTGCCTCACGCATTTCAACGTTAGCGCCGTCCAGTGTTCCTAGAGTAATAGCGCCGTTCATCATAAATTTCATATTACTTGTTCCGCTTGCCTCAGTAGAAGCCAGTGAAATCTGTTCACTGATGTCTGCGGCAGGAATCATATATTCTGCCATAGTAACCCTGTAATCCTCAAGGAATAAAACTTTAAGCTTATCTTTACATGCAGGTTCGTTGTCAATAACCTTAGAAAGCAAATAAATCATCTGAATTATCTGCTTAGCAAGTAAATAACCAGGAGCTGCTTTAGCACCGAAAATATAGGTCTTAGGTGTAAAAGGAGCGTTTGGATTATTTTTGATATAAAGATAATCTTTAATAATATGCAAAGCGTTAAGGTGTTGACGCTTATATTCGTGTAAGCGCTTAGCCTGAATATCAAAAACAGATTCAGGATTTAGAGAAATTCCCATTTCTTTGTTTACAAACTTAGCAAAACGTTCTTTGTTCTTGAACTTAATCTCTTCCAACTTAGAAAGTACCGCTTTATCATCACGGAAATCATTCAGTAAAGCCAGTTTTGATGCGTCGTTTATAAAACCGTCGCCAATTAACTCTTTAATATACCCTGAAAGCAAAGGGTTAGCTTGACAAAGCCATCTTCTATGAGCAATACCATTAGTAACATTAGTAAATTTGTCAGGAGAAATTTTATAGTAATTGTTAAACAGGTCGTTTTTAAGAATTTCACTGTGAAGTTTTGAAACGCCGTTTACTTTGTGGCTTGCAACAACACTAAGATTTGCCATTCTTACAAAACCGCCTGAAATAACGGCAGTTTTCTCAACAATGTCTGCGTCCTTAGTCTTTTCGTACATTTCATATCTGAAACGGTTATCAATTTCTTTTACAATCTGGTAGATTCTTGGAAGTCTTGCTTTAAACAGGTCTTCATTCCAACATTCCAAAGCTTCAGACATAACGGTGTGATTAGTGTATGCAATAGTTTTGTTTACAATGCTCCAGGCCTTATCCCAATCGTATCCACACTCATCAAGCAAAAATCTCATAAGTTCAGGTACAGATAGGGCAGGGTGGGTGTCGTTAATATGAATAGCAACCTTGTCACCTAAGTTTTCAAGGGTGTTATAGTGTCTTAAATGTCTGTGCAAAATATCTTGAATAGAGGCAGAAACAAGAAAATACTGTTGACGAAGTCTCAGAGATTTACCCTCTATGTGATTATCTTCAGGGTAAAGAATTTTACTTATAGCCTCGCTCATTGCCTGATTTTCCATGGCGGCAACGTAGTCGCCTCGATTAAAGGCGCTCATATTGATTTCAGGAGCTTTTGCACTCCAAAGTCTTAAAACGTTAACGGCTTTTCCATCGTTGCCGGCAACCATCAAATCATATGGAACGGCACGAACGGTAGTATAGTTTTTGTGAACAACGTGGTGAAAATCTCCGTCCCACCATTCGTCAATATAGCCGTCAAAATTAACCTCACATTCAGAGGCAGGGCGTTCTTCAAGCCAAACAGAACCACCTGGCAGCCAGTTATCTGGGAGCTCAGTCTGCCAACCTTCCACAAGTTTTTGTCTGAAAATACCAAAATCGTATTTTAGACAATAACCCATAGCAGAGTAGTTACCGGAACTAAGACTGTCCAGAAAACAAGCGGCAAGTCGACCAAGGCCGCCGTTTCCAAGACCTGCGTCAGGTTCATAATCAAAAAGCTTTTCCAGCTTTACGTCATATTTTAAAAGAGCTTTCTCTAAATTTTCAGTAAGGCCTAAATTGTAAAGACTGCTTTTAAGAGAGCGGCCCATTAAAAACTCCATGCTGAGATAATAGATGGTTTTAGCCTCGGTTTTATTTACTTTCTCTTTAAACTCTGCGCGCTTTTCTCTCATTATATCAAGCAAAACAAGAACAGATGCCTTATAAAATAGTTGGTCTGAAGCATCTTTTGCATTTACACCGAAATTGTGTGAAAGTTTTTTTTCAATTTGTTTTGATAAATAATCAGGTGAGTATTTAGGCATAGATTAAAACTCCTTTTAAGAGAAGATATTATCAAATATTATTTCAATTTATATAATACTATATTCATACAAAAAATGCAAGTGTTGTTATATGCTTGAAAAACGCACATTTTCGTTAATAATGCACAAAGAAATAAATGAAATATGATATAGCAACTATTAAATTAACCTTTTTGCATAAAAAAGCGGTGTTTTTTGTGGCGTAAAAAAAGCACCTGAATTCAGGTGCTTTTTTTTTATTCCTCTATTTCTTCTTCGTCGTCTCCGGTGTAACACTCAATATATCCGTCAGGGCATTCCTTATGTGTAATAAAACGGTCAACCAGAACAGCAATTCCTGCAGCCATAGCAACAACGGCAACGATACCGGATAAAATCCAAAATACATGTTTAAGTTTCATAAGAATATACCACCCTTTTACAATTATCAGTATATGTAACTCTAGGATAATTATACTATTAAAGCAAATTCTTGTCAACAAAATACTAATTATAATTTGCGAAAAGTTTTAAATAATATGTAAAAAGGAGTTTTTAAAATGGAAAGAATAGAGACTATAAAAGCATACGAAATTTTTGATTCAAGAGGAAACCCTACAATTCAGGTTAAAATCACTACCAATAGCGGAGTAGTCGGACATGCCTGCGTTCCTTCAGGAGCCTCTACAGGAGCTCACGAAGCTATTGAACTAAGAGATAAAGATAATCAGGTTTTTGGGGGAAAGGGTGTAAGAAAAGCGGCAAGAAACGTAAATGATATTATTGCACCCGCCCTTAAAAACCTGTGTGTCTCTAATCAAGAAAAAATTGACAGAATAATGCTTGAACTTGATAGAAGCACCAATAAATCTCGCCTTGGAGCTAATGCAATTTTAGGTGTTTCTCTTGCGGTGGCGCGCACGGCGGCAAAATGTTGTAAAACACCTCTCTACAGATATCTGGGTGGCGTAAATGCAAGACAGCTTCCACGTCCTATGATGAATATTTTGAACGGAGGCGCACACGCATCCAATAACATTGATATTCAGGAGTTTATGATTACCCCTGTAAAAACCGAATGCTTTCGTGATTCAATGAGAGTTTGTACTGAAATATACCACAAGTTAAAGGGAATTTTGGAAAGCAAGGGATTATCAACAGCGGTAGGAGATGAAGGCGGCTTTGCTCCTGACCTTGAAAATGATGAAGAAGCAATAGAATATATTATCGAGGCAATAACTCTTGCAGGTTATACTACCGATGAAGTTAAAATTTGTTTAGATGCCGCAACAAGCGAGTGGCGAAATAAAAACGGAAATTATCAAATGCCCAAAAGAAAAAAAGAATTTGATAGTGACAGTTTGATAGGAATGTGGCAAAAACTCGTGAAAAAATACCCTATAATTTCTATAGAAGACCCACTTTCAGAGGATGATTTTGAGGGATTTAAAAATATGACTAACCTACTTGGAAACAAAATTCAGATAGTAGGGGACGACCTTTTTGTTACAAATGAAAAACGTCTGCAAAAAGGAATTAAAATGTCAGCGGCAAACTCAATACTCATAAAGCCCAATCAAATAGGAACTTTAAGCGAAACCTTAAGTGTTATCAGAAGGGGTCAAAAGGCCGGTTATTCTTGTGTAATTTCCCATCGTTCAGGAGAAACCGAAGATACCTTTATTTCCGACCTTGCAGTTGGTGTGAATGCAGGTCAAATAAAGACCGGAGCACCCTGCAGAAGCGAGCGCGTAGCAAAATATAATCGACTTTTAATTATTGAAGAAGAGATGAATAAATAGTTGACTTTTTTCTGTCTTATAGTTTAGAATATAGTATATTATTAAATAGGGAGAAAATTATGCTTAACGCAGCAACAATGGACACCAATAAGATTTATTATGTTAAATCACTTGCTTGCACAGGAGCTTTAAGACGTCGCATTATCGATATGGGCATCACTCCGGGTGCTAAAATTATAAAGAAAAGGGTCGCTCCTTTTGGTGACCCTATTGAGTTTCGCGTGAGAGATTACGCTCTTTCAATGCGTAAAAGCGAAGCAGAACTAATAAAAGTAGAGGAGTAATCAATGGAATTCCATTTAGCATTAGCGGGTAATCCTAATTGCGGAAAAACAACACTGTTTAACGCTGTAACAGGTTCGTCACAATATGTAGGAAATTGGCCGGGAGTAACTGTAGAGAAGAAAGAGGGCAGGTTTTCAAGGGGCGGCATGGATATAACCTTGGTTGACTTGCCGGGTATATATTCTTTGTCTCCTTACACCCCTGAAGAAATAGTTTCAAGAAAGTATTTAACAAAAGAATGTCCTGACCTTATTATAAACATTGTTGACGCTACCAATCTGGAACGTAACTTATATCTTACAACACAACTTGCCGAGCTTGGCAGGCCTATGATTATTGCTCTTAATATGATAGACCGCCTTAAAAAAAGAGGCAAGGAAATTGATATTAAAAGACTTGAGGAAGAGCTTGGAATTCCTGTTTGCCCTATAAGCGCAGCTAAGGAATCCGGAATAGAGGAGCTGCTTCACAGGTCAATACATATTCTCCACGACGTTGCTCACAGAGAAAACGAAAAAATTGAAAAGGGTTTGTTTAAAAATCGTGCAGAGGAGCTTCACGATGAGCTTCATCGTATACATGAGGGCCTTAACGAAACAGAAAACGTGTATTACCCAATAGTTAAAAGCTTTTATGAATGGGAAATTAATTCTGCAGTTGAAGCAATAGAAGAAGTTATCTGTAATAACCCCGGTGCTAAAAATAATCTTCGCTTTTCTGCCGTGAAACTTTTTGAAGATGATTTTATTACCAAAGAGACCTTAAACCTAGATGAAAAAAGCGAAAAACTAGTAGAAGGCATCTTAAAAAGCGTGCCTGAGAGTGAAAATATTGACCGACAAATGATGATTGCAGATAGCAGATATAAATTCATATGTCGCATTGTAAAAGAGGTAGAAAGCCAGAAAAAAGGTTTTGAGGAGACAGTCTCAGACAAAATTGATAAGATCTTAACTCATAGAATTTTGGCTATTCCAATGTTTTTCCTCATAATGTTTGCTATTTTTGGTATAACCTTTGGAAGTTTTGGCTCGGCTCTTTCCGATATAGCAGATAAACTTATAAACGAAAATCTTGCAGGTTTGTTAAGTGAAAGTCTTATCGCATTAAATACAAAGCCCTGGGCAGTCAGTCTCCTTTGCGACGGTATGCTTGCAGGAGTGGGCTCGGTGGTTTCATTCTTACCGCAAATCGCTCTTCTCTTTTTCTTCCTGTCTATCTTGGAAGATAGCGGTTATATGTCCAGAGCGGCATTTATTATGGATGGTCCCTTGCGTAAGGTTGGCCTTACAGGACGTTCCTTTATGCCTATGCTCATGGGCTTTGGTTGTACTGTGCCGGCAGTACTTGGCACAAGAATTTTAGAAAACGAACGAGACAAAAAACTTACTGTTTTGTTAATTCCATTTATGTCTTGTTCTGCTAAAATGCCTGTATATGCTCTGTTTATTTCGGCGTTTTTCGTAAAACACAAGCCACTGATAATTTTTACAGTATACATTCTAGGCATACTTTTAGGTATTTTATCAGGCTATGTTTTGAAAAAAACTGTCTTAAAGGGAGAAGAAAGCAGTTTTGTAATGGAACTGCCTGAATATAGTCTTCCAACCGCTAAAAATTTACTCATTCACGTGTGGGAAAGATTAAAAGATTTTCTTTTAAAAGCAGGAACTGTTCTTCTTGCCGCAAGTGTGGTTATTTGGTTCTTACAGTCATTTGATACCTCTCTTCGCATGACAGATAACCCACAAACAAGTCTTCTTGCCACAATAGGAATTTTAATTGCTCCGATTTTTGCACCTTTGGGATTTGGAAATTGGCAGTCTTCAGTGGCTCTGCTTTCTGGTATTGTTGCAAAAGAAACGGTGGTAAGCACCTTTGGAATTCTCTTCTCTGCCGTAGACGAAGCATCAAGAGTGTTAGCAGTGCAGGGGCTTTTCTCATCACCCCTTGCCGCCTTCTCGTTTATGGTGTTTGTTCTTCTTTATACTCCTTGTATTGCTGCAGTTGCCGCAATTCACAAGGAAATGGGGGGAATCAAATGGACCGTTTTATCGGTTGCTTTGCAAATCCTTGTTGCCTGGGTTGTATCATTCCTGGTATTTAACGTAGGAGGATTGATTTTCTAATGGGCGATATAATTACAGTACTTATAGTTGTTGCAGCCGTGGTTGCCGTTTTGGCAGGGATTTTTTATGGATTTAAGCATAAAGGTGGATGTAAATGCGGCTGTGACAAATGTTCCAATAGGACAAAGTGTAATAAATAAAAAAACAAAAAGCCCATATGGGCTTTTTAAAATAAGAGGCGTGTAAATTGGTAAAATTATATATAGTTAGACATGGGCACAGTAAAGGGAATGAACAGAATTTAGTTACAGGTCACTTTAACTGCGAATTGTCAGAAACAGGTAATAAGCAAGCTGAGTTGCTAGGGAAATACATTGCTGAAAATATAGCGGTAGATAAATTTTATTCCAGTGATTTAGTTCGTGCTGTTGATACTTTAAAACCAGCTTCCAAGGCCCTTAATATTCCAATAATTGGAGAGACCGCTTTTAGAGAAATGCGCGCAGGAATATGGGAAGGAATGCCGTTTTCTGAAGTTGACAGACTTTACCCAAACGAGTTTCAGGCTTGGACAAATATGGAAAATTATCCTAGTCCCGAAGGGGGAGAAACCTGGGAGAGTATGCTAAGCCGCGCTACCAAAAGAATAGATGAAATAGTAAAAGAAAACGACAACAAAAATATCGTTATCTCTACTCACGGCGGTGTAGTCAGAGGTCTGCAATGTTATTTCGCAGGAACTGATTTAAAAGATATCAAAGATTTAGAATGGGTACCCAACGCTTCTATTTGTGAAATTTGGTATCAAGACGGAAAATACGAGATTAAAAAGGTAGGATTTGATGAGTATTTGGGAGAGCTTACAACACAGCTTCCCAAAACAGTATATAAATAAATTATATTCTTACAGAAATTTCGCCACTTGATAAAATCTCTATGCTACCATCATTTTTTTCAACTGTTAAATAACCGTTATCATTTATGCTTTGGGCAATTCCGTAAAACTTTAGGTTGTTCTTTATGAAACAAATTTCTTTTCCTAAAACCAAAGACAGTTCTCTATATTTCTCCATGAGAAGCTTACCGTTTCCTTTGATGCTGATAAGATTTTCGGAAATTTTCTCTGCTAAAGTATCCTTTAGGTTTTCATTTACAAAAAGAGAGGAAGCGGTATCTTTAATATCAGAAGGAAAATCCTTTGTTGAAAGGTTAATTCCGATTCCTATAATTACAGATTTTGTTTCGTTTGTTTCAGGGTCGCAGACCCTTTCAGCAAGAATGCCACATACCTTTTTGTCTTTATAATAAAGGTCGTTAATCCATTTTATTTTAACGTCGATATTGTAGATGTCTTTAATGGCGTTGGCCACACAAACTGCAGACAAAGAGGTAATGCTGACAGTTTCACAGTTTATGTAACTGCTTGGCAAAGCCAAGGTCATATAAAGTCCGGTGTTTTCAGGAGAATAAAAGCTTTTTCCTTGTCTGCCTCTGCCATCAGTCTGACCGTTGGCAATAAAAAGGGCAGGAAGACTCACGCCGTCTAAAACCTTATGCTTTGCTCTTTTGTTGGTAGAATCGGTAATATCGTATCTGTAAATTTCCATAAAAGTTTTTATTCATCCTTTGTGTCGTTGAGGTTTTCTTTTTCTCTGATTGTTGGTATAAACTTTTTAGCAAACTTGTTTTTACCGCTGCTTTTAACGTAAAAATAGCCAATTATGCTGAAAATTACGGCACCAACGAAGTTAACAAGTAAATCTTTCATTGTGTCAATAAGGCCAATATCAATATAGCCGTTAATACCAAGACTTTCTCCGTTAATAGCCGTATCGGTTATGTCTTTTATAACAACACAGGTGTTAGATTTTGTTGGGTCTAACAGCACGGTAGAAATGTTATTGATGATGAAATCCTTTTGCATATCAGTTCCTAAGAAAAGGTCGCAGAAAAACTCAAAGAACTCCCATAAAACTCCTATTGTCATAGAAAAACAAAAGGCAACAATAGCTAAAAACAGGGGAGAAAGCTCTATTTTGAATTTTTCGTTGCGGTTAAAAATGTCAACCAAAGAAAAACCGATAGCCGCACAGATAAAACCATTTAAAGTATGAAGAATGGTGTCCCAATAGGGGAATTTAATATAATAACAAGCAATTTCTCCCAGTATTTCTGCGGCAAAAATAAAAAGCAAAATAATTATTTCCAGAGTGGAAGGAATATTAATTCCAAAGTTTTTCTCAATAAAAGCAGGAACTATAAATAAGATTAAAGACAAAGCACAGACAAAAGCGCTTTCAAAGTCTTTTCTGACTAAAGAAATTGCTAATGCAAAAATAACAAGAGAACGAAGAATAACGTAAAAAACAAATGTTGATTTGTTTTCTTTAATATAGCCTTTTAACCCCTTAAAGCAACTTGTTTTATTCATACTAACCTCCAGGTGAAAGAAAGTGATTAACGTGAACTTCTCAAATGAAACAGAGAAGATAATAGAAGAGATAAAAGAAAGCAACATTAGGCCCAGCCTGTTGCTTCATGCCTGTTGTGCTCCTTGCTCCAGCTACGTAATAGAATATTTAAGCAAATACTTTAATATCACTATGTATTATTATAACCCTAATATTTCTCCCTTGCAAGAGTATAAATTAAGACTTGACGAACTAAACCGTCTCTTAAAAGAAATGAAAGATGCTGAGAATATTAAGGTTTTGCCTTGCGATTACGACGGAGAAAAATTCATTGAAATGGCAAAAGGCTTAGAAAACGAGGCCGAGGGCGGAGAACGCTGTTTTAAATGCTACAGATTGCGTCTTGAAAAAACGGCACAAGTAGCTAAAGAAAACAATTTTGATTTCTTTACAACAACCCTTTCAATAAGTCCGTACAAAAACGCAGAAAAGCTAAACGAAATCGGCAAAGAACTCTCGGAAAAATATTATTTGAAATACCTTTATTCTGATTTTAAAAAGAAAAACGGCTATAAACGTTCCATAGAGCTGTCAAAAGAATTTGATTTATACAGACAAGATTATTGTGGCTGTATCTTTTCAAAAAATAACAAATAAAAAAAGGCTCCTCAATTCTTGAGGAACCTTTTTGTTTTACACATAATCAATAACTTCAACAATACCGCTGGAATGGTACAGGGAAGGGGTTACAAGGATGCTGAATCCGCTTCCTGAAGCGCAGGTCCATTCTACCATGCTTTTTCTTGGAACGGCACAAGCAGTGAGAAGCATCATAATGGCGCCGCCGTGCATAATTACAGCAGAATGTTCCGCGCCGGTTGCCATCATATCTTTTACAATTTCATTAAGGCCAATACAAAGCCTTTTTGCAAAATCGGTATTGTCTTCTCCGCCCGGAGCCGCAGTTATTCTTCCTGCCGCCCAGTCTGCATATTCCTTGTAGTTTTCAAGCTCACTTGCGGTTTTACCTTCAAAGGCCCCAAAATCTATCTCTTTCATATTCTCAATAAGCACAGCTTCTTTTGCAGGGTATAGAATATTTGCGGTTTGTCTACATCTGAGCATAGGGCTTGAATAAACCTTATCAACCTTAGGGTAATCCATTTCTTCTTTTTGTCTGTTTAATTCTTTTACTCCAATTGCAGAAAGAGGAAGGTCGGTTTTACCAATATATTGACCACTCAGATTTCCGTCAGTAAGTCCGTGTCTGATAAGATGAATTTTTAAAGTTTTCATCGTTTACACTCCAGTATCAACTAAATTTAAAATAACCGCATTAGAGACTAGCATTCCTTGGTCGGTTAAATATATACGGTCGGCATCTACTTTTAAAAGACCGCTTTTTTCCAGAGCCTTAGCCCTGTTTATAATAGCCTCGTCTAAATCCTCATTAAAAAAGTCTATGTACTCTTTAAATACAAGGCCCTTTGAGAGCCTCAGACGTAGCATAATATATTCTTCACTATCTCCGCCGTTGCAGTCAAAAATAGGCTCGTTTCCCTCTAAAAAATCTCCAAGAGAATTTGAATAATAGAATCTTTTCCCCTCAAAGAAAGAATGAGCAGAAGGACCTATGCCGATATATTCTTCACATTGCCAGTATTTGTTGTTGTGACGGCTCTGATATGATTCCAAGGCAAAATTTGAGATTTCATAATGCTCAAAGCCTGCATTTTTGAGAGTGTCGCACAAGAACAAATATTGCTCTGCAATATCATCGTCATTGGGTAAACAAAGGTTGTCCTTCATTTTAAAAAACGGCGTGTTTTCTTCCACTTTTAGTATATAAGCAGATATGTGTTTAGGGCTTAAAGCCACAATTTTATCGATACTTGCCTTTAAATCGGCTATATTTGACCCAGGAAGCCCTAACATAATGTCGGCAGATAAATTCTCAATCCCAAGGCTTCGAGCTGTTTTAAAGGTTTTTTCGGCATCCTCAAAGCTATGAAGTCTGCCTAAGGTCTTTAATTCCTTGTCGTTTGCAGACTGAATTCCCACAGAAATCCTGTTTACACCCGCCAAAACAGCATCCCTTAAAAAGTTTTGTGCGCTGTTAGGGTTAACCTCACAGGTTATTTCACAGTCACTGCTAAGGTTAAAATTGTTTTTTATAGCAGACATAATTGCTTGGATTTCGTTTCCGCTAAGGAGAGAGGGGGTGCCACCACCAAAATAAATAGAATTAATAGGGCGTGCAGTACGCACACCCCATTTTTTTATCTCAAGCAAAAGCTTTTCTACATATTTCTCCCTTTGGTCTCCCTGTGGTTTTCCTGAATAAAAGCTACAATAATTGCACTTTTTTTCGCAAAAGGGAACGTGAATATAAAGACCTAGATTATTAGTCAAGAATCTCGCCGATGCAGCTTCCGGGAACAGCAGCTGCGTTTGCCTCGTCAGTATCAATGTGCATTGCAAGTGCGTAGCTATCGCTAACTCTTGCTACAACGTCTCCGAAAACAAGGCTTCTGCCTTCGCAAGGAACCTTAACAGAAACAATTTGACTGTCGGTAATTCCATACTTTTCTGCATCAGCAGTAGTCATATGTATGTGACGCTTAGCGGCAATAATACCTTCGGTTAATTCAACCTCACCTGCAGGACCTACAAGCTTACAAGCGCCTGAACCTGCGGTGTCACCGGATTCACGAATAGGAGCCTTAACGCCGATAGAACGTGCATCGGTAAGAGAAAGCTCAATCTGAGTAGACTTACGGCAAGGTCCTAAAATAGAAACTCCTGCAAGCTCACGCTTAGGGCCAACAACAGTAACACGCTCTTCACAAGCGTATTGACCAGGTTGAGAAAGGTCCTTTTTTGGAGTAAGCTTATAGCCTTTACCAAAAAGAATTTCTAAATGCTCTTGGGACACGTGTACGTGTCTTGCTGAAATTTCAACTAATACTTCTTTTGCCATATTTTTTATCTCCTTAAAATTAATTATATAATAATATTACACAAAATTTTAGATTATTTCAAGTTTTTTCGCAAAAAAATAAGCAGACAGCAAATACTGTCTGCTTAATTTTATGTTTTAGCCTTCTTTAATAGCCTCTACAGGACAACCTGCTGCACAAGCGCCACAATCAATGCACTTATCAGCATCGATTACATAAATGTCATCGCCTTCAACGATAGCTTCAACAGGACAAGCTGCAGCACAAGCTCCGCATTTAATGCAATCAGAAGAAATTACGTGTGCCATTCAAAACACCTCCTTGTTACTGTTTTATTTTAACATAAAAATTGTAAAAAGCAAGTACAATTTTTTAATTATTCTTTATGGGTTTCTTGAGCCTTTTTCTGTTTGCCCTTGTGTAAAACCTCAACTTCATCTCTGTGGGTCTTAATAGGAACACTGTTTTCTTCAATTCTTACGTATAAATTGCCGGTTATCGGATTTTCATCAACCACAGTTCCTGTGCCCTGAGAGGTTTTAACAAGAGAACCGATAGGCGGAGTAATAGAGTTAAGATACTCATAAGCATCCTGCTCGTATTTCAGACAACACATAAGTCTTCCGCAACTGCCTGAAATGTTAGTTGGATTTAGCGAAAGTCCTTGTTCTTTTGCCATTTTTATTGATACAGGTTGAAAATCGTCAAGAAATCTTGCACAACAGAAAGGTTGACCGCAAATACCAAGACCGCCAAGCATTTTAGCTTCGTCTCTGACACCGATTTGTCTTAGTTCAATGCGGGTATGGAAGCTTGAGGCCAAGTCTTTAACAAGCTCTCTGAAATCTACTCTTCCGTCACTTGTAAAGAAGAAAAGAATTTTACTTGAGTCAAAGGCGTACTCAACAGCAATCAGCTTCATATCAAGCTTGTGTTCTTCAATCTTTTTTTCGCACAAAGCAAAAGCTTCTTTGGACTTTTCCTTGTTTTCTTCAACCTTCTTTTTATCAGAAGGAGTAGCAATTCTTATAACCTTTTTAAGTGGCTTTACAATATCGTTGTCGTTAACAGATTTTATTTCTTCACAAACGGTAGCACATTCAATTCCTCTTGCAGTTTCAACCACAACAAGTTCTCCAACCTTTGCGGTAAATCCGTTAGGGTCAAAGTAATATGTTCTGCCATCTGCTTTAAATTTAACAGAAAGAACTTGAGTCATAAGGACCTCCAGATTAGTTTTTAATATTTATTAGATTCGAGGTAAGGGTTGTAAAAAATAAAGATAAGTTAATGTTTGTAATGAGTAACGCTTCCATATCAGACACAAGGTCATACATTTTCAGGTACTCTTTTTGGGATTCTTTAAAATAAATGTTTTCCTTAACCTTTTTAAGAAGCAATTCCTTCAAATGTTTTGTAAAATCATTAGCCGCCAGTCGATTTCCTTCCAGTGGCAAGGTAGCTTTGAGAGCGTTCAAAGCCAGATTTTCTTCAATAAGATTAAAATATTCTTCGGCAACCTTAACACCTTTGCTAAGCTTGGCGCCTTGCAAGATTTCCAGGGCTTTTCCGATGTTGTCCTTGCTTTGATTCAAAGCCTCTTCGACGCTTTTTTCATCAAAATCATACCTGCTTAAAATATATTGCATAGCCTCGTTTTTAGAGGGAGCAAAAAGAGATAAAACAGTGCATCTTGACAAAATTGTTTCAAGAAGACTGCTTTTAGATTCCACAAGTAAAATGAAAAATGTATTAGCAGGAGGCTCTTCCAAAACTTTAAGTAAAGAATTTGCGGCGTTGCCGTTCATAGTGTCGGCTTTTTCAATAATAAAAACTCTGCAATCTGCGGTATGAGAGGAAAGATAAGCCATGTTTTTAGTTTCTCTTATCTGACCTACAGTAATAGATTTTTTATCTTCCTCAATGGTAATAGTTTCTATATCAGGATGAGAGCCGACTATAGCCAAATGACAACCTTTACAAGCGCCACAAGGCTTGTTTTCTCCTTGGCAGACAGCAATTTGCGCAAGATATTTAGCAAGAGTTTTCTTGCCGGTGCCATATTCGCCTTCAATAATGATAGCGTGAGGCATTTTGTGTGCAAATTTCGACACAACCTCGGCAATACGGCTGTTAGCTACAAGTGGGAAACTCATAGCACAAAACCAACTTTTTTCATTGCTTTTGAAAGTGTGCGGAATGCAACGCGTTCTGCTTTTGCAGCGCCGGATTTATATAGTTCTTCAAGTAATTTTTTGTCCTTTATTATTTCTTCATAACGTTCTCTTATAGGACGTAATTCTTCAACAACAGCTTCACCAACGGCCATTTTAAAATCACCATAGCCTTTACCTTCAAATTCTGCGGTAATTTGGTCTGAAGTCTTGCCGGTAACGGCAGAATAAATACCGATAAGGTTGTTGATTCCGTGTTTGTCTTCGCCAATGCAAACCTTAGCGTCACTGTCGGTAACGGCACGTTTAAACTTTCTCATAATATCGTCAGGAGAGTCTAAAATAGCCACCCAGGAGTTAAGATTTTCATCAGATTTAGACATTTTCTTGGTAGGGTCCTGCAAAGACATAACCCGAGCGCCGGTTTTTGCAATATAAGGCTCAGGAATCTTGAAAACGTCACCGTAAAGGCCGTTGAAACGAGCAGCAATATCTCTTGTAATTTCCAAGTGTTGCTTTTGGTCTGCTCCCACAGGAACAAAATCAGGATTATAAAGCAAAATAGCTGCCGCCATTAAAGCGGGGTAAGCAAACAGACCTACGTTTACGTTGTCGGCATGCTTTGCAGATTTATCTTTAAACTGAGTCATTCTAGACATTTCACCAAATTGTGTGTAACAAGAAAGAAGCCACGCAAGTTGAGAGTGCGCCAGAACGTGAGACTGAATAAAAAGGGTAGATTTTTCAGGGTCAAGTCCAAGAGCAAGTAAAAGCGCAAAGGTAGAATGAATTTGAGCTCTAAGCTTTGCAGGCTCCTGTCTTACAGTAATAGCGTGAAGGTCGGCAACCGCAAAGGTGCAGTCAAATTCCTCTTGCATATTTACCCAATTTTTAAGAGCACCTAAATAGTTGCCAAGTGTCAACATACCACTTGGCTGAATGCAACTTAAAACTGTTTTTTTGTTTGTTAAATCCATTAAAAAAACCTCTTATAATCATAATTATAATTATTATACTATATTTAGTTCAAAACGGCAAGTAGTTTATTAAAATAAAAAAACGCTACGAAAAAAGTAGCGTTTTTGCTTATTTACAGGCCTTTTGTTGACGAATGTCAATACCTACAAATTTTTTCATATCATATTCTCCGATAAATCTGGAGGTAATTCGTCCTGTGTAGCGGCTTTCAAGCTGTTCAAAATCAAGATTTGTGCTAATAATAGTAGGCTTTTTGTTTAAAAGTCTGGAGTTAACGATATTGTAGAACAGGGAAGTGGTGTAAGAGGACAAAAACTCTGTGCCGAGGTCGTCAATAACCAGTAAATCACAGTCGAAAAGAGCTTTTTCTTGTTCACCGTCAGAACTAAATAGAAAATGTTCTTTTTCTGCCGCAGAAAATAAGCTTTGGGCAGAGCCGTAAACCACGCCATAGCCTTTTTTAGCGATTTCGGAAACAATAGCAAGAGAAAGATGGGTCTTGCCAAGTCCTGCACCGCCCATAAACAAAAGAGAACGGCAGTTTGGAAAATTCTCTACAAAATCATTGCACTTTGCAAGGATGTTTTCTGCTCTTTTTCTTGGAACAGTATTATCACTCAATGGCTTTTCAGAGTAGAAATTTAAAGAAAATGTATCAAAAGTACAATCTCCGATTGGTAGAGAAGAAGATAATTCTTCAAAAACTAAATTCTTGGCAATTTTCTTAATGCAAGAACAAAGTTTGCCGTCGTTATAAAAGGAATCTTCGCACAAATTACAAAGGTGTGACGGCTTAACAATACCGGCCTTATCTAAAATCTCTTTCTTTTCGTTGCTTAGTTTTTCACAAAGTTTTTGCATCTTAAAGAGCTTATCTTCGTCTCCTGTAATAGCGGCAATAGCTACCGCAGAACCGGCGGCGGCAAGAGAGTTTTCCAACTTAGAAAACTCGGAATCAGTGCTTCTGAGCTGCTCTAATTTTGCTTCGTATAGATTTTTAATAGCCTTGATTTCGTTTGTCCTCATCTGGAGAGCTTTGCTATAAATATCACTGCGATAACCCACTTATTTCACCTCAATTGTCACTGTTTAGTAATTTTTCTACAAGAGATTTATCGTAAGCGCTGAAACTGTTGGCTTTATTTGTAGCGTTTTTCTTGCTTTTTTCCACATCAGCTACTGTTATAAAGCCTTTTTGGCTCCAAGACTCAAGAATTTTATTTATGTAAGACATACTGATTTTGCCCTTAGAATCAACGCAAATATCGTATGCATAACGTAACATTTCTGATTTAAAGCCCCATTTAAGTACCCAGTTTTCCGAAAACTCAAGTTCTTTTTTACTAGGCTGTCTTGCCTCGATGCCAAAGGCTTTTTGCACAACGCCCCAAGCAGTTTTTCTTCGACTTTGAAGTTCAATTTGCTTTTCCGCATCAACAATAGATGAAACACCTGCATCAAGCCAGGAAAGAGCGGTGGATTCAATAAATCCTATGTTAAGACGTTTTTCGTTAACAGCATATTCAATAAGCATAAGAATTAAAGAAACGGCCATTCCATGGTCACAATATAGCCATACAAGAGTCTGAATTTCGTTGCCTCTGAGAGCACGTCCAAATTTCATTTCCGCCTCTCTCAAAAGGAAAACAATGTTTTCGTCACTGTTTCCCATCATGGCAATTTCTTCTCTTGTTGGCTTGATAATTTGAGGTTTTATTCTCTGTTCCGTAGATTTTTCGGCTTTTTCAGAAACAATTGGTTGTTCTTTCAACGAGAGAATTCCTGCATCGGCCCAATAGTAAAGAGCATCCTCAACCTCTGCTAAAGGAAGTTTCAATTCTTCTGCAATTTTTTCGGTTTCAATACCGCCTGTTATATTTTTCAAAAAGAAAAGAATAACCTTTAATTGCTTTTCGGTGGCAAGTTTAATATGCGAATCTACAACGCTTGACGGCACCATAAATACCGACGTCATACTTGTAGGATTAATAACATAATTCATAAAGGCACTCCTTTCTATAGTTTACTACTTATTATAACATATTTTGCGAAATTGTAAATAATCATTTTAATAATTGTTGACAAAACCAATCTGTTAGATTAATATTGTTTACAGGAAGTGATAAAAATGGCAATTTTAACAACTGGAGGAGCAGGGTATATTGGTAGCCATACCTGTATAGAACTTGCATCTTCTGACTATGAAGTAGTGGTTGTAGATAACCTTGATAACAGTAGTGAAAAATCTCTTGAAAGAGTAGAAAAGATTATTGGTAAAAAGGTTAAATTTTACAAAGAGGATGTAAGAGATAAAGAGGCTCTACGTCGTATTTTCAGAGAAAATAAAATCGATGCAGTTATTCATTTTGCAGGATTAAAAGCGGTAGGAGAATCCGTTGCAAAACCTGTGGAATATTATGATAATAATCTTATTAGCACCTTGAATCTTCTTGAGGTTATGAGAGAGTTCGATTGCAAAAAGATTGTCTTCTCATCATCTGCAACAGTTTATGGTGTTGCAACTAAAATGCCTCTTACAGAAGATATGTCACTTGGCGCAATTAATCCCTATGGCAGAACAAAATATTTTATAGAAGAAATGCTTCGTGACCTCTTTGTTTCCGACAAAGATTGGAGCATAGCTCTTCTGAGATATTTCAATCCTATCGGAGCTCACGAAAGCGGCACAATAGGAGAAGACCCCAAGGGAATTCCTAATAACTTAATGCCTTATATCTCACAGGTTGCGGTAGGAAGACTAAAGGAACTTCATGTCTTCGGCGACGATTATAAAACCGTGGATGGTACCGGTGTCAGAGATTATATTCACGTGGTAGATTTGGCAAACGGACACGTTAAAGCAATTGATTGGGTGCTTAATAACCAAGGTTGCGAAGCATTTAATCTTGGCACAGGAAACGGAGTTTCTGTTCTTCAACTCAGAAAAGCCTTTGAGGATGCATCAGGAGTAGAAATTCCTTTTGTAATAGACCCAAGAAGACCGGGAGATCCGGACGAGGTTTATGCCGATGCAACCAAAGCTAAAGAGATTCTTGGTTGGGCTGCAAAACGCGGCATTGAAGAAATGTGCAGAGATACATGGAATTGGCAGAAAAACAACCCCAACGGTTATAATGAATAATAAAAAACCTGCAAGTTAACTTGCAGGTTTTCTTTTATTTTACGCTGAATAATAAATCGCCGTATGATGGGTATGGCCAGTGCTCAATAGAAGCAACGTTTTCCATACTGTCAGAAGCTAGTCTTAGCTCTTTCATGTCTTCCAGAATGTGAACTCTATAGAAATCTGCCAGATTTGCCATATTTTTAATAGATTTAGACTTTTGTAGGTTTTCGTCTAATCTTTGAGCAACCTCATAGGCAGTTTTAATCCATTGAGAGAACATTTTAACCTGTTCAATCTCATATTTAGCGTTACACTTTCCGATTAAAGCTGATTTTTCTCTTGCAGTAACTGCAAGTTCAGAAGAATATTTGCTCATGGCAGGAAGAATTCCTTTTCTAGCCATATCAAGCATTGTAAGAGCCTCAATATTTATGATTTTACAGTAATTTTCAAGTAAAACCTCAGTACGAGCCTGAAGCTCGGTTAAGCTAAACACCTTGTGAGTCTCAAAAAGCTCTACGTTCTTTTCATCAAGCATATGAGCAAGGGCCTCTGGAGTGGTTCTAAGGTTAGAAAGACCGCGTTTTTCTGCCTCTTCAATCCAAGCGTCATCGTAGCCGTCGCCGTTAAAGATAATACGCTTGTGATTAGTGATGGTTTCTTTAATAAGCTCGTGTAAATCCTTTTCAAAATCGCTTGATGCTTCAAGACGGTCTGCAAAAAGTCTTAAAGATTCTGCAACTGCAGTGTTTAAAACGGCATTTGTAAAGGAAATAGAGGTAGCAGACCCTAGCATTCTGAACTCAAACTTGTTGCCTGTAAAGGCAAAAGGACTTGTTCTGTTTCGGTCTGTGGTGTCTTTAGGGAATTTTGGTAAAGTATGTACGCCAACTCTTAAAAGGTCCTTCTGCTTTGTATCGTAATTTTCGTCGTTTTCAATGGCTTCAAGAATCTCAGAAAGCTCGGAGCCTAAGAAAATAGAAATTATGGCAGGAGGTGCTTCGCCGGCGCCTAAACGGTGGTCGTTACCTGCAGAAGCAACCGAAATTCTAAGTAAATCCTGATAATCATCAACGGCTTTGATAACTGCACAAAGGAATAGTAAGAATTGTGCGTTTTCATAAGGTGTCTCACCGGGCTCAAAGAGATTTATTCCGGTATCTGTAGACATTGACCAGTTGTTGTGCTTACCGCTTCCGTTAACCCCTGCGAAGGGTTTTTCGTGAAGAAGACAAACCATATCATAGCGTTTAGCAACCTTCTGCATAAACTCCATAGTAAGTTGATTATGGTCTGCAGCAATATTGGTTGTGGTAAAGATAGGAGCCATCTCGTGCTGAGCAGGAGCCGCTTCGTTATGCTCGGTCTTAGCAAGAATTCCAAGTTTCCAAAGCTCCTCGTCAAGTTCCTTCATAAATGCAGCAACGCGTGGCTTAATTGCACCAAAATAGTGGTCGTCAAGTTCTTGACCCTTAGGAGCTCTGGCACCAAAAAGGGTTCTGCCTGTGTAAATCAGGTCTTTGCGTCTGTCAAAAACAGATTTATCAATAAGGAAATACTCCTGTTCTGCGCCAACGGTGGTCTTAACAGAGGAAACCTTGTCGTTTCCAAAAAGAGTAAGTACTCTCTTGGCCTGTCTGTTAATAGCTTCCATAGAGCGCAAAAGCGCAGTTTTCTGGTCTAACGCTTCGCCGCCGTAAGAACAGAAAACTGTGGGTATACAAAGAACGTCATCTTTGATAAACGCATAAGAAGTGGCATCCCAAGCGGTATAACCTCTTGCTTCAAAAGTAGCGCGTAGACCGCCGGAAGGGAAGGAGGAGGCGTCTGATTCGCCCTTAATTAATTCTTTGCCGGAGAACTCCATAATAAGCTTTCCGTCTTTGGTGTTAATAAAACTGTCGTGTTTTTCTGCGGTAATGCCGGTCATAGGCTGGAACCAGTGTGAATAATGGGTTGCACCCATTTCAATAGCCCAGTCTTTCATAGCAGCCGCAACAATATTTGCAACGCCAAGGTCAAGGTGTTTGCCGTCTTTTATAGTTTTTTGCAGTAATTTGTAAGTTTCTTTGGGAAGCCTAGCTTCCATAGTAGCATCGTCGAAAACTTTACTTGCAAAAATTTCAGTTACATTACTCATGGCGTTTCTCCCATCATATAATATATGCGCACATACGCATATTTACTAAAATTATACAT
>JAZNBQ010000090.1:0-3584 GCA_045587065.1 Acutalibacteraceae bacterium | reverse complement strand
AAATTGTGTAAGAAGAGTTAATATCAAGACCTCTTACAGGGTAAGCCGCCATTAAAACGGTTGGAGCTGCAGCAATTTCACGGCCAACCAAAACCTTTTGAACGTTACCGCCTGAAAGTCTTCTTACAGGGGTCTCGCTATCAGGTGTTACAACCTCTAAATCGGAAATTATCTTTTCTGCAAGGTCGTGTGGTCCTTTGCGCTCTAAAAATACCGATTTGCCTTTACGATAAGACCTTAGCATCATATTATCGGTAATACCCATATTGCCAACAAGGCCCATTCCCAGTCTGTCCTCAGGAACGAAGGAAAGACGTACACCTAGTTCTCTAATCTGAAGTGGTGTTTTATCTCTTAAATTGTCCTGTACGCCTGTTTTTGGGTTATTATACAGTATTTTACCGCTATCAATATGCTGAAGTCCTGCGATAGCCTCTAAAAGTTCTCTTTGTCCGCTTCCCGCAATACCCGCAATACCAAGTATCTCTCCGCTTTTTGCGGTAAAGGAAACCGAATCAAGAAGCTTGACTCCCTCGCGACTAACACAGTTGATGTTCTCCACGCACAGTCTGTCTTCACAGCCCTTTGGCTCACTTCTGTCGATATTTAGAGAGATTTTCTTACCCACCATCATTTCGGTAAGTTCGCTTTCGTTTGTATCGGCAGTATTAACTGTTCCAATATATTCTCCCTTTCTAAGAACAGATACTCTGTCGGAAAGAGAAAGAACCTCATGAAGCTTGTGAGTTATGATTATAATAGACTTTCCGTCATCACGCATACGACGTAGAATTGCGAAAAGATTCTGTGTTTCCTGTGGTGTTAAAACGGCAGTTGGCTCGTCAAGAATTAAAATATCTGCACCGCGATATAACACCTTAATAATTTCTACAGTTTGCTTTTCAGAAACGCTCATTTCATGAATTTTCTTATTAGGGTCTAGAATAAAGCCATATTTTTGACTAATTTCTTCAACCTTTTTAGCAGATTCCTTAACGTTATACTTTTCGGAACCCTTTAGACCCAAAATAATATTTTCGGTAGCAGAAAAGACATCAACAAGTTTGAAATGCTGATGAATCATACCTATTTTATGGTCAAAAGCGTCCTTAGGAGAACGAATTACAACCTCTTTTCCGTCTATGAATATCTGTCCGCTATCGGGGAAATAGATGCCCGATATCATATTCATAAGGGTGGTTTTGCCGCTTCCGTTTTCGCCAAGAATTGATAGAATCTCTCCGCGATTAACAGAAAGACAAACATCTCGGTTAGCAACAACACTTCCAAAGGTTTTGGTAATGTTTTTTAGTTCTATAGCTGCATTTGCCAAGCTTTTTTCCTCCTAAAATAAATTTTAAACCTTAAAAAAGATTACCTTTACAGATACCCTTTTTTAAGATTTAAAAAAAGACATTAGGGCGGTGCATAATTGCCCCGCCCTAAAAATTTTACTTAGAATTTCTCGTTTAGACGAGTAATTCCATCAATCTTAAGGTCAAAGTAAGGTGCAGAACGCTTTACTGATTCGTTGAATGCGCCGTTTTCAACAACTTCGGTATCAGGCTTGTAGTCGCCCATATCGTCAACGTCAGCAGTGTAAGTTGTAAGCTCTTTGCCCTCAACAGTGAATGTCTTGGTATCAAATACCTTAACAGAACCATCAGCGAAGCCCTTAACTACGTCCTTAATCTTATCAACAGTTCCCTTAGCAGCAACATCCTGGTTGATGCCGGTAAGAACTACAGAGCCTTCTGCAATGCCGCCACACCAGTCAGCAGCAATCTTTTCGCCCTTTACAACACTCTTAATGATGTAGTTGTAGTAAGGAGTCCAGTCAATTCTGGAAGAAACGATGAAAGTTTCTGGGCAAGATTCATAGGTAGCACCGTTGTAAGAAACGTTTGGAACACCTGCAGATTCGCAAGCACCAGGAGCACCCATAGAGTCAGCATGCTGAGAAATTAGAACGCAGTTCTTTGCGATAAGAGCTTCTGCAGCGTTCTTCTCTTCTGTTGGGTCATACCATGAGCCAGTGAACTGAACGTCCATAGTTACAGTTGGGCAAACACTCTTTGCACCAAGATAGAAGGATGTGTAAGCGGAGATAACCTCTGCATATGTAAATGCTCCAACATAACCCATTTTAGCCTGTTCAGCAGTGATTTTGCCAGCTTCAATCATTTCATTGAGTTTTAGACCTGCAGCAACACCTGCAAGATATCTACCCTGATAAATAGAAGCAAATGCATTGTGGTAGTTAGCAAGGCCTTCTGTATGAGCCTTTGTACCGGTAGCATGGCAGAACTCAACATCAGGGAATTCCTTAGCAGCCTTAATCATGAAAGCTTCATGACCGAAGGAATTTGCGAAAATGATGTCGCAACCTTGAGTAGCTAAGTCTTTAGCTGTGTTGTAGCAAGCGTCGTCTTCACCAATGTTGGTTTTAACGATAACCTGCTCGTCCTTAAGTCCTGTAGCTTCTTGAATAGCATCAACAGCATTGAGGAAGTTTAGGTCGTAAGTTGAGTTTTCATCATGTAAGCAGATGAAACCGATTTTGAAATCTTCTGGGATTTCATAATCAACCTTAACTTCTACAGCAGCGATAGGAGCATCGCTCATGCCCTGAAGTTTGCCACCCTGAGCGCCACAACCGGTGAGTGCAACACACAAAGAAAGTGTCATTGCAAGTGCGAGGATGAGAGAAATAATCTTTTTCATTTTTTTGACCTCCTAAAATTTATGTAAATTTTAATTACATCCAACTTATTTACGGAAAACTATTTTACCGTCTTCCATACTTTCTATCATAGCAAGGCTTTCAACTCGAACACCCTGTGCTCGTAGCTTGTCCCCTCCGCCCTGATAGGCCTTTTCTATTACGATGCCTGCTCCCTTAACTTCGGCACCTGCCTCGTCGCAGATTGCTTTTAATCCCAAAAGAGCGCATCCGTTAGCCAGAAAATCGTCTATAAGCAAAACCTTGTCATCTTTGGTTAAAAAATCCTTGGTTACCACAATATCTGAAATGTTTCCGTGAGTAAAAGAAGGTACTTTTGCAGTGTATACGTCATTTGAAATATTGCTTGTTTTTGACTTTTTAGCAAAAACAACAGGCACGCCGAAATACTGCGCGGCAAGACACGCAATACCAATGCCTGATGCTTCTATAGTCAATATCTTATTTATTCCACTGTCTTTAAAAAGACGATAAAATTCTTCTCCTAATTTACACATAAAAGGAACGTCTATTTGGTGATTAACAAAGCTTGACACTTTAAGAACGTCGCCTTGAGCCACAATTCCGTCCTTTAAAATTCTGTCCTCAAGCATCTTCATCCAAAATCACCGCCTTAAACATTTCTATAAAATGATTATAAACCATACTACGACATTTTTCAACTAAAATAATTAACAAAAAGTTAAAAATTTCTTTTATATTATTTTATAAATTAATCTGTTGATATTTGTATAGATTGTAAGTATAATAATTATATATGCAAATATTGGTTGTATGGAGGAATTATCTTGGACATAAAGACTTTCTGGGGAAATTTATCATCTAAAAAAATAGCCATGTG
>JAZNBQ010000089.1:0-18928 GCA_045587065.1 Acutalibacteraceae bacterium | reverse complement strand
AGTTCTTCATATTTTTGCCGAGAATTTTACCAAAATTAGTTTCCGCACTGCCTTCTTTTGGGCCATAGTTATTGGCAATGTCAAAATGGGTTATGCCGTTATCAAAGGCAGTGTAACACATTTTACACATATTGTCATAATCCGCATTGTCTCCAAAATTATGCCATAGTCCCAACGAAACAGCAGGAAGCTTCAGTCCGCTTTCTCCGCATTTTCTATATTCTGCATTTTCATATCTTTTTTGGTTTGGGTTGTATTTCATAATAAACCCTCCTTTGCCGTAAATTATAACATAAAACCAAGGTTTTTTCAATTGCTTCGGTTGACAAAGCTATAAATACATAATATAATGCAATTTGTTACTATAGAAATAAGGATGTTTTTATGAAAATTCAGTTATCAGACCATTTCTCCTATTCAAAACTCATAAAATTCACCTTGCCCTCCATTGCTATGCTTATTTTTACCTCTATTTATAGCGTGGTGGACGGTTTTTTTATTTCCAATTTTGCAGGTAAAACGCCCTTTGCCGCAATTAATCTTATTTTTCCTGTTATTATGATTTTAGGCACAGTAGGTTTTATGTTTGGCGCAGGAGGCACCGCCCTTGTGGCAAAAACCTACGGAGAGGGAGACAAAGAAAAGGCTAACAGTTATTTTTCTCTTTTTGTCTATCTTGCTTTCGGTATTGGCGTTGCTTTGGCAGTGTTAGGCTTTATCTTTACTCCTAAAGCCGCCATTTTGCTTGGCGCCAGAGACGCCCTGCTGGAGAACTGTGTTGTTTATGCAAGAATTCTTCTAATTGCTCTGCCTTTTTTTATGTTGCAGATAATGTTTCAAAGCTTTTTTGTTGCGGCAGAAAAGCCTCAACTAGGTCTTTTTGTAACAGTTGCTTCAGGCGTTACAAATATGATTCTGGATGCCGCTTTGGTGCTTTCTTTTCCGCCCCACTTAAAGCTTGTGGGCGCCGCCTTGGCAACCGCTATTGCACAAACGGTTGGCGGAGTTATTCCCCTGATTTATTTCTTCAGAAAAAACAGTAGCATTTTAAGACTTGGAAAAACCAGATTTGACAAAATAGCCGTTTTAAAAGCCTGTGCCAATGGTTCTTCTGAGTTTATGACCAACATTTCCATGAGTGTTGTAGGTGTTTTATATAATCTTCAGCTTATGAAATATGCAGGAGAAAACGGCATAGCGGCTTACGGCGTTATGATGTACGTTAGTATGATTTTCTCCTCTGCCTTTATAGGTTACAGCGTGGGCGTTTCTCCTGTTATCAGTTTCCACTATGGAGCACAAAACCACTCTGAATTAAAAAGTTTGCTTAAGAAAAGTCTTGTAATGGTCGCTCTTTTTGGGTTGGGCATGGTCATATTGGGAGAAGTGTTTGCCTTTAGCCTTTCAAAGATTTTCGTAGGCTATGACAAGGAGCTTTTTGATTTAACCCTTTGGGGCTTTAGAATTTTTGCTCTTTCCTTCGGTTTCTTTGGATTTGGTATGTTTGCATCAGGCTTTTTCACTGCCCTAAACGATGGTCTTACTTCTGCAATTATTGCCTTTGTAAGAACCCTTGTTTTGCAAAGCCTTGCAGTAATGCTTTTGCCCCTTGTTTTTGGAATTGACGGAGTTTGGTGGTCGGTGGTTGCCGCGGAATTTATGTCCCTTATTTTAGGCTCCTTCTTCCTTGTTATTAAACGAAAAAAATACAACTATTAAATTTAAAAGCCTACAGTATAAAAACTGTAGGCTTTTTTAATGTACTTATTATTCTATTTCATTTTTTCCGAACATTGCAAGACGTTCAGTAACATATGCAGGAATAAGTTTAAAGGGTTCGCCGCCTTCAAATCCAATTTCGCCATACATAGCCGCAACTGCTGCTTTAATAAGTTCAGGGAAATAGTTGTAAATGTTAATGTAGGTTGGGAATGCGGAATAAAAATTGTAATATACATAAGGTGAGCAAAGTCCGATACCAACCGACTTTTCGTTGCCGTATCTTAAAGCATTCTGGAAGGTGCTTATTTCCTTACCAAAGAAACTTGAAAGTCCTTGTGGCTGCCAACGAGCAAGGTATCCTGCGTAAACAATAAGGTCATAGTTTTCGGAAATTTCCTTTAGTTCTGCTTCAGAAGCGTAACTGTTAAGTAGTCCATGCTGGAAGTGAACTTCTGCTCCGCGTTTTTCAAACTCTTCAACCATAATCTGCATACGAGCATAAGCAGAGTTTGGATTTTCGCTTTCGGTGTCATGTCCTGAATAAATAATGCAAACCTTTTTAATCTTTTCTTTATTAAGCGGGAAGAGGTTATTCTTGTCGCAAACAAGAGAAATTGCCTTTTTAGAAGCTCTATCGCAGAAATCCTTCATATCGGCATTAAGCTTATCTACATCCCCCGGACAGAGTTCGTAATCGTCATTAAATAGACCGATTTTTTCTTTCATATCAAGAACTCTCTGACAAGCGTCGTCGATTCTCTCCATAGAGATTTCTCCGCGGTTTACTGCGTCCTCAATAATGTCGATGTAGTCTTGAAGTACGCCGAGAACGATATCGTTACCTGCTTTAATTGCCTCGATGTAAACTCTTGCGCGGTCATCGTCGCAATAGGTTAGAACGCTTCTCATCCAAACGTCATCGGTAATAACAACGCCCTTAAAGCCCATTTCTTCTTTTAAAAGTTTGGTAAGCACCTTGTAAGAAAGTGTTGCAGGAACGTATCTGCCCTTTCTCATAGTATTATCAATGGCAGGGAAGCAGGAATGGTCGGTCATAACCGCATCTACACCTGCATCTATCATACCTTGGAACATTTTGCCTTGTTTTGCAAGCCATTCTTCCTTTGTAGCAAGGTTTTTAGTCTCAGAGAAGTGAGCATCACGATATTCTCTACCGTCTGTTCCCGGGAAGTGCTTTGCGGTAGCGCCAACACCTGCATCGTGAAGGCCCTTCATTGTTGCAATATTCATAGCAAGAAGTGTATCAGGGTCGTCTGAAAAGGTTCTTCCTATGTAACCTGAATGGTTATGAGAGAAGAAATCGCAAACAGGGCTCCAAAGCCAGTTAAGGCTATAGTGTCTGAACATTCTGCCGATTAGGTTTGCCCTTTCGTAAGCAAGGTCTACATCCCCTGTAGCACCTATAGTCATAGCATCAAAAACATAGCCATATTCCTTTGGAGGAATGCTTGTTCCACAGTCTGTTACTCTTACAATGGGAACCTTTAGTTTTGAGTTTACAACCTTGATAGACTCAAGCCATTTGTCTCTTTGGCTGATGTCAGGGTTAACCTCGTCTAAGTTAACACCAAAATTTAGGTCGCCGCTTCCCCACATAGAGCCAAAGGGATATTTGTCAAGTTCCTTAAAGCCCGGTTGGGTGGAATGTACGAGAGCGGTTTGACCGATTTTTTCTCTGAGCGATAACTCACTAAGTAATGGTTTTCTCATAAAATGCACCTCTGCAAAGCTTATTTTCTTTTACTATATCACAGAAAAAAATCATAGTCAATCGGAAAAACAAAAAAGGCCGACCCAATGTCGACCTTTTTGCTTTTTACTATTAAACTTCTGTTTTACCAAACAGTTTAAGACGCTCTTCAACATATTCAGGAATTAGCTTAAAGGGTTCTTTACCTTCAAAACCAATTTCTCCGTACATAGCCGCAACCGCCGCTTTCATAAGCTCTGGGAAGTGGTTATATATGTTCATATAGGTTGGGAAAGCAGAATAGAAGTTGTAATATACGTAAGGAGAACGAAGACCTATACCGATAGATTTTTCGCCGCCGTATCTAAGGGCATTCTGGAAGGTGCTGATTTCCTGTCCGTAGAAACTGCTGAGTCCTCTTGGATTCCAACGCTCTACAAAACCTGCATAAACGATAAGGTCGTAGTTTTCAGAAATCTCCTTTAGCTCTGCCTCAGAATCATAACCGTTAAGGAGTCCGTGTTGGAAATGAACTTCGGCGCCTCTGTTTTCAAACTCTTTAACCATAACCTGCATATGTGCATAAGCAGAGTTTGGATTATCGCTTTCGGTATCGTGACCGGAATAAATAATGCAAACCTTTTTAATCTTTTCAGGGTTTAATGGGAAAAGCTTGTTCTTATCGCAAACAAGAGAAATTGCCTTTTTAGCCGCTCTATCACAGAAATCCTGCATATCGGCATTAAGCTTATCTACGTCTCCGGGACAAAGCTCATAATCGTCATTAAATAGACCGATTCTCTCTTTCATATCAAGAACTCTCTGACAAGCGTCATCGATTCTTTCCATTGAAATTTCGCCTCTGTTTACTGCATCTTCAATGATATCAATGTAATCCTGAAGAACGCCAAGAACAATATCGTTACCTGCTTTAATTGCCTCGATGTAAACTTTTGCACGGTCATCGTCACAATAGGTTAGAACGCTTCTCATCCAAACGTCGTCTGTAATAACAACACCCTTAAAGCCCATTTCGCCTTTTAAGAGTTCTGTTAAAACCTTGTAAGAAAGGGTTGCAGGAACGTATCTGCCGTTGTGCATAGTGTTATCAACAGCAGGGAAACACTGATGCGCGGTCATAACAGCTTCTACACCTGCGTCAATCATTCCCTGGAACATTCTTCCCTGAGTCTCTAACCACTCTTCCTTTGTAGAAAGGTTCTTAGTCTCAGAATAATGTGCATCACGAAGTTCTTTGCGGTCTTCTCCTGGGAAGTGTTTAATACACGCGGCAACACCTTGGTCCTGGAAGCCCTTCATGGTAGCAATATTCAAAGCAAGAAGTCTGTCAGGATTATCTGTAAAGGTTCTTCCTAAAAGGCTTCCGTTGTTTTGAGCCGCAATATCACAAACAGGGCTCCAAATCCAGTTAAGGCTGTAATGTCTGAACATTCTACCAATCAGACTTGCTCTCTCATACGCAAGTTCTTCTGAGTCGGTAGCGCCAATGGTCATGGCATCAAAAACATAGCCATATTCCTTAATAGGAAGACTTGTTCCACAGTCTGTAACTCTTACAATAGGCACTTTAAGTTTTGCGTTTACTGCCTCAATAGACTGCAGCCATTTGTCTCTTTTGTTAAGGTCAGGGTTAACCTCATCTAAGTTAACTCCAAAGTTAAGGTCTCCGCTTGCCCACATACAACCAAAGGGGTATTGGTCCAAGGCTTTAAAGCCGGGTTGAGTAGAGTGAACAAGACAAGTCTGACCGATTTTTTCTCTCAAGGAGAGTTCGCTAAGCAATGGTTTTTTCATGTCTACACCTCGAAGATATAATGTTTTATTTAAATATACCACAGTAAAAAAACAGTGTCAACAGAAAAAAGAAAAAAGTCGACGATTCGTCGACTTTTCCTGTTTTTTGCTATTATATCTCGTTTTTTCCAAACATCTCAAGACGTTCTCTTACGTGCTTTGGAACTAATTTAAAGGGTTCGCCGCCCTGGAAAGGAATCTCCCCATACATTGCCGCAACAGTGGCTTTTAAAAGCTCTGGTTGATGGTTATATGTGTTGATATATGCAGGGAAAGCAGAATAGAAATTGAAATATACAAAAGGAGAACGAAGTCCTATACCAATAGATTTTTCAGTTCCGTATCTAAGGGCATTTTGGAAGGTGCTTATCTCTTTTCCGTAGAAACTACTGATTCCGTGCGGCTGCCAACGGTCCAGAAATCCTGCATAAACGATAAGGTCGTAATTTTCAGAAATTTCCTTCAGTTCTGCCTCAGAAGCGTAGCTGTTAAGGAGTCCGTGTTGGAAATGAACCTCGGCGCCACGGTTTTCAAATTCCTTAACCATAACCTGCATATGTGCATAAGCAGAAGATGGACTTTCGCTTTCGGTATCGTGACCGGAATAGATAATGCAAACCTTTTTAATCTTGTCTTTGTTTAATGGTAAGAGTTTCTTCTTGTCGCAAACAAGAGAAATAGCCTTTTTAGCCGCTCTATCACAGAAATCCTGCATATCGGCATTAAGTTTATCTAAATCTCCGGGGCAAAGTTCATAATTATCATCAAACAGACCGATTCGCTCTTTAAGGTCAAGAACTCTCTGACAAGCGTCATCGATTCTTTCCATTGAAATTTCGCCTCTGTTTACTGCATCTTCAATGATATCAATGTAATCCTGAAGAACGCCGAGAACGATATCGTTACCTGCTTTAATTGCCTCGATATATACTTTAGCACGGTCATCATCACAGTATGTAAGAACGCTTCTCATCCAAACGTCGTCGGTAATAACAACGCCCTTAAAGCCCATTTCTTCCTTTAGGAGCTTGGTAACAATCTTATAAGAAAGGCTTGTAGGAACGTATCTGCCGTTGTGCATGGTATTATCAACTGCAGGGAAGCAGGAATGTCCTGTCATAATTGACTCAATACCTGCATCAATAGCATCCTGGAAAATTTTACCCTGTTTTGCTTTCCACTCTTCAATGGTTAAAAGGTTTCTTGTTTCAGAGAAATGTGAATCGCGATATTCCATACCGTCACATCCAGGGAAGTGCTTTGCAGTGGCGCCAACGCCCTGGTCGTTAAGACCTCTTACTGTTGCCATATTCATTTTGAAAAGAAGTTCAGGGTCATCACTAAAGGTTCTGCCGATTCCACCGCCTGCAATGTTGCCTGTATAATAGTCGTAAATAGGACTCCAAAGCCAGTTGATACTGTAATGACGAAGCATTCTGCCAATTAAAGCGCCTCGCTCATAAGCTAGTTCCTCATCTCCTGTAGCACCAACGGTCATTGCATCAAAAACATAGCCATATTCCTTTGGAGGAAGACTCATTCCGCAGTCGCCTGCTCTAACTATGGGCACTTTAAGCTTTGAGTTTACTGCCTCAATAGACTGTAGCCATTTTTCTCTCTTGTTAAGGTCAGGGTTAACCTCATCCATGTTAATTCCGAAATTAAGGTCTCCGCTTGCCCACATACAACCAAAGGGGTATTTTTCTAAATCCTTAAATCCGGGTTGGTTAGAGTGAACTAAGGTGGTTTGACCTATTTTTTCTCTAAGAGTAAGTTCGCTAAGTGACGGTTTTTTCATAACTCACAGCACCTCTGCCGTTATTTTTCTTTTAGTATAGCACACTCCTCCTATACTGTCAATATTAAAAATCCTCTTTTTTGCTAGGTTTTTTTGCTTTTGTGTTGTATTTTTTCCTCTTTTTTGATATAATTAATTCACATATATAAAGGGAGGATTTTACCTTGAAATATTATCTTGCCATTGATATTGGCGCGTCCAGTGGACGACACATTTTAGGACATGTAGAAAATGGAAATATGGTCCTTGAAGAAATGTACCGCTTCCCTAACGGACAGTCCTTAAAAAACGGTGTTCTTTGTTGGGACTGGAAAGCTCTTTTTGGTCATATTACTGAGGGAATCAAGCGTTGTTTTGACGCAGGGAAAGCCCCTTTTAGTATCGGTATTGATACCTGGGGCGTGGACTTTGTTCTTTTAGATGAAAATGATAATATGCTGGGGGATGCCGTAGGGTACCGCGACAGTCGTACCGAAGGCATGGACAAAAGCGTTAATAAAACCATAAGTGACAAAGACCTTTACAGTCGCACAGGCATTCAAAAACAGCTTTTCAACACCATTTATCAGTTAGAGTATCTTAAAAACAGTAAGCCTGAAGAGTTAAAACAGGCAAAGACTATGCTTATGACCCCTGATTTTTACAATTTCCTGCTTACAGGAGTTAAAAAACAGGAATATACTATTGCTTCTACCTCCGGACTTTTGAAGGCTGATACTTGCGACTGGGATTTTGAGCTTATTGAGAGCCTTGGCTATCCAAAAGAGATTTTCCTCCCAATTTCTCAGCCCGGCGAGATTGTAGGTGACTTAAAGCCTGAAATTCAGGCTATTGTAGGCGGTAATGCTAAGGTTGTTCTTGCTCCTGCTCACGATACCGCTTCTGCTGTTTTGGCCGTTCCTACCACTAATGACAATACTCTTTACATAAGTTCAGGCACTTGGTCCTTAATGGGAACAGAACTTTTAAAGGCAAACTGCAATGAAACAAGCCGTAAATACAACTTTACAAACGAAGGCGGCTACGGCAAAAAGTACAGATACCTTAAAAACATTATGGGTCTTTGGATGATTCAGTCTGTTCGAAAAGAGATTGAAGCAAACAGCGGCAAAAAATGGGGCTTTGACGAGCTTTGCGAAGCAGCAGAAGAAAAGAGCAATCAGGGCTTTAGTGCACTAGTTGACTGCAACGACGACAGATTCTTGGCGCCAAAAAGCATGATAGAAGAACTTAAAGCCGCATGTAAAGAAGACGGACAAACCGTTCCAAAGGACGACGCAGAACTTGCCGCTACAGTATATCAAAGTCTAGCCGTTTGCTATAAAAAAGCAAAGGAACAGATGGAAGAAATTCTGGACACTAAGTTTGATACTATTAATATAGTAGGCGGCGGCAGTCAGGAAACCTACCTTGACCGTCTTACTGCAAAAGAATGTGGCTGTCAGGTTTGTGCAGGACCAAAAGAAGCAACTGCTATTGGAAATCTTATGAGCCAGATGCTTGCTGACAAGGTTTGGAAAGACGTTAAAGAAGCAAAGCTTTGCGTTCAAAAGTCATTTAAATGTAAAACATATACAGAATAAGGAGAAAAAGTATGAGCAGATATTCAGAAGCTAAAAAAATTTATGCAGCCCTTGGTGTAAACACCGACGAGGCAATTAAAGCGCTTCAAAACACCCCTATTTCTCTTCATTGTTGGCAAGGCGACGACGTTGTAGGCTTTGACCAGAAGGGCGCTCTTTCAGGCGGAATTCAAACAACAGGCAACTACCCCGGAAAAGCCACCACCCCCAAAGAGTTGATGCAGGACATGGAAAAGGTTATTTCTCTCCTTGGCGGTAAGATTAAACTTAACCTTCACGCTTGTTACGCCTTTTTTGAAGACGGTGAGTTTGCAGACCGTGATAAGTTAGAACCAAAACACTTTGCAAAATGGGTAGAGTTTGCCAAAAAGCACAATATGGGCATTGATTTTAACCCAACCTTTTTCTCTCATCCAAAGGTTAAAGATAACCTGACCCTTTCTTCTCCTGATGAAGAGACAAGAACATTTTGGGTAGAACACGGAAAACGCTGCCTTGAAATTGCAGAGTATTTTGCAAACGAGACAGGAATTCCTGCCGTAGTAAATTTCTGGATTCCTGACGGCTATAAAGACATTCCGGCCGACAGAATAGGACCAAGAGCCAGATACAAAAAATCTATGGATGAAATTTTAACCGTTCCGTATGACAAAACCAAGGTTTACCCTGCCCTTGAGTCTAAGGTTTTCGGTATTGGTCTTGAAAGCTATACCGTAGGCTCTGCAGAGTTCTGCCTTAGCTACTCTGATTATAAGGGAATTACTCCTCTTATGGACAACGGTCACTATCATCCTACAGAGGTTGTTTCAGATAAGCTTTCCTCTCTCCTTTTATTTAACGAGAAGGTTGCCTTACACGTTACTCGCCCTGTTCGTTGGGATTCTGACCACGTGGTTTTATATGATGATGAAACAAGAGAAATCTGCAAAGAAATCGTTAGAAACGATGCTTTGGACCGCGTATTTATTGCAACTGACTATTTTGATGCATCAATAAACAGAATTTCTGCATGGGTAACAGGAGTAAGAAGCGTACAAAAAGCACTACTGTATGCACTTCTTGAGCCCTCAAAGACCATGAAGGCTTTGCAGGACCAAAATAATCTGACCGAGCTTATGGTTTTACAGGAAGAACTTAAAACCATGCCTCTTGGAGACGTATGGGCAGAATTCCTTAAAAAAGAAAAGGTTAACGCCGATTATTTAAAGGAAGTTAAGAAATACGAAGAGGAAGTTCTCTCAAAACGATAAAAAAAATAGCCACCGTGTTTACACGGTGGCTATATATTTTGTATTTATAACAAGTATCATAGTATATTTTCCACAATATATTGTGCTACTTTCTTTTTTTAGCAAAAAAATCTTGAAGCAGTTTTTTGGTTTCCTCTTCGCAAATTCCCCCAAAGATTTCCGGAGTGTGATTATAAGGTAAATCAAATATATTTATAACAGACTCTTTAGCCGCCGAACCTGCCTTCAGGTCGTAGGCTCCGAAAACGAGAGTTTTAATGCGCGAATTTATAATTGCACCGGCACACATAGGGCAAGGCTCCAAGGTAACGTAGAGTTCGCAGTCGTCCAAATGCCAACTTCCTAAAACCTCCCCTGCCTTTTTTATAGCCTCTATTTCGGCGTGGGCCACAGGATTATTGTCTTTTTCCCTGCAATTATACCCTTCAGCAATTATTTTGCCATCCTTAACAACAACGGCGCCAATAGGCACGTCTCCGTTTTCTTCAGCTATTTTTGCAAGTTCAATAGCTCGGTACATAAACCTTTTGTCCATATATACTCCTTTTGTTCCACATGGAACATTTTAAGCTAAAGTCTTTTTTGTTCTACGTGGAACAATTAATACATGAAAAGCGCAGCCAAGCACTCTATTCCTGTAACCACAATAGAAATTATAACAGTAGGCGCAGAGAAAAACCATTTAAGTTTCTTTGTTACGTCTCCCTTTTCCTCTTTGTCCTCAAATTGTACTAATTCTCTGGTTTTTCCCTTAAAAAGATAAATTCCTGTAAAGAAAGCCAGTATGCATAATGCAAAATATAAAGCAGTAACAAAGGTTTGGGCTGTTGTGCTTTGAAGATTTTCGGTAATCTGTGTTAAAATAACCGAAACGGCATTGTTTATAAAATGAATTATTATTCCTGTCCAAAGGGAATCAGTTTTAATTACCGCTATACCAATTGCTATTCCCAGAATAAAAGCAAAGGGTATTTGTGCCAGGTTGCCGTGCATCAGACCAAAAAGTATTGCAGAAACAACTACCGCAAAAGCCTTGCCGTATTTCTTGAGGGTGCCCATATAAACACCCCTTAAAGCAAACTCCTCTACAAAAGCAGGGGTAACTGCTATAGCTAAAAAGGAAATTATAAAGCCTAAAACGCCCTTTGGGACGTCAAAATCAGGCGCAGATACAGGAAGTCCTATGCCGTTAAACATAGAAGTTATCATATTGCTAACCACATTAGCAAAGGCGGTAATTCCTACACAAACTAAAATCGTCGGTAAAAAAAGCTCTTTTTTCGGCTTTCTAAATGAAACTATATCTTTTAGTTTTACGTGTTCGCCGTATAAAATTATACCAAGGGGCAGCAAAAACATTGTAACCGAAAGGAATATCTGCAAAAACATTGTAAAGGTCGGGTCTTTTATAATAAGTTCTACTTGAGACACGGGAAGACCTACAACCTTTAAAAAATTCACAAACATAGTGGAAATTATAAAAGGCAATATCATTAGCGCAAGAAAAGCTCCGCCTACGAAATTTGCAGTTCTTTTAATTTCTCGTTTTTCTTGTTGTTCTTTTAAATAGGATTCAAAAACAGGGTCATTTTCGTATATATTGTTTTCCAAAAGTATTTCTCCTTATTAATGTTAAATTCAGTTGAAATCGCTCTTTTTTACATTAATATTTTAAAATAGCGTTGTTTTTCTCTTGTGTTTTTGATTTTTCTCTTGTTTTCTTTTAATATCTCTTTTGTCATTCAGACAATAAAGATCGAAGAATCATATAACACTACGTTTCGTTTTAACTGAAAATACACACAATTTACGGCAAAAAACCATAAACTGTGTGTATTTCTTTTATTCTTCTGCGGTTTCTTCTTCCGTAACCTCTTCCGGACCGGTTTCCCCTGCATCTGAGTCAGGTGCCTCAGGAACGTCGGTAATTTCTTCCTCATCGTGTTCGGCAGTAGCAATAGAAAGAATCTTCTCTCCCTGAGCCACTCTCATAACTCTAACACCCTTGGAAGGACGAGCGAAGGTAGAAATATCGCTAACCCTCATTCGAATTATAATTCCGTCGGAAGCTATCATAATAATATCTTCGTCATCCTTTACGGCAAGAACTGCGGCTACCTTTCCGTATTTCTCGGTGCGGTAGTTGGTTATACCCTGACCGCCACGAGACTGTAGTCTGTAGTCAGCCATAGTAGAACGTCGGCCGTAACCGGTTTCACTAACGGTAAGAAGAACGGTATCTTCGTCACAGGTTGCCATAGCAACAACCTCGTCATCGCCTTTAAGTTTAATTGCTCTGACACCTCTTGCGGTTCTTCCCATGCTTCTAACATCATCCTCGGCAAAACGAATAGCTTTACCGTTTTTGGTTGCAACAAGAAGTGACTTGCTTCCGTCTGTAAGACTTACAAAGCGGAGTTCGTCTCCCTCGTCAAGACCAAGAGCAATAATACCTGTTTTACGAGTGTTCTTAAAGTCTGAAAGGGCGGTTCTCTTAATTACGCCGTTTTTAGTGCCCATACAGATAAACTGTTCAGTCTCAAGCTCAGGACAAGGCAGAATCATAGTAATTTTCTCGCCTTCCATTAGAGGAACAAGGTTAATAAGGTTCATACCCTTGCCTGTTCTGCTTCCCTCAGGAATTTCGTATGCCTTTAGTCTGTAAACTCTGCCAAGATTTGAGAAGAGCATTACGTAGTCGTGACTTGAACAAACAAACATATTCTCAACAATATCATCTTCTCTTGTAGAAAGACCTTTAATTCCTCTGCCTCCTCTGTGCTGAACAGAATAGGTGTCAGATGGAAGTCTCTTAATATAACCGTTAACAGTTTTTGTAAGAACGCACTCCTCAACAGGAATAAGGTCTTCAATGTCAACCTCTCCTGAAACTGCAGAAATTTCAGTTCTTCTGTCATCGGAATATCTGTCACGAAGATTTAAAGCCTCGGTTTTAACTATATCAAGAACTTTGGCGTGGTCAGCAAGAATTTCTTCACATTCCTTAATAAAGTCAAGCTTTTCTTTAAGCTCATCTTCTATTTTCTGTTTTTCCATGCCTGCAAGTTTTCCAAGCTGCATCTGAACGATAGCTGTTGTCTGCAAATCGTCAAGGCCAAAGCGCTGAGACAAAGCCTCTTTAGACTCAGGTATGGTTTTGCTCTTTCTGATGATATTAATAACCTCATCAATAAAATCAAGCGCAACCTTAAGACCTTCCAGAATATGTGCTCTTTCTTTCGCCTTTTTCATATCAAAGGCAGTTCTGCGCTCAATAATCTCACACTGGAAGTCAATGCAGTTCTGAAGCATCTCTTTCAGAGTTAAAATCTGTGGTTTGCCGTTAACAATAGCAAGAAGAATAGCACCAAAGGTAGTCTGTAAAGAGGTATAACTGTAAAGCTTGTTAAGAACAACCTGTGGGTTAGCATCCTTTTTAACGTCAACTATAATTCTGATCCCGCCGTCTCTCTTTGAAGAGTAGTCAACAACGTCATCAATACCTTCGATTTTCTTTTCTGCCGCAAGGTCGTAAATGTGTTTAACAAGGTCTTTCTTTCTAACCTTGTAAGGAATTTCGGTAATAACTATACGATATTTACCATTTTTAAGTTCCTCAATTTCTGCTTTACCGCGAACAACGATTTTACCTCTACCTGTAGCATAAGCGGCGCGAATACCTGCTCTGCCCATAATTGTACCGCCGGTTGGGAAATCAGGACCTTTGATAAACTCACAAAGCTCAGGAAGGTCTGCATCAGGATTATCAATAAGGCAGCACATACCGTCAATAACCTCGCCCAGATTATGAGGAGGTATTTCGGTTGCCATACCTACCGCAATACCTGAAGAACCGTTAACTAAAAGTTGAGGGAATCTTACAGGTAAAACCTCGGGCTCTTTAAGACGGTCGTCATAGTTAGGAACAAAATTTACAGTGTCCTTATCAATATCATCAAGCATATGATGAGAAAGTCTGTTCATTTTAGACTCTGTATAACGGTAAGCAGCAGCAGGGTAGCCGTCAATATTACCAAAGTTTCCGTGTCCGTCAATTAGAGGGTATCTAAGGGAGAAGTCCTGTGCCATACGAACCATAGCGTCGTAAACAGAGGTGTCTCCGTGTGGATGGTAACGACCAAGTACAGTACCTACTGTATCGGCGCATTTTCTGTATGCCTTGTCTGGTGTAAGGCCGTTTTCATACATAGTATAAAGAATTCTTCTATGAACAGGCTTTAAACCATCTCTAACGTCAGGTAAAGCACGACCAACAAGTACCGACATAGAATATTGGAGCATACTGCTTTTTACTTCATCTACTATTTCAACCGGAACTATATTAGTTTGTTCGTCTTCCGGCCAGTAAACTATTTCTTGTTTTGCCATTTTTTCTGCTCCTTTCTAATTATATGTCAAGGTCGGTAGCAAATACCGCGTTCTCTTCAATAAACTGTCTTCTTGGCTCAACCTCTTCGCCCATTAGCATGGTAAAGGTCTGGTCTGCAATTTCTGCATCAGACATTGTAACACGAAGCATGGTTCTGGTTTCAGGGTCAAGGGTTGTTTCCCACAACTGGTCAGGGTCCATTTCACCAAGACCCTTGTAACGCTGAACGTCTGCCGTTCCGCCAAGTCGGTCAATATATTCCTGTTTTTCCTCGTCTGTAAAGGCATCAAAGTGTTGTTTACCCTTTGAAATTCTGTAAAGAGGAGGTTGTGCTAAATAAACGTGACCTGTCTCAATAAGTTGAGGCATATATCTGAAGAAGAAGGTTAAAAGAAGTGTTCTGATATGTGAACCGTCTACGTCGGCATCGGCCATAATAACGATTTTGTCATAACGTAGCTTTTCAATATCAAAATTTTCGCCTATTCCTGTACCTAAAGCTACAATAACAGGAGTTAACTTGTCATTTCCGTAAACCTTATCTTCTCTTGCCTTTTCAACGTTAAGCATTTTACCCCAAAGAGGCAAAATAGCCTGATAAGTACTATTTCTTCCTTCTACTGCACTACCGCCTGCAGAATCTCCCTCTACAATATAAATTTCAGTCTTTGTAGGGTCGTCTGAAATACAGTCGGTAAGTTTTTCAGGCATGCGTGTTTTTCCGCCGATACCTGACTTGTTTCTGGAAGCATCTCTGGCCTTTTGTGCGGCCTCTCTTGCGTTAGATGCAGCAATAGCTTTATCAATTACAATTTTAGCCTCGCTGGGATGCTCTTCTAAATATTTGTAAAGTTGGTCATTTATAATTTCTCTTACCAACTGGCCAATAGAGGTGTTACCCAGCTTTGCCTTGGTCTGAGATTCAAATTGTGCGTCGGCAAGTTTAACCGAAACAACAGCAACAAGACCTTCCATAATGTCTTCGCCCTTAAGGTTATCGGAATCTACCTTTAACTTTTTAAAATCGTGGGCATATTTATTTACAATTCTGGCAACAGTCTGTCTGAAAGCTTGTTCGTGTGTACCACCGTCAATGGTATGAAGAGTATTAGCAAAAGACATAATTTTACTGTCATACGCGGTAGACCACATAAGAGCAATTTCTGCCGTAGAATCTGCCTTTCCTCCTGAAAGATAAATAATTTCAGAAAGAGGTTCTTTCTTTATGCCGTTACAAATATACTCTACGTATGATTTAATACCGCCTTCATAGCAAAGGTCGTCTGTTCTGGGCTCGAAAATGTCGGTTCTTTTATCTTCCAAAAGAATTCTGATACCAGCGTTAAGGAAAGCCTGTTCGCGAAGTCTGTTTAAAAGAATGTCGTAATCGTAGGTAGTGGTATCTGTAAAGATAGTAGGGTCAGGTTTAAAGGTAACGGTTGTTCCTGTATCATTACAGGTTCCAATAATCTCAAGGTCGGTTACAATATTACCCTTTTCATATCTCTGCTTGTGAATTTTCTCTCCGTCGTGAACCTCAACCTCAAGCCAGGAAGAAAGAGCATTAACAACTGAAGCACCAACGCCGTGAAGACCGCCTGATACTTTATAGCCGCTTCCGCCGAATTTACCGCCTGCGTGAAGAATGGTAAAAACAACAGTAACAGTAGGAATTCCCTTTTGAGGATTTATACCAACAGGAATTCCTCTTCCGTTATCTTTAACTCTTATTACACCGTCATCTAAAATTTCAACGGTTATTTTATCACAGTAACCTGCCAGTGCCTCATCTATGGAGTTGTCTACAATTTCATAAACAAGATGATGAAGACCTCTTTCTCCTGTAGAACCGATATACATACCGGGTCTTTTTCTAACCGCTTCAAGTCCTTCAAGGACCTGAATAGAGTTTTCATCATAACTTTCAGTTACCGGAAGATTTGTTTCTAAACTCATAACTTTTTTTGCCTTTCTCTTTACAAATTTATTTCTATTCCGTTCTCAATAACTCCCTCAGACCGCTTTAATAGCGTTTGTGTGGAAATTTGAGAAATATATACCTTTTTATCTTTGCTTTGTTTTTTAGAGCAAACAATAAAAGATTTTGGAAGCTCGAAAGAAACGTTTATAACCTCGCCTCTTTTTTCGGCGCCGTTTATATAGTTTCTTGAAATCTTAGATATAGTTGTTGTATCAAGGTCGAAAATACCTATTATATTGTCTTTTTTAACAACAATATCTTGTCCTAAATGTAAATACATTTTAATTCTCCTGTTTTATTCTTCCTGATTCAATATTAAAGACCTTTCCTTCTTTAATACCTTTTATATTAGAAGGATCACAACAGGTTATAAATACCTGGCGTTCTTTTATATGATTAAGCACGTAATCCTGTCTTTTTGGGTCAAGCTCACTCATAACGTCATCTAAAATAACAATAGGCTCTTCCCCTGTTATTTCTTTTAAGGTTTTTGCCTCTGCAAGTTTTAATGCTAATGCTACGCTTCTTTGTTGTCCTTGCGAACCAAATTTTCTTGCAGAAATACCGTTAATTTTAAAATCTATATCGTCTCTGTGAGGACCTACAGAAGTAACCCCGGAAAAAACGTCGGTTTTTCTTGATTCATATAAAGCATTTCTTAAATTTTCTTCATCTGCAGAAGTTATATATGTAAATTCCAAAGTTTCTCTTTCTTTAGAAATACCGCTATATATTTCTGATATATAAGGCAGAGATTTTTCTAAATATTCTTTTCTTAAAGAAATTATTTTTTTTCCGTTTTCATAAATTTCTTCTTCAAAAATATCAAGAAGTTCCATGCCGTTTGGAATAATTTTATATTCTTTTATTATTCTGTTTCTTTGAGCAAGTGCGCGACTGTAACTTTTTAAATTATTAATATATGAAGGGTAAAGCTGTCCTATCGCAATATCTAAAAATCTTCTTCTGGCGCTTGGTCCTTCTTTTACCAAACTTAAATCATCAGGAGAAAAAACTATTGCACAAAAATTTCCTGCAAGTAAAGATGGTGTTTTTAAAGGCTTTTCATCAAAAATTGCAGTTCTTTTAGAAACTATTTTTATTTCGGCTGATCTTTTAATTTCTCCACTTATAAAATCCATTTTAAGAAGAGCTTTTTCTTTGCCGAAACCAACCATTTCTATATCTTTTGCGCCACGAAAACTCTTAGCTCCCGTAAAAAGCCAGATACCTTCAATAATATTGGTTTTTCCCTGTGCATTTGCTCCGCAAATAACATTAATATTTTTATCAGGGCAAAATTCAAAATCAAAAAGATTTCTAAATCCTGAAAAACTAATTTTTTTAATTTCCATTATTCAATAATCAGTTCATTTCCCTCAAAAGAAGCAGTATCTCCGGAACGTAATTTTTTTCCTCTTTGAGTACATACCTCTCCGTTTACCAAAACTTCTCCCTCTTGAATTACAATTTTAGCGTGGCCGCCTGTTGTAACAAAGCCTGAAAGTTTTAGTGCAGAATCAAGTCTTATAAAATCTTCTTTTATACTAATTTTTTTCATTATTTTAAAATTATGGGCATTATCATATACATAAAGCTATCTGATTCAATAGGCTCTATAATAAAACCTGCTCCTCCGCCGTTAAATTTCATTCTTACACTGTCCGCTTCACACGCTCTTAAAGCATCTAGTAAATATTGTGGATTAACACCTATTTCAAATTCATTACCAATAAGCTCTGTCTCATAAACGTCGGTAGCACGACCAAGAGAAGAAGAACAAGAAAAATTAATTAAATTTTTATCTATCTGACATTTAACAGGTGTTGCAAAACGGTCATTTATTACAATAGAAATACGCTCAATAATGTCAATAATTTCTCTTGTCTTAATTACTAACTGTTGAGAATATTCTTTCTTAACAACTTTCTCGAAATTCATAAATTCTCCCTCAAGTAAACGAGAAACAAGAGTATAACCATCAATGGAGAAGGAAGCTAATTTTTTATTTACAAAAATTTCAATGTCTTCATCATCTTCGCTAATAATTTTAATAGCTTCGCCGATAGCTTTACCAGAAATTACAAAGTCATATTCCCCTGAAATTCCTATTCTTTCCTGTCTAAGACCCATTCTTCTTCCGTCAATACCAATAAAACGAATCATTCCGTCTTTAATATCAACCTTAAGTCCTGTCAGAATAGGACGAGAACCTTCAGTAGAAGCAACTGCAAAAAGTGTACCTCTTACTAAATCCTTTAAAATGCCGCCTTTAATAGAAATTTTATCTGTTTCAGGAACAGAAGGTGTTTCCGGAAAATCTTCTGCAGACATTCCCATAATATCGAAAACAGCGCTTCCGCTTTTAATGTGACACATTAATTTATCGTCTGCTTCGATTTCAACGTTAATACCGTCACTTCTTCTTAAAATTTCGGTTAAAAGCTTTGCACTAAGTACAATATCTCCCTCTTCTTTGCAAGAAGCATAAATTTCTTTTTTCATGCTCATTTCAAGGTTATAGCTAACAAGAGTTATTTTGCCTTGCTCTGCAGAAATAAGTATACCTTCTAAAACAGGAAGAGAGGTTTTTGTAACAATTCTTGATAAATTTTGTACTGCATCAAGTAGAGATGCTCTGTCAGTAGAAAAAATCATAATAACACCTTTTTTCAAAA
>JAZNBQ010000088.1:0-15687 GCA_045587065.1 Acutalibacteraceae bacterium | reverse complement strand
GGCTTCGGTCATTCGCGGCTCTGACAGTCCACTGGACTGTCATTCACTACCGCTCCTACTTCGAGCCCTTTCTCCATATACGAAATTAAAAAGACCAGTCGTTTCGACTGGTCTTTTTACTTGGCACGCTGAAAGGGACTCGAACCCCCGACCCTCTGCTTAGAAGGCAGATGCTCTATCCAGCTGAGCTATCAGCGCATATTACCATAAAAAAAGCCCTCATTTTCCTTTGAGGGTAATGGAGCGGGTGATGGGAATCGAACCCACGTCTCCAGCTTGGAAGGCTGGCATTCTAGCCGTTGAACAACACCCGCATTTATTACGGCAAGAATTATAATAGCATAATTCTTGCCGTTAGTCAATAGTTTTTTAAGAAAATTTTATTTCGTTATTTTCTGCAGTAACAGTAATTTGAGTAAGTTGTTTATCGGCGTTTTCGATTATCATATCAACCAATTTATCTTCAACTCTGCGGCGAATCTGATTCCTAAGCTCTCTGGCTCCACTTTTCGCTCCATCACTGTCTTCTGCAAGTACTTCGCATACCTTATTATCAAAATTAAACTGAATTCCTTTTTCTTCCATAACCTTTTTAAGGTCAGAAAGCATCAAGGCTGCAATTTTAGTAAGACTATCTTTTCTTAAAGGAGAAAACGTTACTATCTCATCTATTCTTGCAATAAATTCAGGACGCAAGAACTCCTCTAGTGCAGCAATAGATTTTTCTCTGCTTGTTTCCTTCTCGGTTTTGCCAAATCCCATTAGGTTATCGCGTTTGTTACTTCCTGCGTTGGAGGTCATAATAATGATAGTATTTTCAAAATTAACCTTTCTGCCCTGAGCATCGGTAACCACACCGTCGTCCAGAATCTGAAGCAGAATATTCATAACGTCAGGGTGCGCCTTTTCAATTTCATCGAAAAGAACAACCGAATATGGCTTTCTTCTGATTTTCTCGGTCAACTGGCCTGCGTCGTCATAACCAACGTATCCGGGAGGCGCTCCTATAAGCTTTGACACAGAATGTTTTTCCATAAACTCAGACATATCAAGTCTGATTAATGTTTCAGGCGTATTGAAGAGTTGAGCCGATAAAACCTTAGCAAGTTCTGTTTTTCCAACACCGGTTGGACCTACAAAGATAAAGGATGCAGGACGCCTGTGAGGTGTTGTCTGAACACGGGAACGCTTAACTGCTGCAGCAACAAGAGATGCTGCTTCGTCTTGTCCGATAATTCTTTCCTTGATTTTATCTTCAAGTTTACTGATTTTATTTAAATCACTCTCTTCGATTTTAGAAGCAGGAATTCCTGTCCAAAGCTCTATAACCTTAGCTACATCCATTTCGGTAACCTGGGTTTGCGATGCCGGTTCATACAGATCCTCCGCCCTCTTTTTTAGCTTTTCCAGTTCGGATTTTATAAGAGCCTGTTTTTCATAATTGGGATTATCAACATCTGCCTCTAATCTATCAAGTTCCATTTGATTCTCGGCAATACTTTTATTAACCACGTGAAGCTCGTCCACCGCAGTATTTGCAAGGCTTGAACATGCACATGCTTCATCTAAAAGGTCGATAGCCTTATCTGGCAAAAATCTGTCACTGACGTATCTTTCTGAAAGGGCAACGATTTTCCTAATCAGATCATCATCTACTGTTACGTTATGATAACCCTCATAATAACCCTTTACGCCAAGAAGAATGTTAACAGCATCCTCTATTGAGCTTTCTTCAATAATAACAGGTTGGAAACGTCGCTCTAACGCGGCGTCTTTTTCAATATGCTTACGATACTCCTTAAAGGTGGTAGCACCGATAACCTGAATTTCTCCGCGAGAAAGGGCTGGTTTTAAAATATTTGCCGCATTCATAGAGCCTTCTGCAGAGTCTCCTGCGCCCACAAGGTTATGAATTTCGTCTATGAAGAGGATTATATTTCCGTCTTTTTTAATTTCCTCAACAAGTCCTTTTACTCGGCTTTCAAACTGCCCTCTGAACTGTGTTCCTGCTACAAGACCTGTAAGGTCAAGAAGCATTATTTGTTTATCTGCAAGTCGGCTTGGAATAGTTCCATCGGCAATTTTTAAAGCCAGACCTTCTGCAATTGCTGTTTTACCAACACCTGGCTCGCCAATAAGACAAGGATTATTTTTGGTACGACGACTGAGTATTTGTATAGTGCGATAAAGCTCGTCATCTCTGCCAATTATAACGTCTAGTTTGCCGTCTTTCGCCCTTTGGGTCAAATTTGTACAATACTGGTCAATATATTTTCTGCGTTTTGGGTTGTCTGTCTTTTTGTTTTCTTTGTCTTTTTTATCGTTTCCTTCTTCTTTTTTAGGCATAATATCGCCAAAAAGGTTATTAAGGAACGGAAAAGCAGGGGCAGTTCCCAAATCAAAGGTTTCCTCAGGATTATCTCCCATAATGTCCATAAACTGTTCGCTCATTTGCTCAATATCTTCGTCAGAAATATTCATCTTACTGAGCATATCGTTTATTGGCTTTATTCCCATTTCCTTAGCGCACACAAGACAAAGACCGTTTGGCTCTCCTTCCTGCTTTACAGGGTCAGAGATAAACACAACGGCAGGTCTTTGTTTGCACTTTGAGCATAGTCTCATCATTTAGTTTTTTCTCCTTTTGCTTGTCCAAAGAACATTTTTCCATAGTTGCCCATTGAAAGTACCATGCAACCTATTGAAAGTATAATTAGTCCATACAACACATAAACAGGCACACTGTATATGTCCATAACAACTGTATAGATTGTCGTTATAAATATTACTACTGTTGTTAGCTTGCCCCACCACTTTGAAGAAATTGGCTTTGTTCCGTTGGAAAGCAACTGAATTGCTGCAAACATTGTGAGCAATTCTTTTAAAAACAGTACTGCAAACATAGGTATAAGAGCGGTATGTTTTATAGCCAGACTTAACAGTACTACTGCCTGTGTCATTTTGTCAGCTATAGGGTCAAGAATTTTTCCGAAATCTGACACCATATTGAAATTTCTGGCAATAAATCCGTCAACCACATCGCTAAATCCGCTTAGCACTACAATAAATATTGCCCAGAAAAAATGATTTTCTACATTATCTTTAAAGTAAAAAAATACAAAAAACGGAATCAGAATAAGTCTGAAAAGCGAAATTATATTGGGTATAGTAAAAATTTTTTTCATAATCTACATTAAACCTCTAAAACTTAAAAGGAATTAAGTTCAGTACAAACTTAAACACAGTTGAGTTTTCTATCATTTCATTTGTAATAAAGAAATTGTCTTTGGTTATGTTTGTAATAAGAGAAACTAATAGGCAGAATAAAATTGCGTAAATAGCACCCTTTATTGCGCCTAAAGCACCACCTAACAGTGCGTTTGCACCGCCTAATAAGGATTTTTTAAACAAAGAATTAAATAGTTTTGCAAGAAGTTTTACAACCACTAAAAGTATGACAAAAATAAGTACGGTTGCTATGTATTTAATAACAGTTGTTGCAACCGGAGCAAAAACCTCATCTGCAACGTTCTGAGCTATTTCTTCACTGCTGCTGCCGCCCATTAGTTTTTGAGAAAGAGCGTCTTTGGTAACCCCTGATTTTTCAGCAGAATTAGCAACAAAATTTGGAAGTTTTTCCCAAATTGTTTCAGTTACCGTCTCAGAAGCATTATTTACCGAGTCGTCTATAACCTTAACCACGGTTTTTTCAATAGAAGGGCTTACCACTTTGTCGTAAGTGAAGTTGGCTACAGGTGTTGATAAATTAATTGCAATAAGTATTGCGGCCACAAAACCTACCAGTTCAATAACTGTTCGTGCAAAGCCTTTCTTTGCTGAAAGGAACACACAAATAGCTATAATCGCAACAACAATAACGTCTAAAATAATACTCATTTCTTTGCCTCCGTTTTATCATAAAGATATTTATTTAATGAATTATTGCTTATTCCTGCCACAGAACTGTCTGACAGTGCAACAATGTTTTTAATATCAAAACTGCATTTTGCTTCGCTTAATATTCCACCTGTTTTGTCGGTAATAACAATACTGGAGTCGGTTAAAATATGAAGTCTCTGATTTTTTACCGATATATCAGAAACTCCTCTCTCTAATTTAAAGTTTGCCTTTAATTCTCCGGTTAAACTATAGAGATAAATATCAGTTTCGTTCTTATTTGCTTCCAAAGACTTTACTGCAACAATTCGGTTGCCCATTTTCTTTACAATATTTACCGAATAATCGGTAACTTGTGATTTTTTTTTGCCGTTTACCATATTGATAAACTCAATATTTTTATCTAAAACGGCGTAAATATGGTTGCCGACTGCAATGTTCAGGCTGTAAATTAACTCCCCTTCAAATTCATAGGTTTGTGTAGGATTTGCAGAATTAAATTTTAAAATGTAAACCTTAGATACAAAGGCTCCGTTTTCAACCTTTACTGTTGCTACTGCAAGTCTTTTTCCGTTATCACTAAGACAAGTGGAAATTACAGTTTCATCACTGCTAAACCATTCGTAAATCTTCTTGTTGCGCTTATTATAAACTGTAACCTTGGATTCATAGCCTTCGGTTTTTGTCGCTACTGCAAAAGTACCGCTTTTTGAAATATTAGCAGTTAATATACTATTATCAAAGGTAAAGGTATTGTGCAGTCCGTTAAAGGTATGCACCTTTAACGTTTTTTCTCCCTGACTATAAACAAGATATCGTGTATCTCCTGTCTTAAGCACCGGCTTTGACATACCATGGGTAACACTGAAGATGTTTTTTCCGCCGTTATTATAAGCTTCAACAGTGTTTTCAGATAATATGTAATAATAATTTGACTGCTGTATCGCATTTAATGTCTCGCCGCCTGTGAGAGACAAATCATAGCCCTTTCCGTGACCTATCTTTGCATAACAACTTGAAAGATATTCTAACATTCCAACAGGATGAAAAGCCGATATAATCAAGTATATGCAAACAAAGATTACTATCACGCTTATTGTTATAAAATTATTTTTATTCTTAACTGCCTTTTTGCCTTTTATAACATTAAGCTTAGGCATATTTAAAGACCTGCTTTTAGACCGTGTTTGCGGTTTTCTTTGCGGTGCTTCAGTCTTTTTTTCATGCTTTGACCTGCTCATTTTAATGTCTATGTTTTCTACAGGAGCTTTTTTTGCAGGCTTCGGCTTAATCTTACGTTTAATTTGTTTTTTCTTATATTCTGCCATTTTAAAAATGTCCTTTAATAAAAAACTTTATTTAAATATAGTCCCCAGGGAGCGACAGTTGCCCCTGCTTTATCTCGGTCTTTGGAAAGTATGATGCTTTCGGTATCTTTTGGGTCAATAAGGCCATCTGATACGGCAATTGCGGTGCCTGTAACAATTCTAACCATATTATACAGAAATCCATCCGCCGTTACAGATAAAATAACCTCTTTCCCCTCTTTAGATACTGAACATTCGGTTATAGTTCTTATAGTATCGGTAACGCTTCTGCCTGAACTTGAAAAACCATAAAAATCGTGTTTTCCGCAAATGCGTTTACAAAACTCGTTCATTTTTTCAATATCAAGTTCTCTTGCTATCTGAAGTGTTCTGTCTGCCAAAAAGGGATTTTTAATTTCGCTATTATAGATTCTGTAAATATAATTTTTGCCCTTAGCGTTATATCTTGCATGAAAATCGTTTTCTACATATTTAGCGTCAAGGACCGAAATATCTGAAGGCAATAGTGCATTAAGCCCCAGAACAATACCTCTTTCGTTAATATCAAGGTTGGTATCAAAGTGACAGTAAAACTCATTGGCGTGAACTCCTGCATCGGTACGGCTGCAACCTGTAAGGTTTGGACGCACCTTATACATTTTTTCCAAGGCGTTTTGCATTTCTTCCTGAACGGTTATACCGTTAGGTTGAACCTGCCAACCGTGATAAGCGGTACCTAAATATGAAATTTTAAGTAAAACTCTTTTCATTTAAACACCAGCTAAAATAAAATATTGCAACAGATTATACCAGTTAAAACTGCAGCGCATAAAACCACCGACATATAATCTCTTGAATGAAGGGTAAGTTGTTTCATTCTTACTCTGCCCTTGCCTCCGTTATAACATCTGCACTCCATTGCCTCTGCAAGTTCATAGGCACGTCTTACAGAAGAAATAAGAAGTGGTATTAATATGGGTAACAAGGCTTTGACCTTTTTGGCAATACTGCCTGTTTCCAAATCGGCGCCTCTTGCCTTTTGTGCATTCATAATTTTATCGGTTTCTTCTATTAAGGTTGGTATAAATCGGAGGGCAATGGTCATCATCATTGACATTGTGTGAACCGCTTCTCCAAGTCCGATGAATTTAAGAGGTTTGAAAAGCCTTTCTAAGCCGTCGGTAAGGTCGGTAGGTGTGGTAACGTAGGTCAAAACCGAGCTTATCAGTACAAGAAGCAAAACCCTTACAGCCATAAAAGTTGCTTTTGTAACTCCGCCAGACCAAATAGTTATTTTCCAAACGTCCAAAAGTACGGTACCGCTTTTAATATAAAAAACGTTTAAAATTGCGGTAAAAATTATAATTGGAATTATTACTTTAATATTTTTTAAATACAGTTTTATGGGAATTTTTGAAAGAAGCATAACCGCAACTGTGAAAATCCCGAAAATCCCAAGACTTACAAAGTTTTGGCAAAGGAAAACTACAACAATAAGAACAACAAGTAAAACCAGTTTTATTCTTGCATCCATTTTATGAATAACAGAATCTGCCGGAAAATACTGTCCAAAGGTAATATCGTTAAGCATTACAGTTTTCCTCCCTTTTTAAAATTTTAAGAAGAGAAGTTAATGCTTCATCAACAGTTAAAACGTTAGCGTCAAGTTCCGGACACTTGTTTTTTAGTTCAAGCATTACGTTAGTAATAAGAGGAACGTTGAGTCCCTTTTCTTTAAGGAATTCCTTTTTAGAGAAAACCTCTCTGGTTTCTCCAAAAATGGCAACCTGACCTCCGTTCATAACAAGAACCTTATCACAAATTGCCGCTATATCTTCCATACTGTGTGAAACTATAATGACGGTAGCATTTTTCTGTTTTCTATAATTGCTTATAGCCTTAAATATAGTTTCCCTACCACTTGGGTCAAGACCTGCGGTCGGTTCATCGAAAATAATAATCTCCGGTTCCATAGCCATAACTCCGGCAATGGCAACTCTGCGTTTTTGTCCGCCTGACAAATCAAAGGGGGATTTCTGTAGCATATTGTCACGCACTTTTATAAGCTTTGCGGCATCTAAAACTGCTTTTTCTGTTTCTTCCTCACTCATACCCATATTTTTAGGACCAAATGCTATATCTTTGTATACCGTTTCCTCAAAAAGTTGGTATTCCGGGTACTGAAAAACAAGGCCTACCTTAGACCTTATTTTTTTGATTTCACTTTTGTTCTCCCAAATGTCCTTGCCGTCTATGAAAACTTTACCTGAACTAGCTTTCATAAGTCCGTTAAGGTGGGAAACCAAGGTTGATTTACCTGAGCCTGTATGTCCGATAATGCCAAGTATTTCTCCTTTTTCCAGTGAAAAAGATACATCTTTAATTGCAGTTTTACTGTATGGAGTGCCTTCGCCAAAAACATGGGTAAGACCTTCTACTTTTAAAAAAGACAACTAATTTTCCTCCAAATCAAGAACCTTTGATAATTCTTTTACACATTCTTCTGCCGAAATAATGCCCTGTTTAACCTTGATACCATTGGCGTTTAGTCTGCTAAGCAGGTCGGTAGTTTGAGGCAGGTCAAGGCCGGCTTCTTTTAGCACCTCAGTTTTAGAGAAAACCTCTGTGGGCTTGCCATCTGCCGTAATTTTTCCGTCAGACAAAACAATTACCCTGTCTGCTTTTTCGGCTTCTTCCATAAAATGTGTTATCAATATAACAGTAATGTTTTTTTCTTTATTTAGCTTGAGAACGGTATCTAAAACTTCTTTTCTGCCTTTTGGGTCAAGCATTGCGGTAGGCTCGTCTAAAACAAGACATTCCGGCTCCATTGCAATAATACCTGCAATGGCAATTCTTTGCTTTTGTCCTCCTGAAAGTTTATGGGTTGGTTTATTCCTGAAAACATACATATCTGTAGCTTTTAAAGCGTTTTCTACCCTCTTGCGCGTTTCCTCAGGAGAAAAACCTAAATTCTCAGGTCCAAAAGCAACGTCTTCCTCTACAATGGAAGAAACAATCTGGTTATCCGGATTTTGAAAAACAAGGCCCACTGTTTTTTTAACATCTATTTCTTTTGATTCGTCAAGTGTACTCATATTATTAACGGTAACTTGACCTTTTTGGGGTCTTACAAGTCCATTAGCCAACTTTGCAAGGGTAGATTTACCTGAACCGTTATGACCTAAAATTACGTTAAAGGTGCCTTTTTCTATTTCAAGAGAAAAATTTTCCAAGACACTAAATTTGTTTTCTTCACTTTCATATTCAAATGTGACATTATCAAATTTAATTATACTGTCCATTAGTTTTCACTGCCAATCCATACCGTTGTATTACCACAGGGTAATACCATATCTCTCTCGGTTACCTTAAGTCCGATTTCTTCAGTATAAACCTCCCCTTTTCTGCAAACGGGAATAAGGTTTTTTACCATATAGTTTAAAATTGTGGGGGACAATCCACCTGTGTAAGAATTTAAAAAGAAGAATAATGCGTCCTCTGAAAGAAGCTGACCCACCTGGGTTAATAATTCACCGATTTGTTGTTCAAGCTTCCAGACCTCTCCTCCGGGGCCTCGGCCGTAAGAGGGAGGGTCCATAATTACTGCATCATATTTCTTGCCACGTCTGATTTCTCTTTTAACAAACTTTAGACAATCGTCAACAAGCCATCTGATAGGCCTGTCCTCAAGACCACTGACTACGGCGTTTTCTTTGGCCCACTGCACCATACCTTTTGATGCATCTACGTGGGTAACTGATGCGCCTGCTGCGGCACAGGCTATTGTTGCTCCGCCAGTATAAGCAAAAAGGTTAAGTACCGAAATTGGCCTGTTTGCCTTTCTTATAAGACTGTCTGCAAGCTGCCAGTTAACCGCCTGTTCCGGAAAAAGTCCTGTATGCTTAAAGCCCATTGGCTTTAGTCTGAAAGTCAGGTCGTTAAATTCTACCTGCCATACGTCAGGAACCTTCTTAAGCGGTTCCCAATAACCTCCGCCGCTATTGGAACGATGATAAATAGCGTGGGCGTTTTTCCAAGCAGGATTTACCCTTTTATGACTCCACATAATCTGAGGGTCAGGTCTTATAAGAATAATATTTCCCCAACGCTCAAGTCTTTCTCCGTCGGTGGCATCTATAAGTTCATAGTCTTTAAAATCTTCTGTAAATCTCATTTAATTTCCTTTAAAAAGTAATTTGTCCGTTATCGTTATTGGGTTTAAGCCCCAAATGCTCGTATGCCGCTTTTGTTACGCATCTTCCTCTTGTTGTTCTTGTAAGGAAGCCGATTTGCATCAGATACGGCTCATAAACGTCCTCGATGGTAACGCTTTCTTCTCCTACTGCGGCAGAAATTGTATCAAGTCCAACAGGACCTCCGCCATAATTGTTTATTATGGTTTTAAGCATTCTTCTATCGAAATCATCAAGTCCTAATTCATCAACCTCAAAACGCTCTAAGGCAACTCTTGCCACCTCTTCGGTAATCACACCGTCAAACTGTACCTCGCAGATGTCCCGAACTCTTTTAAGAAGTCGGTTGGCTATACGTGGTGTTCCTCTTGACCTTGAGGCTATTTCCAAGGCACCGTCATGCTCGATTTCTATTCCTAAAATACCTGCAGAACGCTCAACGATTTTTGCAAGTTCTTCAGGTGTATATAGTTCAAGTCTTAAAAGAACGCCGAAGCGGTCACGCAAAGGTGCGGTAAGTTGTCCTGAACGGGTTGTTGCGCCAACCAAGGTAAAATGAGGCACGTCAAGACGAATGGAACGAGCTGAAGGGCCTTTGCCTATGATAATATCAAGCGAGAAGTCTTCCATTACCGGATACAAAACTTCCTCTACTGTACGAGGCAAACGATGAATTTCGTCGATAAAAAGAACGTCCCCTTCAGAAAGATTTGTCAGAATCGCAACTAAATCTCCTTGCTTTTCTATGGCAGGGCCTGAGGTTATACGAATGTTTACCCCCATTTCTCTTGCAATAATATTTGAAAGTGTTGTTTTACCAAGACCCGGAGGGCCGTAAAGTAAAACATGGTCCAAAGATTCGTGTCTTGCAAGAGCTGCTTTAATATATATTTCCAAATTTTCCTTGGCTTTTTCCTGACCGATATACTCTGTTAAAGTTTTTGGTCTTAAGGAATTTTCCATATCATCTGCATTTGCAGAATATTCCGGTGCTACTATGCGGTTTTCAAATTCCATTTCTTCCAACTTTTACACCTGCCTCGATAAGTTTTTAAGACCACCCTTAATAAGTTCGTCAGTAGGAAGGGTTGGGTCCAGTTTTGAAACGGCTAATGAAGCCTCACTTTGTGAAAAGCCCAATGCTACCAATGCGGCTACTGCCTCTGCAGTGGCAGAAGTTTTTCCTATTTTTTCCACTGCAATTGTATCACTTGAAAGATTTATTGTTCCGCTTGAAAGCTTGTCTTTTAATTCAAGCACTATTCTTTGAGCAAGTTTAGGTCCTACGCCTGTAGTCCTTGTAAGTGCTTTTGAATCCCCTGATGCAATAAAAAAAGTTATTTTATCAGGAGTATAATCAGATAGCATTGCGATACCTATTTTGGCGCCTACGCCGCTTACTGAGGTTAATAGTTTAAAGCACTCCATCTCTTCCACTGTTGCAAAGCCGTATAGGTCTAATGCATCTTCCCTGACCGATAGATAAGTATTTAAAAACACTTCATTTCCTACCTTAGGAAGTGTTGAAAGGGTGTTGAGGCTTGAATAACATTTAAAGCCTACTCCTCCACATTCCACAACGGCTACCTGCGAATCACAGAAAATCAGTTTTCCTCTAACCGATGAAATCACTATATTCTACCTCCTGTGTTTAGTGCTCCAAGAAGAGAGCCTGATGAATGAGCGTGACAAATTGCAATAGCTAATGCGTCGGCGGTATCGTCAGGTTTTGGCACTTTGCTTAATCCCAATAAGCTTTTGGTCATTTCCATAACCTGTTTCTTTTCTGCTTTGCCATAACCTGTTACTGAGGATTTAACCTGCAAAGGTGTATATTCAAAAATAGGCAGGTTATATTTTTTGGCCGCAAGCAAAATTACTCCTCTTGCCTGAGCAACGTCAATTGCTGTGGTGGTGTTGGTGTTAAAGAAAAGCTTTTCTATAGACATAGCATCAGGATGACATCTTTCGATAATATTACAAATGCCGCTATAGATTTCATTTAGTCTGTCAGAAAACAGAGTTCCTGCCTTTGTTGTAACTGTACCATACTCTACTATTGAGAAACGATTGCTGTTATAATTTAACACGCCGTAGCCAATAATCGCATAGCCTGGGTCAATGCCAAGAACCACCATTAAACAATATCTCCCCATTATTTTATATTTAATATATTATAACATAAAGTATTATTTTCGGCAACATTTTTATTAATTTTTTAAGTCTTTTTGCCCCTATTTTTTGGAAAATTATTGCCATTTAACAAAAAGTGAGAAAAAACGAGAAAAAACGAGTAAAAAAGAGCATTTAAGAGTTTAAAAACTATTGTTTCTGCTTTTATCTGCAAAATACGTAAAATTTTCTAAAAATACTTGACATTTCGGTAGTATAGTAATATATTAAGATTAATTGTTATGTTTATATTGGGGGGCTTTGTTTTAATGAAAAAAGAAAATATAATTGAACTGAAAAATATTTCAATTTCTTTTGGTGAACAAACCGTTCTTGACGACCTTAATTTATATATTCGCGACGGAGAGTTTGTAACTCTTCTTGGACCTTCCGGATGTGGTAAGACTACTACCCTTCGCATAATCGGCGGCTTTGAAGAACCTGACAGTGGCGAACTCCTTTTTAACGGCGTTAAAATTAACGATGTTCCTGCCTATAAAAGACAGGTTAATACCATTTTCCAAAGATATGCCCTATTCCCTCATCTTAACGTTTACGAAAACATTGCCTTTGGTATGAGAGTTAAAAAGATGAAGGAAAAAGGCATTAAAGCAAAGGTAACCGAAATGCTTAAGCTTGTAAATCTTGAGGGCTTACAGAACCGCAAGATTGACACCCTTTCAGGCGGACAACAGCAACGAGTTGCCATTGCCCGTGCTCTTGCTAACGAGCCTAAGGTTTTACTTCTTGACGAGCCTCTTGCCGCTTTGGATTTAAAACTACGCAAAGATATGCAAAACGAGCTTAAGAAAATTCAAAAATCCTTAGGTATTACCTTTATTTTTGTTACCCACGACCAAGAGGAAGCCCTTACCATGTCAGACACTGTTGTGGTTATGGATTCCGGTAAAATTCAACAGATAGGCACTCCAAAAGACATCTACAACGAGCCTAAAAATGCTTTTGTTGCAGATTTTATTGGAGAATCCAATATTCTTGACGGCGTTATGAAGGAAGACTTTGTTGCTGAGTTTTCAGGGGCTACCTTTAAGTGTCTTGACAGCGGTTTTGAAAAGAACGAGCCTGTAGACGTTGTTGTTCGTCCTGAAGACGTTGATATTGCACCTGCAGACCAAGGTATGCTAAAGGGTGTTGTGACCTCGGTTACATTCCTTGGTGTGCACTATGAAATTATTGTTGATATTGGTGGCTTTAAGTGGATGATACAAACTACTGACGAAGCTTTTGAAGGCGATACCGTTGGCCTTCAAATTGAGCCTGATGCAATTCATATTATGAAGAAATCTCAATATTCCGGCCTTTACGGAGATTACAGTAGTTACAGTGATGAACACGACCATTTATCTGATACTGAACCTATAGAGGAGGAAAACAATGAAGAAAACTTCAATTGGTAAGCCTTTTGTTGCTTCTCCTTACGTTGTATGGTCTGTTATTTTCATTATCGTTCCTCTTATTATGGTTGCCTACTACTCCTTTACCGATGCTAACGGCAATTTTACCCTTAGCAATTTGGCGGCTCTTTCTAACTACAAGGAGATATTTTTAATTTCTGTTCTTTACGCGGTTGTTGCTACTGTAATAACTCTGCTTATCTCCTACCCTCTTGCGTATTTTATGACCAAGACAAAGTTATCTACACAGGGAACCCTTATGATGCTGGTTATGCTTCCTATGTGGATGAACTTTCTAATCAGAACATACTCCTGGATTTCAATACTTGCAAACACAGGTATTATTAATACTTTTTTAAGCAAATTAGGCATTGGTCCTTTGCAACTTATAAATACTCCGGGTGCCGTTATTTTAGGTATGATTTACAACTACATGCCTTATATGATACTGCCTATTTATTCTGCAATGTCCAAGCTTGATAATTCTCTTTTGGAAGCTGCGGGAGATTTAGGCTCAAACGCTTTTAGTAAACTCAGAAGGGTTATTATCCCTCTTAGTATGCCTGGTGTTATTTCAGGAATTACCATGGTTTTTGTGCCTAGCGTCAGCACCTTCTACATTTCACAAAAACTCGGTGGCGGCAAGAATATGCTAATTGGTGACGTTATTGAAATGCAGTTCCAGTCGTCTTACAACTACAACCTTGGCGCTGCTTTAAGCCTTGTTCTTATGGTGCTTATACTTATCTGTCTTGCGGTTATGAACCGCTTTTCCAAGGATGATGACGGAGGTATTATTATATGAAAATCTTGTCGAGACTTTATATCGTACTTATTATGATTTTTTTATATGCGCCTCTTGCCGTAATGGTGGTTTTTTCTTTCAACTCATCTAACAGCACCTCTGTTTTTGCAGGATTTTCTTTTAGATGGTACTCAGAACTTTTTGAGAGCGATACTATTCTTTCTGCTCTTAAAAACACCCTTGTTTTAGCAGTTTTATCTTCTTTTATTGCTACGGTTTTAGGTTCTGTTGCAGCAGTTGGCATTCTGAACTATAAAAGAAAATGGACTAAATCTGCTATTATGACCACCACCAACATTCCTATGATGAATCCTGATATTGTAACAGGTATTTCTATGATGTTGCTTTTCGTTTTTGTAGGAAGACTTGTTTCTCTTAAAACCTCTCTAGGCTTTATTACAGTGCTTATTGCTCACATAACCTTTAACTTGCCTTACGTTATTCTTTCGGTTATGCCAAAGCTCAGACAGATGGATTTTCATCTTCCTGAAGCCGCTTTAGACCTGGGTTGCACACCTTTCAAAGCGTTTTTTAAGGTAGTGCTTCCTAACATTTCTTCAGGAATTGTAACAGGTTTCATTATGGCCTTTACCCTTTCTCTTGATGATTTTGTTATTTCCTACTTTGTAGGGCCTACGAATTTCCAGACGCTTCCCCTTCTTATCTACTCAATGACAAAGAAGACGGTTAAGCCTGATATGTACGCGCTCTCAACAATCATCATTGTATCGGTATTTGTCCTTCTTCTCATCTCAAATGTGAGAGGAAATAAAAAAAGCTCCACCCCGAAAAAGAGGAGGGCTTCAAAATGATTAAAAGACTTCTTGCTTTTCTCTTTATAGCTATCCTTTCCTTCTCGCTTTTCTCCTGTGGAGGGGGAGATGATGAGGATACGCCTACCCTATCCGTAGAAAGCACCCCCCTGCCCGAATACAAGAGGGGTGAGGTTGTAACCCTTAATGTCTACAACTGGGGCGAATATATTGCCGACGGCTCTGAGGGCTCTCTTGATGTTAACCGAGCCTTCGAGGAATATTTCAACTCCACCCTTTCAGAGAAATACGGTGGAATTAAAATCAAGGTTGCGTATTCGACCTACGCGACAAACGAGGATATGTATTCAAAGCTTAAAAACAGCGCTGTGTCCTATGATATAGTTATACCGTCCGATTACACAATCGAGAAGATGCGTGAGGAGGGTATGCTTTATAGCTTTGATACATCATCGCTTTCAAATTATGTGAATATCCCCGAGCAGTTCCGTGGCGCGTATTATGACAAGGATGACTCTTATTCCGTGCCATACACCTACGGTATGATGGGTATTATTTACAATAAGGCTGAGGTTGACAAGAGTGATGTCGCCGAGAAGAGCTGGTCACTGCTCTATAACGAAAAGTATTCGGCAAACATTCTTCAGTATAACAACCCACGCGATGCATTTGCGACGGCTATGTATCTTTTAGGGCTTGATGTCAACTCAACAAGCCCTGATGACTGGGACTCTGCGTTTGAGCTATTAAAGGAGCAAAAGCCACTGCTTTAGGCGTATGTTAACGACGAAATCTTCAACAAGATGGAGAGCGAGAGCGCTTATGTTGCCTCGTATTACGTTGGCGACTTTCTGACAATGCAGTCAAACCAGGAAAACCTTGATTTCTATTACCCAAAGGAGGGTGTAAATTACTTTGTCGATGCTATGTGTATACCAGTATCCTCAAAAAATCCACACCTTGCCAAGGAATATATTAACTTTATGATTTCCGAGGAGCCTGCCGTTGAAAATGCGCTTATGATAGGCTATGCTTCTCCTAACACGGCTGTTATCGAAAGCGAGGAATATAAGGCTGGGCTTCTTGAATGCTTCCCCTACGTTAGTGAGGACGGCGAGGATG
>JAZNBQ010000087.1:0-22365 GCA_045587065.1 Acutalibacteraceae bacterium | reverse complement strand
GGGAAGAGAAGCAATGGGTCAGACCATAGTTCGTTTACGAAGCGGCGGAAAGCTCTATTCAGGCCGCGGTATTTCTACAGATATTGTTTGCGCAGGTATTAACGCTTATCTTAGCGCCCTTAATAAAATAGTTTATGAGGAGGAAGAAATATGAAGCTTTCCTTTTCTACACGCGGATGGTCTCAGTTAAACTGGGAAGACACCGTGGCTATTGCCAACGAGATGGGTTTTAGCGGAATAGAGGTTTACAATCTGCCTAATTTTGACCCTATGATAGACCGCAGCGGACCTTTTCATAAATATAACGTAGCAGGAACAGTAAGACAGTTAAAAGAAAAAAACATAAACATTCCTTGTTTTGATACGTCTTACGACCTGTCTGCAGAGGGCGAGTCTTTGAGCCTTTTAAAGACTCTTTTTGAAACAGCGAGAAATGCAAGAGTTCCTTACGTTTCGGTTGTTGCGTTAACCGAAAACGAAGAAAGAGTAAAAGAAAATCTTTCAAAGCTTGTAACAGACGCCAAAGAAAACGACATTACCATATTAATAAAAACCAGCGGTATTTATTCAGATACTGCGCGTCTTAGAAAGCTTCTTGATGAATTTGCCAGTGATGAATTGGCGGTTTTGTGGGACGTTCATCATCCTTACAGGGTTTTTGCAGAAAAAGCAGACACAACAATTAAAAATTTAGGAGACTACGTGCGCCACGTTCATTTGCGCGACTCAAAAGATGATGGCGAATATGATTTAATCGGCGAGGGCACCGCACCTATTGAAGATTTTATGTTGGCGCTGTCTTCTGTTAACTACGACGGTTTTATTTCTCTTGAATGGAAGCCGGAATGGGTACAGGATTTAAGTGACGTTGAAATAGTTTTTCCATATTTCATAAACTATATGAACCGCTTTGAAAACCCCAGAGGAAAGAAAAAAAGTCTTTACTTTAATCACGACGGCACAGGTCAGTACGTCTGGAAAAAGGATGAGCTTATAGATCTTACCTTTTCTCAGGTGTTGGACCGTATGGCAGAGGAGTTTCCTGACCAGCACGCCATTAAATATACCACTTTGGATTATACTCGCACCTATAAGCAGTTCCGCGAGGACGTAGATACCTTTGCTCGCGCATTGGTTTCCTTAGGGGTAAAAGCAGGCAGCAAGGTTGCGGTGTGGGCAACCAACGTGCCTGAATGGTATATTGCCTTTTGGGCAACCACGAAAATCGGTGCCGTTTTGGTTACGGTAAACACTGCATATAAAATTCACGAGGCAGAGTATCTTTTAAGGCAGTCGGACACACATACCCTTATTATGATTGAGAGTTGTCTCGATTCTAACTATAAAAACATTATCAGTGAACTTTGTCCTGAAATGGCACAAGCAAAGCCCGGAGAAGCCTTGCACTGTAAACGTCTGCCGTTTTTACGCAACGTTATTACAGTAGGCTTTAAAATGGACGGTTGTCTTACCTTTAGCGGCGCTATGGCTCGTGCAGATATGGTAAGCAAAGAAACAGTTGCTCAGATGGCGGCGGCAGTAAGACCTGACGACGTATGTAATATGCAGTACACTTCAGGAACAACAGGTTTTCCTAAGGGCGTTATGCTTACCCATTATAACGTGGTAAATAACGGCAAATGCATAGGCGACAGAATGGGCCTTTCCACCGCAGACAGAATGATGATTCAGGTGCCTATGTTCCACTGCTTTGGAATGGTGCTTTCTATGACCTCGTCACTTACCCACGGCGCTACCATTTGTCCGCTTCCGTACTTTTCTGCAAAACAGTCACTGGCTTGTATTAATCAGGAGAAGATTACCTGCTTCAACGGCGTGCCTACAATGTTTATTGCAATGTTTAACCACCCTGATTATCGCAAGACCGACTTTTCTTATATGCGAACAGGTATTATGGCAGGAGCAGGTTGTCCGCCGGAGCTTATGCGCAGAGCCGCACAGCCTGATGAGATGAATATGACAGGAATTGTAAGCGTTTACGGACAAACCGAATCTGCACCGGGTTCTACAATGTCGGCCTGGACAGACAGTTTAGAGGTCAGAACCGATACTGTAGGCTACGCATTTCCTCACGTTCGTTGTAAAATTGTTGACCCTGAAACAGGTCTTGAAGTGCCTGACGGTGTAAACGGCGAGTTCTGTTCTAAAGGTTATAACACTATGAAGGGCTATTATAAAATGCCTCAGGCAACCAAAGATACGGTAGATGCAGAGGGTTGGCTTCATTCCGGCGACCTTGCTTGCAGAGATGAAAAGGGCAATTACCGTATTACAGGACGACTGAAAGATATGATTATTCGCGGTGGCGAAAATATTTACCCAAAAGAAATTGAGGAGTTTATTTATACTCACCCTGCTGTTCAGGACGTACAGGTTATAGGTGTTCCTGACAAAAAATACGGCGAAGAGATAATGGCTTGTATAATTCTTAAAGAGAAAAACAGCATAACAAAAGAGGAAATGACCGATTTTATAATGGCAAGTATGGCAAGACATAAAGTGCCAAAATACATTTCTTTTGTAGACTCTTTCCCAATGAATGCCGCAGGTAAAATTTTGAAATATAAAATGCGCGAACAAGCCGCAAAAGAATTAGGTCTTGAAGGCGACGGTTCAAACACCGCAAAACAAAACTAAGAAAAACGAGCGATTAGATTTTATCTAACCGCTCGTTTGTTTTTATTTGACTGATGAAGTTATATTCCATATACAATCCATAAGTAGATATAAGCAGGAACTATTGCTGCCAAAGTAAAGGGTACGCCGATTTTAAAGAAATCGGCATTTTTAACGGTATAACCTTCTTTGCGAAGAATTCCTATACCTGTAATGTTGGCAGAAGCGCCGATAGGAGTGCAGTTGCCGCCAAGGGTTGCCCCAGAAAGCAGACCAAAATAGAGAACGGTTGGGTCAACCTTTAGCGCAGAGGCAAGACCTGCAATTACAGGAATCATAGTTGCAACGTAAGGAATGTTATCTATAAATGCCGAAATAAGAACTGATGCCCAAACTATAACGGTGTAAATAAGGAAAATATTTCCGCCGCCTGTTTTGGCAAGTAGATTTGCCGCCGCGTCGATAACCCCTTGTTCTGAAATTGCGCCTATCATAAGGAAAAGCCCCAAAAGGAGACCTATTGTCTCAAAATCGATTTCTTTTATTGGCGAGAGAATGGCAGAAATATTCTTTTTCTTTGCAAAGTTATAAATAATACCAACAACCATTAATCCACAACAGATAAGTCCGTTTGTTATGGCAGGTTTATTTGGAATAAAGGAAGCGACAACGAGAAAGAAAATTGTGCCGATAAGAAGAGCCGAGGGAACGTAGTCTGTAACCTTTGTGCGAGTCTTTGCTTTTGGAATAGGAGCTTTTTCCTTGCGGAAAATAAAGGCTAAAATAACAGCCGATAAAATTGCGCCAAGTTCCACTGCAAAAAAGATGCTTGGGCGACCCTTATACCAGAAGAAATCCATAAAGCTCATATCAAGAGCAGAGCCAAGCATAATTGCGGTGGTGTCACCAACTAGTGTTGCGGCGCCCTGCAGATTAGACGAAACTGCAATGGCTATAATAAATGGAACAGGATTGGTTTTTAGTTTTTTGCAGATTTCAAGGGCAACCGGTGCTACCATAAGCACGGTTGCCACGTTGTCTACAAAGGCTGAAATAACTCCTGCAAAAAGAGACATGGCAATAGCCGCCCATTTAACGTTAGGCACCTTTTCCATTATTAAATCGGCAAGAAGTTCAGGCATTTTGCTTTCAATAAAGAGAGAAACTATACCCATTGTTCCTGCTATCATTAAAAGAACGTTAAAATCTATAGAACCTAATATATTCTGGGGAGAAAGCATACCACTTACAATAAAAACAAGGGCAGAGCCCAGAGCGATGTAAGGTCTGTATTTGCTAAAGGTCAACATTAGCACGTAGGTTGCGGCAAACAAGATAAGGGCGTATATCATTCTTTTTCCTCCGTAATTCTTCAGTTTATTATAAATATAACATAATATATACTAATTGTCTATTAAAGAAAGAACCCATCCTTAAAAAAGAATGGGTTCTTTTTCTTTTTATTTCTTTTTAGGCTTCTTTTCAGGGGTGAGAGCAATCTCTCCGCCAAGATACATAGCTATAAGGCCAAGTAAAACCATAATAACAGAAACGTATATAATTACAGGGAAAATCTTTTTATAAATAATTGTGCAGATTACAGGAGCAATATCGCCACCAATAATAAGAGCGGCAACGTAGCCGAAGAAGGTCAGACCGCCTGCAAAGAGGGTTATCATAATTCCGTAGCCAAAAATGGTTTTTAAGATATTAGAAAGTTTTTTGCAAAAGTTTTTCATAACCAGTCCTCCTTTAAAGTCCTATAATGGGTATCCAACCCATTAGAATAACAACCTGTAAAACAAACTGAGCAGCTACCCACCACAGATTGTTTTTAAAGGTTTTGCTAAACTCGGATTCGGCAATGGTCATACCTGCGTACATACCAAGGCCAAGAGGAGGAGTAATTCCGCACATAACACCGCAAATGCAAGGAAGCATAGCAGCAGCAAGGACGGGATTTACACCAACGTTGAAAAGGAGGGTGATAAATACCGGTCCAAAGATAACAACTTGTGAAGAGCCCGGAACGACCATACCCATAACACAGGTAATAGCGCATATTGCAAGAACCATACCAAATTTACCAAAGCTCCAGGTGGAGATAAGGGCGCCCAGGGAGGTTGCAACCTCTAAATCCTCAAACATTGCACCAATCATATAACCGAAGACACAAACTCCAATAGCAGGAGAAATAGATTTTATACCGGCTGAGAACATTTTAGCAAGTTTGGACGGTGTGATTGTAGACTTGTCCTTGGTAATGAGACAGGTGTAAATTGCTGCAACACCGGCAGTAAATAAAAGTACGGATTTTGATAAGTATTTTGCGCCTTCTGCACCTAGACGTGCGGTAAAGAAAGTGTCTGTGAAAACTGCATCTAAAATAAAGGGGAGCAAAATAACCAAAGGTAAGAACATTGCTTTCCAGCCAACCTTTAAGGTTTCTTTAAGGCTTGGCAAGTCTTCTTTTTTCATAGGCTCAACCTTATAGTATTTGCAAAAGCCCCAAACCATAAGGAGACGTTGAGCAATAAAGTAAAGAGCAATTCCCCATAAAACAATCCAGAACTGACCTTGTGACACGTCGGCAATATTTGCTCCTGCGGCAAAGGTGGTAAAGGCAGCCATTGCGGCCACAATATTTGAAGAAGGAGGAATCATATTGCCCATATAACTTGCGTTAGACTCAATGTTTGCGGCAAGTTCTGCAGGGAAGCCTGTGCGCTTCATAGCAGGAATGGTTAGAGTTCCTGTAGCCATAACGTTGCCGGGACCCGAGCCTGAGAGTGCGCCCATAAAAGAACTTGCAACAACTGCAGTGTAGCCTGCGCCGCCTCTGATACGACCTACTATAGAAAGAATAACGGCAATACAACAGTCAACAGTTTTGGTCTTAGTAAGAATAATGGACATGGCAACAAAGGCCACCATTGAATAGAGCAAAGAGGTGGAAAGGCCTTCATCAATATACGAAAGCACGTTGCACCAAGTGCCTGTAACGGTAAGCAGAATGATAAAAGCTAATATAATTGCCTCATAAATGGGGCGCTTAAAAGCTAGAAACCAAACGCAAATCACAACAAGCATTATACCTAAATAAAGTAACGATTCCATGTTTAACACCTTTCTCAAAAAGTTATAATAACTATTCCTGTTTGTGAATAGCAACATGATAATAGCACAATTATTCCAAAATGTCAATACTTTTTATAACTTTTTTAAATAACTTCTTGCCTTTTTCTTTTTTGCAAGGTATAATTTATATGTAAAAGATTTAAAAGGGGCTAAAATAATGAATTCAAGACAGTTGCAGTATGCCGTAATGCTTTCTCAGACACGCAATTTTTCACAGGTGGCAGAAACTTTAAAAATATCACAACCGTCTTTAAGCAAACAAATTCTCCGTTTGGAAAACGAGCTTGGGGTAAAACTTTTTGACCGCACAACCAATCCCCTTACAGTTACCCCTGCGGGAGAACATTTTGTAAAGGAAGCCGCCGATATCATATATAAGGAAGAACAGCTTATACGTTCCCTGGAATCCTTTAAGTCAGGAGAGGCAGGGCAACTTATTATCGGCTCTACTCCTTTCCGCAGTTCTTATATGATTCCCGGTTTAATTAAAAGTTTCAGAGAGGCTTATCCTCACATAAAGATTGACCTTACCGAAGCCGGCAGCGAGATTCTTCGCAAGGAAGCGGCAGAAGGGAAATTCGATTTTGCAGTTGTAAATCTCCCTGTAGATGAAACAAAGCTTGACGTTATTCCTTTAGAATCTGACCGACTTGTTTTGGTGGTGCCCAAGGAACTTATTCCGTTAATTCCGTCGGTAGACCAAGACGGAGTTGATTTTGCTTCTCTTAAGGAACTTCCCTTTGCGGTTTTACACAAAAATCAGGAAATGAGAGAGCTTTTTGACAAGCTTTGCAGTGCCAACGGTTTTTACCCTTATATTGCGGCAGAGGTTGTTGGTATGACAACTGCCTGGTCTATGGCAATAAACGGCGTTGCCGCTACAATTTTGCCGTTGCAATTTGTTAAAAGCAATCCTTTAAACGAATCCCTTTCTGTTATCAATATTAAAGACACTCTTTACACAAGACAACCGGTAATTGTAACAAAAAAAGGCCAATATATTTCCGAGGCCGCCAGGTTTGCTATGGAGCTTTTAAAAAACCAGTCTAAATAAAGTTATAAACAAAAAGAACCCCTTGATGTTACTAACTAACATCAAGGGGCGTTTTTATGTTTTTTGAATTTGCAATAAGTACTTGTGCAAAATATTTTATTAAGCAGCTTTTTTGCGTGTGCTTGCAAAAGCAGCAAGTGCGATTAAAGCGCAGAATATAGCAATGGAAACAAATACTGCGTTCCAGTTGCCGTCTCCTAAAATAAAGCCGTAAACTGCCGCCTGGATTGCAGCGCCCATATATGCTGCAAAGTCTAAAATTCCGGAAGCGGTACTTGCGAAAACGCGTCCGCCAACGTCGGCTGCATATGCCCAAACTGTTCCGTTAATTGCATAGATAAAGAAACCTGCAAAGAAGAGGCAAACCAGCATCAATACAAACTGGAAGGTGTTAGTTGGGTCTAGGAAAGCGATACCTACAACACAAAGGGCAGAGATTAAACCGCTGATAACACTTGCCCAAAGACGATTGTCAGGGCAGAATTTATCTGTAAGGGTTGGAACAATTAACGTGCCTATTCCCATACCGATAGGTAGTATTGTGGAAGTGAGAAGGCTGATAATAGCGCCCATTTCTGTTGTCTCGTTGAGATACTTAGGAATCCATGTAACCAAGCCGTAACGAGCAACGCCTGAAGCGAAAATAACAAAAATCCAAACCCAGAACACAGGCTTTTTAAGAAGGTGGAAATAAGGATAAAGAACACCCTTTTCTTTTACAATTTTTTCCATTTCATCTTCGTGTTCTGCTTTAACGGCATCTTCTTCCTTGTAATCCGGAAGACCGATATCCTTAGGACTGGACTTAGCAAAAAGCCAATAAATAACTAGGAATATAATTGGAAGTGCAGCAGGAACAAGGAATGCAGAACGCCAACCCATATTAGGTAAAAGGACAAAGCCAAGGGCTACCATAAGGGTTGCAAACACCTGACCGAAACCTGAGAAAGCATTAGCAAAACCTGTAGCAAAACCGCGCTTGTCGCCAGGCCACCATGCAGTAAGGGAAGAAACTCCGGGAGACCAAGCCATAGACTGAACGAAGCCGTTAAGACCCCAAATAATAGCCATTGCTATAATAGATGTCTGGAAAGACATAAAGATGTTGCAGATTACTGATAAGATAACCGACAAAATGATGAATTTGCGAATTCCAACAATTTCGCCAAGTCTGCCGTTTACCAGATGTCCGATACCATAAGTCCAAAACAGAACGGAAGAAAGAATTCCGATATCTTCACTGGAAAACTCGGTCATATAAACCTGCGCGTTACCGATGTTTAGGCGTGTACAATAATGTGCACAGTATAAAAGGGAAAACAAAATCAGATAAAACCATGCACCAACTTTGAATTTTTATATTCGGCTTGATTATAGCCATATTTTGATTGATTCATACTTCTCTCCTTATCTGTAAATCGGGTCTATTTTCTTTAGGTCTGCAAAGCTGTCAATTTCTACAATATCGTCAAAAGTACATTCTCTGACTTCAACGGTATGGTTGCTCAGGCAATATTCAAGAGGAACCTGGTCCCAATATCTCTCTTTACCGCCGGGCATTTCATATACTTTCTTAATATCGTCATAAAGCTTCTCGCCGGCCTCTTCGGTCCAATAGGAAATACCAAACATATGATGACAATCCTTGCCGCCAACCATAACCTTGGTGATTACCTTGTTCTTTGTTGCGAAGCACCAGTCGTCTGTGTAGTCGGTTGGAACACCGAGATAGTTAGATGTATACTGATATTTGGTAATTAAATTGGGGTTGGAGAGGAAGAGGTCTGCCTCAAGAACGTAAGCATTCTTAAGCAAGTCTCTGGCAAGAAGTGCAGAAGAAATGTTGTTTGCTTCGTTATAAAATGGGTTTTCTATAAATTTGATGTTTGGATACTTATATAAAAGTTGGTCAAACTGTTCTCCCAAATAACCGCGAACAATAACAATTTCCTCAATACCTGCGGCAACAACGGCATCCAGAAGAGTATCAATCATACGAACGCCGTTTACACGAACTAGTGGTTTAGGTGTATTTAAGGTAATAGGAACCAAACGAGAACCAAAGCCTGCGGCGATAAACACAGCACGTTTAACCTTATAATTCTCCAAAACGGCATAACCGGCATCTGTAACGGTATAACCATTAATGAAACCTTGTTCTGTCAAAGAACTAAGAGTGCGGCTAACAGAGCCAAGAGATGTGCCAATGGCTTTGGCAACGTCACGCTGACTGATTTTTTCAGTGTTTCGTTCCAGATACGTTAGCACGTCAAATTGTTTTCTTGTGAGTGGGTTACACATAATTCCGAAATTCCTTTCTTTTTAAAAGATTTGTACCAAAACTGTTGCCTAAAGTTCTAAATGAGACAACATTTTAGAAAAATCGAACTTATTTTCGTTCATTTTTCCACCATTATACAACCAAATTGGAACAAAGTCAAGAGAAAATTTCAAATTTTTTAATTTTGTTTTTGAACAATTTAAGCTCAAAGCAACTCTGTTTTGAACAAAACATCGAAAAATCCATAATTTTGCCAACAAAAAAGCAATATTAGAAAAACCGGTCTGTTTCCAGACCGGTTTTGATACTTATAAACTGTTATACTTTAACCTCGACGAGTAACCTTGCGGATTAAAGAAGTTACCATGGTTTTTTCTTCTTCATTGAATCCAAACAAAAGAAGCAGACCTGCATAAACTAAGCAGAATATACCACACTCTGCAACAAACCAAAACAGGCCTTTAGCAGGAACCAATAACAACAGGGAACAAATGGCTGTTGTTAACACGGCGCAAGGAAGAATGCCCTTGAAGATGCTTTTGAATAATCTGCCTACATTAATATGAATTTCTTTCTTATAATATATATTCATAGCAACGTTATTGCCCAGAATTAATGAAAAGGCACTGGAAATTGCTGCACCCAGAACTCCCATATAACGAACTAAAATTACCGAAAGAACTAAATTGGAAATTGCCACACCGCACAATGCATAACTACGGAACATTCTTTTGTTCATAGCAGTAAGAATGGACAGGCAGACGTTTTGAATCAAAGGAAGAACGGAAGGAATCATTAAAAACAGTGCGATTATCCAGGCTTCCAAGGTTTCTTCTCCGCTCCACATGGCAATGAATTGGCGACCAAAGAGAATAAATCCGCCTAAAATACCGCCAACCAAGCTAAACTGAATTCGACCGGGTTTAATAACAAAGTCGGTCAGCTTTTCTCCGTCTGCTCCGGAGGTTACAAGCTTTACTACCTGTGGCAGATAAAGTCTTTGAATTACTGTTGGAATTTCATCAAAAAAGCTGGAAAAGGTTAGCGCTATGGTGAAAATTGTTACTGCGGCAGTGCTAAGACTTCTTCCAAGAACGTATTTGCTTACAGAAGAATTGATATAAGTCACAACCGATTGCAAACATAGCGCAAGAGAGAGTTTGGCAATATCGCGGATTAGTTGAGGATTATAACCGTGGTAGCGTACTTTTAAATGTAGTTTTGCCTTGCAATAGTATATTTCATAAGCAAGGCAGACGCCTACGCCGAAGAAATTACCCAAGGCAATAGAGATAACGCCCATATCTGCCACCATAAAGGCAATGGTAAAGCCTGCGCGCAAAATAACCTGAGCCAAAGCAACGCCTCTATGGGTAACGTAGCGTTCTTCCGAAAGAATTACGCCTTCAAAGAAATGCTGAAACATCAGCATAATCAGTTCGGCAATCATAAACACCAGTAGCCAACGGGTTAAGGCTAATCGGTGTACTACTGTTTCACCAAAAATTGCAGGAGCCGCAAATCCTACCGCAAGACCTGTCAGACCGATGAGCAATACCGAGCCTGCCGCGAAGACCAACGTATAGAACATAACGTTTTCTTCTCCGGCTTTATCGTTTCTCTCTCTATACTCTATAGCAAACTTATTAATAACCGAACTGATACCAAAATCTAAAACAACTGCATAAGCGGCAATTGAAAATACGTATTGATAAAAACCATATTCTTCAACACCTAAAAAATGTAGATATAGTGGAGTAAGAAGAAGCAAGGAAACAGTTCTTACAACGGTGGTAACGTAGGAAAGCATTACACCTTTTGCTCTTGATTCACTTTTCATCTGATTCATCCTTTTTTGTAATAGCGCACCCATTTATGGGAAGGACGCACGCGGTCGCTCTCAGGAGGCAACTGCATATATTCGCCATACCAAGCCTTTAACGGCGCATCATAATCTTTAAATGCTAAATATTCACAACCATCATAAGGGTAAAGAGCATATTCCTTGGTGGAATCATAGGAAAAGGTTAAAGCCTTGCCGGATTCTACCAGGCAGCAAACTTCTTTTTTTTCTGCCTCAGGCATAGCGTTCCATTTACCCGATAGTTTATGTAATTTTTCATACATCTTTTTTGCAGAGACTGGTGCTAAAAGCAGTTGTACTGCATAGCGGCTCCACTTTTGCATTCCTTTCATAATTTGGGGATGCAAATCCTTCAGGTGAATCAGGCGTTGGTACAACTCGCGTTTGCGAAGCAATTTTGTTCTCTCTTTTGGGTCGTTAGGCATAACGTCCAAAGGATATATATCAATGTGTATACCGTGATATTCAGGCATACAACCTGCAGTTTCTGTAACTGTTGAATAATCGATAAAATAACCGATTTTAGTCCTGATTTCAGGATGGTTTTTATTGCAAACAAACTGATATCTTTCCTTGCAGTCGTTTGTTGGAAATAACTTGCATAATGCTTCGTAATCCTGGCGAGGCATTGTTAAATCAATATCATCATCCCAAGGAATCATTCCGCCGTGTCTGACAGCACCAAGGAGAGTTCCATACGCTAAACTGTAGTGCAGATTATGCTTTTCGCACAACTCATGGAATTTCTGTAGAATTTCTTTTCTTATTTTAATTGCTTGTTCCTGGAAAATTTCTTTCATTGCTTTTTACTCCCAATCAGCCAAGTTCTGTTAAATCCGGAAGCAGGTCGTGACGCATAATGTCTTGGCCTTCTTCGTTCAGAATTTGGGTGTTATTTACAATATGTCTATGTTTTTTATTAAATTCTTCCAAACTGTTTGCAGTAATGGTCATTCCTGCTACACGGTCGGAGCTGCTGTTAGCACCTACGACCTTTATTCCTCTTGGTCTCAGGCTATAGAAATCAGTTAGAATGCCTTGCTGGCGTAATTCCTCAAAGCCTTCCATACGGTCGTATGTACCAGGACGGCAATAAATAAAGTCGTTAACAATATATTTAGCTTCCGGCTCACGCAAATCTACCGTAGGCTTTTCTCCTAAGGTAAGGTCTATAACGGCTTTAATTACGTCAAAACCGCAAGAGCGTTTTATGAGCAAATACTTCATATTTCCGCCGGTACGCGCACAAAATTCCAAAACAGAAACACGTTTGCCGTCGTTAATCATCTGGATTAACATAGGGCAGTTCTTAAGTCCAAAAGCGTCGGCAATTTGTTGTGCTACCTTCTGGATTTGCTCCATAATTTCAGGAGAAGCGGCTACAGGGTAACGGCCACGGAAAATAATGAAGCGGTCAGCGTCGTTGATTTTCTCGCTATTGGAAACGCATAAAAGTTTTGCAACGCCGTCTTCTACATATATATCAACGCTGATTTCGTCGCCTGCAACAAACTCTTCTACAATAACGCCACCTGTACGGCTAATCTTAGCGGCTTCGTCGAAATAAACCTCTAATTCTTCTTTGTTTGTTGCTTTTCTAACACCTTTTGAGCTATAAGCATCTACCGGTTTTACTACAAGCGGGTACTCCAGATGGGAGATTCTGTCCCACTCAAGCTCGGTCATTTCTACGTAGCGTGAGGTTGGAATGTTATTTTCCCAAAAGACCTTTTTCATATATCTTTTGTCAGATACAAGTTGAGCGGTTTTATAATCAATATACCAAGGAAGTCCAAGCATTTCAGAAACCTGTGCCACTACAAGTAAAACCTGGTCGGCGCAAACGGTAATTAAAAAGTCTACCTGTTCCTTTATTGCTACTTCTTTTACTGCCTCTACGTCAAAAATAGCAAGCTGATAAAAAATATCTGCATAGGGTCTTGCCAAGGCGTTAGGATTGCCATCGGCTAAAACGGTGGTGATGCCGCGTTCTTTTAATTGCTTAATGAGCTCTATCTGCGGAAGACCGCCGGCTAAAACAAAAGCTTTCATATATTCTCCTTATTCGCCTTTATAGTAGGCAGAAAATTCATGTTTGGCCACCTGTTTTTCTACCGGTGGCAGTTTCATATAATTACCATATTCCAAGGTAAGATATTCATGTACGTTGCCGGGTACAAAGAACATACCATCTTCAAACACGTGAAGTTCAGGATTTTCAAAAACCTCTTTAGGTTTTATATCGGTTCCCCAAGGGGAAGGAGAAACCAAATGCCCAACGTATCTAGATCTTGTGTAACTGTACTTTTTAACGTCGTGTTCCAATTGCCATACCAAAAAACGAACAGGAACAACGTGAAGCACCGATTTTGCCAGTATCAAAATTACTTTATGAAGCAAATTTAGTTTCTTATCTTTAGGCATACGCTTCCACGCAAGTAAACGGAAATCCCAAGACAGTTTTTTCATATGCTTTTTGCGTAGAGCCTCATCCTCAGGCACACCGTCAAGAGGGAAAACGTCAATATAAACACCAAATTTGCAAGGACTTTCAATATGCTCAAAGAGTTCGGTGTTTTTGTCGCACACCTTAGCAAAGGGGTAAGAATAATTTTTTTGATATCTTACGTCATACAGCTCATATTTTTCTGAAACGTACATATCAAGGAAACGCTCATAATCGGCACGAGGCATACAGATATCTATATCGTCATCCCAAGGGATAAAACCGTTATGACGAATAGCGCCCAAGGCTGTTCCGCAAGCGAGAGAATATTGAATTTGATTCTTGTCGCAAAAAGCAGCTACGTCGCGTAAAATACCATAACTGATTTCTTTGACTTGGTCAGAGGTAACTTCCTCTTTTTGCTGTTCCGCGTCCGGCTTTGCTATTACGTCTGCAATAACAAGACCGAAATAGAAAATCTGAGCGAAAACGCTGGTTAAATGGGCGACAACAAACAAAACGAAGAATGTCAGACAGGCGCCCCATACATAATTGTTTTTCTTGCAATGCATAAGCCATCCAAAGCAGCTGAAAAGCAAGAACAAACCAACTAAGCCAAATTTATAGATAGTATCAAACAAACCGGTCAGATAGAATCCAAACTCGGCTGTATTACTGTAGCCAAAGAGCAAAGGAATAATGCCCATGGTTCCTACAGTGTCTTCTAATTTCCAAAATCCCAAACGGCCGATAATTGCATTGTAACCGTCTACAGAGGAGAAAACTCTCATTAAAGCAGTTTTTATAAAGGGGATTTGTAAAATCAAGAACAGACCGACGATACAAGCAAAAGCAAAAGCAAGAATTTGCTTGAGGCGATAGTTCTTAATTTTACCGGTAACAAGATATTTCAGTACAAAGTACCAAACAGCAATACCGAAAACCAGACCTATTCCCATACCGGAGGTTGTTAAGACACAACCAATGGCAATAACAATGGAGCTTTCAAGTTCTGTTTTGCCGTCTGCAGGGAAGAGAGAAGAAATAAGGGCAAAACAACAATACTGAACAAAGTGGGAAGGCTCCAAAAATAGTGCAGAGGGACGAAACAGGCCGTGAATCTCTCTGAAAACAAAACTTTCGCGGAACTGTTGGTGTACAAGTACTTGTGGAAGATATTGAATGCGATAATCCAACAAATAAAAAGCTACGGTTTGTATTACAACCAAGCCCACGTTAATCATAGCGTAGGTTACAAGAATGCGATGAAGCTTTTTTCTTTGAATAGAGCCACAAAGCATACCCCATAAATGCACTAACGCGGCCAAGGACATTACAATGGAGCTCAAACCGCTGCTGGAGCGTATGCAAATATACAAATAAAATGCTGCAAAAAGGAGCATACCAACGAGTTTTCCAGGGCTTTTTAATTTCTGCTCAATCCAGGCCCAAAGATTCTTGGTTTTTTTGTCGTTTTCTTTAAACCAACCTAAAACAAAAAGGGCAGAATATGGCAAAAATAAGAATAGCAAGAGTGTGCCAAGGCTGATATTAACAATAGGAATATTCAGCAAATACAGGAATGGCATTAATCCAACGTAATAATGAAACAACTCAGATACCAAAGGTGTACCTTTGGTACGCATCCATTCCTTGTTTATTTTAAACATCATCTTTTTACAAACCCCCATGCTTTTAGCATTTCAACTCCCAAGCCAAGCTTACATGCAATAAGAAAAACTCTGTATCTGGTGGGTAACTGAGATAAAACATTACGCTTTAGCATAATGGTCCAAGGATCTCTTTGCAGAATTTTCTTAATTTCTTTTCGCTTTTGGCTACTGCTCAATGGGCATTGAGCCGATAAATATTCTGTGCCAACCATCAAATAGAAGGAAACTGCCATATTGACGGCGTAAGGCACCGGGTTTTTTTCACAAAAATCCTTATTGCGTTGGTACAGCAGATTATGATATGTCTCCAAAAGTTCTGCTCTGTTACCGTAATATTTATGAATTGCGGAATTAGGCAGCAGCAAATAACCGTACCAAATGCTATTTACAAAGCAAACCTTTTCACAGGCGCGCAGAACTCTCATGTTCCACTCTACGTCCTCGCCGATGACAAGCTTGCCTTCAAACAAAATTTTCTTTGCCAAATCGGTCTTTAGTACTCGTGCACAAGGTCCTCGGTTAAAAGACCCTACGCCCTGTACGTTGGAAAACTCGGCGTTTCTTTGGGTAAAGAAGGAACGAATTACAAAATCCATTTCTTCTTTCTCAAAAAGATGGTATTGCAGTTCTTTGCTACCGTCAGTTCCCAAAAAGTCTTCATATTTTTTAATATGTTGAAGTCCGGCGAAAATAAAGGGCGCGTTGGTTGCTTGAATAGCCGTAGCGGCTTCCTGTAGCGCTCCTTTGGCAAGAAGGTCGTCGGAATCCATATACATAAGGTATGCGCCGTCTGCAAAACTTGCACCCTTGTTTCTTGCGGCACTGACACCGGCATTTTCTTGATGAACTACCTTGATTCTTGCATCTTTTTGCTGAATTTCGTCGCAAAACTCGGCGCAAGAAGGTGCAGAACCATCATCTATAATAATTAACTCGAAATTCTCGTAGGTTTGATTCAGTATACTGTCTACAGCACACTCTAAATATTTGGAATCTGTATTATAAACCGGCATAACAATGCTGATTTTACACTCGGTCATCATCTATTCTCCTTGTGTAGCAACCAAATTAATGATTACTCGCGATTCTTTTCAAACTCTTCCCAAAGATAATCTGCCAACTCCTTGGAAACTTCCTGGCTTTTTGGAGCCAGTTCTGTGGGATACATTTCCTTTCGTTTGGCGACGTACTCGTCAAAAGAGCAAATCACTTTTGCAGGAACACCGCCTACCACACTATTAGGCGGAACGTCCTTGGAAACAACAGCGCCACCTGCTACAATAGCGTTGGGGCCAATACGAACGTCGCCCACAATGGTACAATTGGTGCCGATAAAAACGTTGTCCATTATTTCAATACAGCCAACAGTCTCAGGAAACTTTTTTCCGTCCTCAAGGTCCATATTGTTTAAAACAAAGTGGGTTATATCGTGTGTTGCAAAGGTAACGTTGGAAGCAAGACGCACGTTGTTGTGTATGCGAATAAGATTAGCATACAGCGGAACCTTGCGGTCCATAATGGTAACCTTTTCTCCAATAAAACCAAAAACCTTGTTCTTTTTAAGATAGGCAACACGGTCGGTGCTTTTAAGCATTGTCCATAGACGAAGGGTGTGCCATAAGCGTTTCATTTTCACAGGACATTCTCCTATACAAGATAATTAAATTTTTTCTGTTTCTTCCTTTTGGCTTTCAGGCACGTAATGCTTGGAGAAACGGCTTACACCGCGATACTCGGGTTTAACTTCTGTTCCTTCTTTTTTAAAGACTAAAAGGAAGGTTTTAAAAATAATTTCAATATCCTTTAAAAAGGTAAAAGTTTTGAAATATTCAATATCGTACTGAATTCGCTCTTCCCAAATAATGTTGTTTCTGCCCTTTACCTGCGCCAAACCGGTAAGACCTGGGCGCATTTCAAAGCGCAGAACCTCTTCTCCAATGCAACGAGGAGCCTGATAGTCCAACATGGGACGAGGTCCGATAATACTCATAGTGCCGTTTAGAATGTTGAACAGCTGAGGAATTTCGTCCAGGCTGGTTTTGCGCAAAAATTTTCCTACAGGAGTGATGCGCTTTTCAGACATAATTTCGTTTCCCTGAGCATCGTAACGCTCCTGTATCATAGTTCTAAACTTATACATTTTGAACGGCTTCTGATTTTTGCCGATGCGAACTTGATTATACATTGCAGGGCCTTTAGAGGTTAGTCGGATTACAATAGGAACGACAATAAACACCGGAATTACCGTAAAAACAATAATTCCAATTAAACTTGCAATAATATCAAAAGTTCTTTTCAAAAACAGATTTAATTTACGCATTTAGGCTCCCTCTTAAACTAACTATTTTTAAAGCAGCTTCTTACAATCTCAATAACTGCGTCCTGCTGCTCAGGAGTCATTTTGTTGTCGCTTGGCAGACAAAGACCTCTTTCAAAAATGTCTGCTCCAACGTCTACACAGCCTCCTGCAATATAAGCGTTTGTTCTGCAACGGCCACTGCCCTCGCGAGTCACAAACTCGTGCATACGGTACATGGGTTGCATGTGCATAGGCTTCCAGATAGGTCTGCCTTCGGCATTATACTTTTCAAGAGTTTCCAAAATTTCGGTAGGACAGGTTTTGCCTTCTTCGTGAACGTACAAAGCCTTAGAATCGTCTCTTACCTGTTTGCACATATAGTCTTTATCAATAATCATGGCAGAAAGCCAATAGTTAGGCTGTGTATTGTCCACAATAGGATTCATCTTTACAGGTAAATCCTTAAAGCCTTCCTTGTAACGCTGGTAGATTGCCTTTTTCTGTGCGATATGTTCTTCTAAATGTGGGTACTGGCCGCGAACAACTCCTGCGATAACGTTGCTCATACGATAGTTGTAGCCAACCTCCTCATGTTGATACCAAGGAGCATTTTCTCTTGCTTGGGTTGACCACTTGCGAGCCTTGTTTGCAACCTCAATATCGTTGGTAAGCAAACAACCGCCTGAAGAACCGGTTATAATTTTGTTGCCGTTGTAGCTGATGGCAGAATAGTCGCCAAAAGAACCACACTGTTTGCCGTTAATGGTAGCGCCCATTGCTTCTGCCGCGTCCTCAATAAGAAGAGCGCCGTGCTTTTCGCAGATTTCTTTTATTAAATCCATACGACCCGGGAAGCCGTAAAGCTCGGCAGAAACCACCAACTTTACGTCAGGGTACATTTCAAAGGCTTTTTCCAAAGCTACAGGGTCCATATTCCATGAATCAGCTTCTGTGTCAATAAACACAGGAATGCCGCCTTCATAAACAACAGGGTTTAAAGTGGCGTCAAAGGTCATATCGGAGCAGAAAACTCGTTTGCCTTCTAACGCGCCGTGACTGATAGCAGGTTTTCCGTACAAGGTTTCTCCTGCGTGTTTTACAGCTAAATGGAGAGCGGCAGTACAACAAGACAGACCAACCGCATATTTCATCTCGGCTTTTTCGGCGGCGATTTTTTCAACCTCGTTGATATTTTCCCCCACCGTACTCATCCAGTTTGTTTCGTAGGCTTCCTTTACGTATTGGAGTTCTTCTCCATGCATTGTAGGTGTGGCAAGCCAAACTTTATTTTCAAAACGTTCCATTTTATTACTCCCTATGTAATATAGAATGTATTGGCAAACAAAAGCCGCTACAAAAAGGGTATTTTACCCCTTAGTATTATTATGGGCATACTGAACCACATTTACACACATTATATAACAATAGCAGTGAAATATCAAGATAAATATCGAAAAAAGGCGTTAAAAAAGGGGCCTTAAAGGAGAAAAAAGGGGCAAATTTTCTCCCTCAGTGAAAAAGGTATAAAAAACGCGTTGCCATTTTTATGAACGGCAACGCGTTTTTTAATGTGGCTTTTAAGTGTTGTTGTTGAGAATTATTCCCACTCGACCAAGACTAAGCAATTCTATTTATGCATTTTCACTTCTCGTTTGTCTTGATATTTTTGACGCATGACGTATCTGTATTATCCTGTGTTAAACCGCCCTTGTCATCATTTTGGTATCGACGTTGATAACAGAAACAATTATACTATGGATAATGTAGAACTTAATATAGGTATCTTATAAAGTGTTTTGATCAGAATTTAAAGAAGCTTTGCAGAAATAGCGGCAAGGAATGTTCCTTGCCGCTATTTTTACATTGTTCAATTATGGAGTTATTGACTATCTGATTTAGAGGAACAACTACCGCTACACTTACTGCTACACTGTTTAGCATAAGGGCAACCGATACATTTTTCTCCACGTTTTTTTGCACGGATAAGATACCATATGATGCCTGCCGCAATAGCAACTAATATTAAAACAACAATAACATTTTCCATAATCAAAATCCTAACTGAGATAAATTATTTGGTAGCTTTTAGCGCATACTCGGCTTTCATCTTTTTGTTGTTGCTGATAATCAGGGCAACTACAACAGCAATTATAGCCGCTACAGCAATAGCACCGCCGATTGCAGCACCAACATTAAGAGTACCACCAACGATAAGCGTGCCAATGGTGTAAACAAGATATGCCACAGTGTAACCAACTGCAAGCTGAAGTCCGATACCGCCCCAAAGCCATTTTGCGCTCTTCATTTCGGCATTCATAGCACCGATAGCCGCAAAGCAAGGAGGAGTATAAAGGTTAAACATCAAGTATGCAAGGGCGGCAACTTTGGTAATTGCCATAATGCCTGCAACCTCTGCGCCTGCGCCTTCCATAAGGGCGAGTTCTTCGGTATCAATGAGGTTTTCAAGACCAACAAAGCAAACAGCGAGAGTACCGACAACGTTTTCTTTAGCGATAAAGCCGGTGATAGCCGCAGCTGCCAACTGCCAAGAAAGAACGCCGACAATGGGAACAAGCAAATAAGCGAAAGGAGAAGCGATAGATGCAAGGATGGAAGAATCTGCGCTTTCAGCAACCTCAAAACTCCAAGTAAAAGTCTGCATAAGCTGTACTACCATATTGCAAAGGAGGATGATGGTTGCGGCTTTAATAATATACGCCCAACCACGGGAGCACATAGACTTAAATGCACCCCAAAGAGAAGGAGCCTTGTATTCGGGAAGCTCAATAATGAAGAAAGACTTTCTTGCCTTGTAACCCGTAATGAGATTGATAAGCAATGCGCCAAGGAAAATAAGAGCAATTCCTGCGAAATACATAAGTGCGCTAACCCACCAAGCATCTTCAAAGAAGGCACCGGCAAACAGGGCAATAACGGGAATTTTCGCACCGCAAGGCATAAAAGGCGCAAGCATAGCAGTTGCTCTGCGCTCACGTTCGTTGCGAATGGTACGGCTTGCCATAATACCGGGAACAGCACAACCTACGGTAATAACGAAAGGAATAACAGACTTACCGGAAAGGCCTACTTTCTTGAAGATGGGATCAAGAACAACTGCTGCACGGGACATATATCCGCAATCCTCTAAAAGAGCAATGAGGAAATACATCACCATAACGAGAGGTAAGAATCCAACAACGGCAACCACACCACCGATAACGCCATCAACAAGGATAGCAGAAATCAGAGGATTAGCATTTTCAAGTAAACCGCCAACCCATCCTTGGAACATCTCAAGGAGAGGCACAAGACCGGGGATAAAGGTATCTCCGACCTCTACGCCTTCGGCAATCCAAGTGCCGAGTGTTGTCTGAGAAATATAGAAAACAAGGAACATTACAGCAGCAAAAATCGGAATACCAAGCCACTTGTTTGTGAGAATGGCATCAATTTTGTCGCCAATATTTTTATCTTTAGTGAGAACTTTACGTCTCTCAACATCTTTTACGATTTTATTGACAGACTCAAAGCGCTTACGGTCAGCAGCTTCGACAACCGCCTTATCAGTGAGGTCAATATCTCCCTGTATGTAAGGTGCGGTCTGTTCCTTGTTTGCGTGTGCAACAGCGGCTTCAATAAGCGCCTTTAAACCGTCTGCCGATGTGGAGACAGTCTTTACAACGGGACAGCCGAGCTTCTTTGAAAGAGCATCCGCGTCGATCTTATTGTTTTTCTTCTTGGCAACGTCGCTTTTATTCAGAGCTACCACTACGGGAATGCCAAGCTCCAAAAGCTGCGTTGTGAAGAACAGACTGCGGCTCAGATTATCCGCATCCACGATATTGATAATAACATCGGGGTTTTCATTCTTTACATACGAGCTTGTGATACTTTCCTCACTTGTAAAGGGAGACATAGAGTATGCACCTGGAAGGTCAACGGCAGTGATCTGCTCACTTCCTGCATACGCTTTCTTAATCGGGCGTTCTTTCTTATCTACGGTAACACCTGCCCAGTTGCCGACCTTCTCATTTGAGCCGGTCAAAGCATTATACATTGTGGTCTTACCTGAGTTTGGGTTGCCTGTTAAAGCAATTCTCATGGGTTTCATCCTCCTGCTTCTTTACCTTATATCGATCCTTTCGGATAAAGTTACAAATGTTAGTTAGCCACCGCTAACCGTTGGGCTAAAAAAATAAGCCGTAGCTTATTTTTTACTTTATACAATAATGGCTTCTGCCAATTGTTTGTCGATATTATATCGAGCATCCTTAATGGAAACGGTACAACCGCCTTTGCGGTGGGCAATCACCGTAATGGTTTCACCACTATAACAACCGAGAGAAAACAAAAAAGCATTCAGCTCTTCATCGTCTGTGTTGATTTTCTGAATAATGTATTCTTTTCCTTCTTCTACTTCTCTCAAATTCATATCCGTTACCACCGTATTATGTAGCGGTTAGTTTCCGCTAACCGTTAGCTCTAAAATATAGTTAGCCATCGCTAACCTTGAGATAGTATAATCGATATTCGTTGATTTGTCAATAGCTTTTTTAGAAAAAATCTCCTTTTTTACCGACTTTGTGAACATCAATGAAAGGATATAATTGATTTTTCGCTTTCTTTGTGGTATCCTAACAATAGTAATTAGTTTTATTTTGGAGAGTAGATTATGGGATTAAAACCTTCGGGCGAGATGTATCTCGAAACAATATATGTCCTTAGCCAGAAAAAATCTTCCGTCAGGTCTATAGATATAGCAGAGCATATGAATTATTCCAAACCCAGTGTTAGTCGTGCGGTTGGGCAATTAAAATCAGCAGGTTATATTATTGTTGACAACGATGGTTATATCGTCCTGACCAAAGATGGGTTAGGTGAAGCTAAGAGAATTTACGAACGTCATACGGTATTAACCAAAGTTCTTGTAATGCTGGGAATTGATGAAGAAACCGCATCCGGGGATGCTTGTA